>JBFHIZ010000014.1:0-54816 GCA_041596215.1 Lachnospiraceae bacterium
CATATCATAAATTGTCCAAATAATGGCACCCATCGTAATTGCCATTAATATTCCTATCAAAACCATACTCTTTTTATATTCAAATGCATATTTCCCACTTATCAAATGACCCGCCACAAAATAAGTAACTGCAAGTCCAAAAGCAATACCCAAACGTATACATCCCGTAATTGGAAATTTTATTTCCTCTTTTTCTTTCTCTTGTTTTTCCATACTTTCTTTTTTCCCTTTTACTACTTTCTCTTCCTGTATTTCTTCCTTCGTATTCCTAAGAATTTCTTCTTCCTGTTTGTCCATTGTATTTAAAAAAGAAAAATATGAAAAATTTACCATTTTTGCATCTCGTTCTAACGAATATGCACTCCATACTGCCAACTCGTCCTTTTGGTCAATCATTCGAATTAAGCATTCCGTAAATTCTATAAAATCACTTTCTTCCACCTTTCGTTCTGGCAAAAATAACATCCGTAATTTATTATTCTCTTTATCAAGATATATGTACCTCGGATGAAAAAGTATTTTTTCTTCCTCTAGCATATAACAGTCCAAGGTATGAAAAACTTCCGCAATTTGTTTTAATATGCTTTTTAACAACTTATAATCTACTTTTCTTTCTTTTCCGATCTCTTCCAAACTCACTAAATTACTGATTTCATATCGATACTCTTTTCGTTCATTATTATATGTAATTTTCATCGGTAAAAGACCTTTAATTTGATTTTCTAATAGCATTCTTTCTTGATAATTTTCATTGGTATCATATACTTCCATTGCAAAAACAATCTCATTTTTTTTCAAATTTCTTTCATACGTTTCTTCCATCGTCATTCCTCCTTTCCTTGACTTATTCTTTTCATCAAACGCAAGCTTTCTTCTATACGAATACGATTGCTTTTTGCCTCTATTTTATATTCCCATAAATCTTCTTTTAAAAATAAATTTTCATAAACGTTTTTTGATACCCATGATTTCAATACATAGGAAATTTCTAACTTTTTACTATTCGTTTCTGTTTTCACCAAAATACGTTCCGTTGGCGCCATGCCTTCTTCTAAATTCTTCCTCGCTTCATCAAATATTATATTTTCAAGTTCTTCATTGTCCATATATTTAATTTGATTATATTCAAGCAATAACAGATTTGCTCTTGCTGTTATTATGCTTACGTTATAAATTGACAGTATGAGAGAAACAATCATTCCTATTAGCAAATTAATAGATACCGTAAGATATGTTGCTTCAATCGTAAACGATCCCTTTATTTTTCTTTCTTTCATCCTATGTCATCCTTCCGCTCATGACAAATTCCATCATGATTCCAAGAAATAAGAACGGAAGAAATGGAATTTTTGTTTTTCTATTTACTTTTTTCATTAGTAAAAGTGTACTTGTAATAGGCAACATACATAGCAAAGATATCATTAACCCTGTAAAAATGCAGCTTATTCCAAGTGCAAATCCTAGTCCTGTCATTATATAAGCATCTCCATATCCAACACTTTCCTTCGTAATTCTTGCAATCAAGAAAAAGAATAAACCAAAAAAACCTCCGATAATCATTTCGTGAATTTCTTTTTTCTCAGAAAAAACAAAACAACATATTCCTGTTGCTAAATAGAAATAAGCATACCATTTTGGAATTTTTTTTGTTAAAATATCAAACCATACACCAGCAAATAAAAGTATCCCTAGAATGCTTATCTTTAATTGTTCCGTTAATAACATTTTGAACATGGCCTCCTTGTCCCCACTTCAGATATTGGTATTGCTTGAATTTTTCTGTCAATACGGCTACATGCAGGTGTACTATGATAACATTCACCATATAAAGTTACATAACCAAAACCTTCTGTTTCCTCTCCCACACAATACTCGCATGGTTTATATTTTTTCCCTTCAAATAAAACTTCCTCATTCGATACAATCTTTGTACAAATTTTGTTCATTTTTAAATACGTACAAGCCAAAGATTTATGATACACTTCGCCATTTTCAGTAATATATACTGTTTCTTCCACACATGTTGTTTCTTGGTTATTTTCATAACCTGTAAATGCTCGAATTTTACATCGATTTGTCATCGGTATTTCTACCAATGGAAGAATTTGAAATTTAGGAGCAATGCGATATTGTACGATAAGATCTATTGCATCATCTTCCTCCATAATCACAGAAAATGTAAAGGATAGCCCTGTTGCGCCATTTTTTATTGCCGATTTTTCCAAATAATCTCTCCCAATTTCTTCCACAACTTTGTTTTTCACATATATTTCATCAAGAAATAATGATAATAATTTATTTGTTTTATCAACACCCATTTTATCAACAGTATATCCATAAAGAGCCATTTCTTTTGCTGTTTCATATAAAGCACTTTCTATCTTGCTCTGCAATGTAATTACTTGAATTATAGTAATAAACATGTAAACTGCATAAAGAAAAAAAGGAATTGCTAAAGATGCTTCAACTGCCAGGGAAGCTTGTTTCTCTTGTGAGGTGATAAAAGATGCCCTTTTTTGTTTTTTCTTAATTTTATTGTGGGGGTATTTGGGATTTGTTTGCTTTGCATTTAAATTTTCAGGGAGTGAATTGCCTGCTTCTCCTTTTCTTATTTTTACTTTATCTATCTTTTCAAAAAAGGGCACCTTTTATCACCTCACATTAATATCTTTGTATTTTCTTTTTTTCATAAAGCTTTCCATTTTTATCCTTTGCAACAAAACGCACCTCAAACGCATTGACACAAAGGTCCAATCGAAAATTTTCATATCCACTTGCACGAATTTTCATTTCTACCAAATCCATCATTCTAACTGTTTTATTTTTTGCTGATTCTAAATAAAGAAGCATTCTTAAGTACTCCTTATAGGTAACTCCATCTTCGTCGTCTTCCTTTTCTTCTTCCATACTCATACTAAGCATGTTTTCTAATGATAATTTCCATTCCTCTTTTGTTTTATAAAATGCAACTTTATCTCCGTTTAATAATCTTTTAATATCGGAAACACCTTCTGCATACCCCCAAGCAAGTACTAAAGAATACTTTATGAGTGGTTGTAATTCTGGAAGCGTTATCACTGCTGAAAGTCCTGCGGATAATACTTCTAATTCTTGCATTTTCTCTGCATCTTCTAATATATGTGCCACATTTAATGTTTCTCGAATTAAAAGCATTCGATTTACTACCGTTTTTAAATTTTCAATGTCACTTTCTTTTCCTGCGATAATATATTCCGTCTCATATGTTAAATAAGAAGCTTCTTCTGATTCTATATAATTTGCACTTTTTTCTAAAATATATTCAATAAATAGAATTTCTCCCCAATCTACAACATTCTTGTTTTCATATATTCTTATGCCTTCTCCATTTTTTCTTTGAGATGCATAAGAAGATAAATTTACTATATTTGTAGATATTGTTTCTAAATCCTCTATAACGAAATGTAATATTCCTTTTCTTGTCTGATTAATTTGATCTGCTGGATTATCTACTTCAATCGATTCCCATATTATTTCTTCTTCCGATTCTCCTTCTTCATTTTTTACTGGAACAACTGCTTTTTCTTTAATTAATTCTTCTGTTTCTATTCGTTCCCTTTCAATTTCTGTTGAAAAACAACCCGTATTTTCATATCCTTTGAATTCATTTTTTAACTGTTCTACTTCCGTAATTCCGAGCTTATTTTCCATATAAGCAATTGCTGCTTCTTTAAAAATTTCCCCATTTTCATCCGTTGCAATTTGAATATTTTTAATTTCTACTCCAGTTTCTTTTAATCCAAATATTGATTTTTGAAAGACTAAAGGATTTTCTTCTATTCTTGTACAGTTTTCTTGAAATACCTGCTGTAATCGTTCTTCCATACATGATAAATCTTGATAGTTCCCTCCATATGCTGCATCTAAAAATAACAGATCATACGTTTCAAATAATTCCTTTTGATATTCCGCGATACATGACAAGCTTGCTGCCTCCACCGCATAGGCAAATTTTAATTTTGTTGCCTCTATTCGAGCACCCTCAATACAAGTCATTAGAAAAGAAAATAAAACCAGTAAAATTAATGCGCAATAAATACTTATGCTTGCATTTTTCACGATAGTCTTCCCGCCGAATCAAACACATCATTAAATATTGCATTCATCAAATCCGTCAATTGGTCACGAAATATAAATACTAATCCAATCAAAACCACCAGTATTAATATTAATTCAATTGTTCCTATCGCATCTTCTTCTTTTAAAAATTTTTTTATTCGTTTCATATATCCCTCTTTCTAGTAGTCCGACTACTTTTTTTACATCGAAATAAATATAGGCATTACAATTACAAAAAGTACTATTATAAATAACAACATCATTGGTAATAGCATTTTTGTTTGCGCCTTTTCGCCCATTTCTTTTGCTTTTTCTCTTCTTATTTTGTATGCATTTCTTACCTCCTCCTTCATTCGTTCCACCACATTTTTATTCCCTCTTTTCAAATTTTGCGAAAGTAATACTCCCAATTTTCGATAGGATTCTAATTGGCATCGTTTTCCAAATTCCTCATATGCAATTCCTTCTGATACACTTTTTTCCATTTTTCTGACAGTATAAAGCATTTGTTCATATACATATATCTTTTCTTTTCTCTTTTCATAATTTACTGCAACCTGCTCCCAAGCTTTTCGCAAGGTGTATCCTGCACAAAGTAATAAGGTTAATTTTGTAACTACTTCTGGATATCTAAAATTCATTTCTTGATTTCTTTTTTTTTGTTCTCTTTTTTCTTTTTCTCTTTCGCCAACTATCCAAGCAAGAATGAAAACAGAAACAAAGATCGCCATATCGAGAATATAATTTTTTTCTTTCTTTTTCCATTTAATAGAAATTCCTTCTATCTCCTCTGGTAATTGCATATATTCACTTTCTCTTGTGTTTTTTTCTATTTCGAGTAATCCCATTTGAATTGCATTTTTAATCATTTCCTCCTTTGTTTCTTTTTTATAAAGAGTAAGAATAAAGTGAACTTCTCTTTCGAATGTTAGATATTGGATGTTTGCAGTTATCGTCACTTGGTTCTCCATATTTTTCAATATATTTTCTACAAGTATTTCTCCCGTATGTGTGACCAATTCATAATTTGAAGATTGCCACTTAATTTGGAATGGGTATCCCTCTATTTTTTCCATTAGATTCAAATCGCTCGTTACAAAATTTAAAGCTTCATTTTTTCCTAGCATGTTTTTTTCTAATACCCTAGAAAACTCAAAATACAATTCTTCAATTTCTGTCGGCGTATATTTCATGTTTTCTAATTTCAATTTCATTTCATAAGGTTTTATTCCATCTGCTTCTACGATTAATTTAATTTCGTCTGACGTTTCTTGCTTATCTCCTCTTTTAATCTCAGTAATACACTCATTTCCATTTTTATATATCATTTGATAACTTATTAGAAAAACAAGAAAGAAACCTATTAAAAATCCTATTTTTCTTTTTGTTTTTCTTTTTTGTTTTTTTAATATCACTTGTACATTTTCATTTGGATATAATTGTTTTAATTGCTCTACTTTTGTCTCTTTTTTTTTATAAAACATATTTCCTCTTTATACTTCAATTTGAATTATTTTTTTTGCAAGCAAATAGGTAATACTCATCATTATAAGTACAACACTCATCGTTACCACACCAAAAAAAGTGTGATATAAAGTAGAAAAATAATTTGGTGAAGAAAAATGTACATAGCTCATCATCATAAAAGGCATCATGCACATAATTCGAAATTCAAATCTTTTCGCAGCTAAACTACTTTCAATTTCTTTTTCGGTATCTATTTTTTCACTAATAATTAGTGAAGTATCCATAATGATTCGATTCATATCTCCGCCAATACGTTTTCCAATTTTAAACGTCTCCGCAAACATCATTGCTTCCTCTATCTTCATTCGTTGTGCCGCTTCTTCCAATGCGTTTTCTACGGAATAATTTGCTTCCATTTTTTGAAGAATACCTTTGCATTCTTTCACAATTCTGCTTTCTTCACCATATAGCAATTTTAGCTCTTCCTTTACTGATTCCATTGCTGTCTCAACTGCATACCCTGCCTCCAAAGCAGCTGCCAAAGATAAAATAAAATCTTGAAACATTTCTTTTTCTTTCAGCAATTCCTTTCTCTTTTCCTCCTCGAGCACTATTTTTCTAACGAAAAAGAATACTATTGGAAAAAGCGAGCAAGCCGCATAGGCATGATAAAATACGTATGCAATTGAAATCGTCAATAATATACTTAACAGAATTATTTTTTTTATAACCCTGCTCTTCTTAATTTGTCCTGTCTGATAAGATCGTTCGTTCTTTCCCATGTTCCAATTACGTGTGAACCCTTTCCCTTTTCTTCAAATCGAAATATTGTTCGAAGCGAAATCTCTCCAGCTTCTAATCCTTTTATTTCCACAATTTCTAACAGTTTTCTACTTTTATCCCTAAGCCTTCCTAAGTGAACAAGAATGTCAATTCCACTTACAATTTGCCTCCGAATTGCAGACAAAGGCAAATCAACGCCCATTAACATCATAGTTTCTAATCTTGAAAGCATATCTTTTGCTGAATTTGCATGTCCCGTTGATAGGGAGCCATCATGCCCTGTATTCATTGCTTGAATCATATCCACCGCTTCTTTGCCTCTTACCTCTCCAACAATAATTCGATCTGGTCGCATGCGTAACGAAGCTTTCATTAATGCTTGTATAGAAATCGAATTGCAGCCTTCTACGTTTGCATTTCTTGTTTCCAGACGAACTATGTTAAGATGATTTTGTAGTTGTAACTCTGCACTATCTTCAATCGTAATAATTCGCTCGTCTTTTGGTATATATTGCGATAATGCGTTTAAAAATGTCGTTTTTCCAGAACCTGTTCCTCCGCTTATTAGAATGTTATATCCTGCAATAACTACTGTCTTTAAAAATTCTGCAACCTCTTTTGAAATTGCCTCCATTGAAATGAGTTTATCCATTGTAAATGAATTTTTTGAAAATTTCCGAATTGTAACAATAGGACCGTTGATAGCAACTGGTGGTAACATAATATTTACTCTCGACCCATCCATAAGTCTTGCATCGACAATTGGATTTGCTTCATTTACTACACGATTGCATCCCGCGACCATTCTTTGAATCATATCTTCAAGTACTTGCGCATTTGTAAAATGTTTCTTCCATAAATATAAATTCCCTTTTTTTTCGATAAAAATATGTTCCGTACCATGAATCATTATCTCTGTGATATCCTCTTCTTCTAACAACTCCTGAATTAAAGGTAGCCTTCTTAATTCATAAAAAATTTGCTTACTCATTTTTCTTTTTTCTTCTAAAGGAAAATACATTTCTTTGCTTTCTTTTAAAATAGCTTCATCGATTTGCTCTTGAACCCAATCATCCTTTTCTGTTTTACTTGTACTACTTTGCACTTCCTTTATGATTTGATTTCGAATTTTCTGTTTGATTTCCTCATAATTCTTCATCAAAATCCTCTTTCCATATTTTTTTTACATAACCACCCACTTGGCTATAAGCAAGTTCTTCTGGAATAATATGCATTGCTTTAAATTCTGGAGTAAGAATTCTTTTTTCTTTTCCTAATACATCTTCATATTCTAATAACTTTAATAATTTTTCATATTGCACAACTTTATTTTGAGCCATCCTATCTTCTTTTACTAAAGAATAGATACGATTACACATTCGCAATAACCCAAACAAACCATTAATGCATTCCGATAAATCTAGAATTAAATACTCATATTCTGTTTTGGTTTGAATAATTTTTATAAGTTTTTCCCATTCCTTTATTGTTATGGTATGAAGATCAAGAAATGATTCTGTTGGCGGAATGAATTCTAAGTTTCCAAAATATTCCACCATATTGGCTAGTTTATATACAAATTTTTCTTCTTCATAATTGAGATAATATAATAAATCCGATAGGTTGTTTTTCGTAGAAACAGAAAGATAGGATGCAAGTCCTGAGAATGGTTCTAGATTAATATATAAAGTTCGTTTTTTTTGTGCCAATAACTTTCCTAAAAACAATGCAAACGTGGTTTGTCCGCTTCTCCCTACCGGAGAATAGATTCCAATGACCTCTGCTTTCTTTTTCCCAGATATTTCCACTACATTTTTCGAGTCTGCATATAATGAAATTAGTTCCTTTAAAATTGCATTACTACTTTGATACTTATAAATACTAGGCAAATTTATTTCTTTTCCTTTTTCTTGTAGAATATAACAATTATTAAGGGAAACTGATTTTACTGTTCTTGAATAAAGATGTTGTGCTACTAATGCAATTTCTATTTCTTTAGAAATTGCAAATTTTTTGAATTTACTAACTTCCGAGAATATTAGTAACTGCATGGGAACGGGAAATTTTGCATATAAAAATTCATACAGAAGTTGTGCATATCTTTTTTCATCATCGACAATTGCTAAAATTCTTTTTTTCAAATTTTCTCCCTTCATTTTCCCATTTGGTTCAATAAAGCAAGCAATAGAGGAAGGGTAAATGGAAACTTTTTAAACTTTATCTTTTCCCTTATCAAGAGATAATAAATTTTTATGATTCCTGCCGCAAATGCTGTTATAAGTAATGCAATTATAACCATTTGCATTGCCAACAACGCAGAACTCCCCCCTGCTATTACACACGCTAGTTTTACATCTGCTGCACCAATTATTTGCATACCATATAACGGAAGTAATAAAATACAGACTAAAATCATTTGGGTAAAGTAAGTACTTATATTTTTTGAACAAAAGACAAATACCATTCCACATAAAATATATACATTGGGAACTTTTCTAGTTTTAATATCTAAAATTGTGGCTCCACCCATATAAATAGCAATAATAATCATTTGATTGTTTAATAAATACATTATTCCTCAGGTTTCATTTTTGAATTTTTGTTAGGACCCTAACAAGAAATAACTACGATAATTAGATTTGACTACAACATGTTGTAATAAAAATTATAATATTGTTTATTTTATTTGTAAATATACTTTTTGTTTAAAACATTTCTTTGTTAAATTTAAACAACGTGATGACATATCTGTCATCACGTTGCCAAAAATATTATACACAGTATCCTCTATTTTCTTTTGGGTTTTCCACACTTTCGTTTAGCGTCCCTTTTCCATAAGTTAATCCTGCATATACACTTTGCGTATTCCCCATAATAGAATCACTGCAATCGGTTTTTGCCGCTTCCTTATATGCATCCCGCAATTTCTGTATTATTTTTTTTACTTCTTCAATTGATTCGCCTTCTTTTTTTACATCTGCACTAGCTAATTTTCGATTTAAATATAAGTATATTTGTACTAACTTCGTAGCTAACGCATATTCCAAATGTAGGGAATCCATTAATTCTTGCATACAATTTCTTGCATGTTTTATTGCATGTTTGAATTCATCTACTTGTTTTTCTTCTACTGCTTTTTTTGCTTCCTCTAGATATTCAAGTAAAATATCATAGATGATAACTACCATTTGCGTTCGGTTTGCCTGCGTAATTTTCAAGGTAAACTCTTGTTTTTTCTCATCTGTCATATTGGTTCCTCTCTATTGAAGCAACTGCAATACTTGTTGTGGTCTTTCATTTGCTTGGGCGAGCATGGATGTTCCTGCCTGCGTCAATACTTGCTGTGTTGTATATTCTGTCATTTCTTCTGCCATATCTACATCCATAATTCTAGAATAAGCTGAAGTCATATTTTCTTCCGTACTTTCTAGATTGGAAATGGTATGCTCCAATCGATTTTGATATGCACCAAGTCGTGCACGCATTTTGGAAATTACTTCATTTGCATATTTTGTTGCTTCAATTGCTTCTGCGGCAAATGCTTCCGTAGAAACTTGTAGTTCATCGATTCCTAAATTAAATGCATTTACTCCTGGAATATCTAGTTCTAATATTTGTCCTTGATTTGATCCAATTTGTAATCGCATTGCTCCAATTCCTGCTGCCGAAATTGTAACATCCGTAAGTCCTGCTGTCCCAATTACATCCGCATCCAAATCGATCTTCATTTCAAATCCATCCGCACCTTCTAAGATTGCCGTACTTCCCTTATACGAGATATTTACAGTTGATGGAAATGCATCTGCAGAACCATCTTGTTTTAAAACAACACTTGGTGGATCTAATAAATCTCCAAATGCATCATATACATCTATACTACTAATCACATAATCTTTTTCAATAACATCTTCTGAGCAAGTCTGAACTTTTACACCCAATTGATCGGCATAAGCTTTAAATGTAAAGGTTCCATCTAAAAGTGGTTTTCCATTAAATTCCGTATCCGAAGAAAGTCTTTCAATTTCATCTTTTAATTGATCAATTTCCTCTTGGATGTTCTCTCTATCATCATCAAGCATTGTCCCATTTGCCGCTTTTACTGATAATTCAGACATTCTTTGTATCATTTCTTGTATTTCACTTAATGCACCTTCCGCCGTTTCAATTACGGAAATTCCATCATTTGCATTTTGTGTGGAACGATCAATTCCAATAATTTGCGCATTCATTCTCTTTGACATGGCAAGCCCTGCCGGATTATCTTTTGCATGATTTATTTTTAATCCAGAGGATAATCGTTCTAAGGATTTACTCAACTTGTCATCGCTTTTGTTTAATTCGTTACTTGCTATAATTGCCGACATATTAAAATTAATTTTCATAAAATCTCCTATCTATGTTTGCTATTTATAAATTATCATTACCATTGTTTTTGCATCATACCTAAAAATGTCTTTGCCATTCTATATATTTCTTTTGTAGATACTGTTTTTTGCTCTTTATCCTCTGGAACTTGGTCTAACAACATGTTTTTTTGCATATTGTTACTACTTATTACATCAATCTCAACTTTTGACTTCCCGTCTTCAGATAATGTAAATTCCATACTAGCTGCCATTTTGCTAAGTGCTTCCTTTGCATCTTCCTTTTCTCCCATCAAGTAACCTTTCATCTCCTCTTGTGTAATAGAAAACTCTCCAATTAATTCTCCATAAAATTCTGTATTTGTACTAATATATAGTTTTCCTTTTTCCTGCGATTGATGAATTATCTTTAAATTAATAGAGGTTAACTCTTCACCTATCATAAGGGGAACTTCATAATTTTCTTCTTTGGCAAGATTTGTAGTTAGTGAAACTTGTTTGTATAAAAGTGAAATTGCTTTTTGGTCGATTTTACCTATTTCAGGAATTTCCATTGCTTTTGCAGTAATTTTCTTCATAAGCAATGGTAAACTTTCATACGCTTGCATTGTTTCTTCTTGATCTGTAAAAGAATCTGTAATTTGTTGCAATGTCTCCTCAAAATCACTTGTGGAATCATTTTCTTCTAATTCCTTTTCCATTTTCGAAAGATTACGATACATGGAACCTCTTTGATTCATCATTGATGACAAGGCACTTATGTTATCTGCTGTAACTGGCAACTCATATGCCAAAAGATTCTTATAAACCATATCGTCTGTTGCCTGCATGGTTTCTCGCATTTCTTTAGCTTCTCTTGCTAGTATTCCTTCTGTTTCTTCATAAATACTCGGGAAATCTTCTATGGTTTCTGCAAATTTTTCCAGTGTCATATCGAAAGAAATCTGTAAGGTAGTTGGATTTTTGGTTTCCATTTGATCCGACATTTTCACTAACAATTTATTATAATAATTTTCTATTTGCTCAGTGATGGTGTGTTTTCCTGATCTTTCAGCCTCGACTCCATTAAATTCATCATTGATTTCATAATCCATTTTATCGCGATTTCTCGTTCGAACAGAGGTAAGTAAGTTTTTCAGTGAAATTTCAGCTCCCTGGTTTATCAAGCTCCCGATAACCGCTCCATCTGTTTTTTCTACTTGCCGCAAAAGACGATGAATTCCAATATATGCTTCCTTTTCTTCCTCAGAAACTTCATTTTTATTTTCCATATGTTGTAAAAATCTTGCATACTGATTCCACTTTTCATTTTCCGAAGCTTCATATTGGTCTAATGTTTCTTCTAACTCCTCAAATCCCAATTCCAATGGATTAATGCCATCTTTAATTAGTTGAAACACTTTTTCTGGTGTCATTTTTGAAATACAATTTGTGAGCATTAAATCGGCTTCCTTGACTTTAAAAATATTTTCTGCCGATAATTCCATTTGATTATATCCAAGTATACGAATTGCTTTCTGATTTTCCTTCGTATTTTCATAGCCTAATTCTTCTACCAACGTTTCTGCATTTGCAAACGCCAAGCGAATGGAATCACCTAAATCCGTTCTTATTTCCGTTAACAAAGGTTCATATTTTTCATTTGCTAATTGGTACTTATTTTGTAGCGAGACGCCTTCTTCATATATGATATTAATGTTTTCCGCAAAATTTGGTCTGACAAATTTCCCAAGCATTGCGATTGGAAGAGATGATAATGCTTCTGTCTTTTCTATGGTTTCTTTATATGTACTTCGTTGAACGCTAGAAAATTGTTCCCTATCTATCTTTTCTTGCTCTATATTTTTCAATTGTTCAATTACTTGTTCTAGTGATTCGGTTTCTATTGAAAATCCCGATTTTAAAAGTCGATAATTTGCTTCCACACTCATGGAAAGTCTAATTTCTTCCAACTGTCGCATTGCTGTAGTATTCATGTTTTCTGATTCATACATTTCGCCAACATCAATTATTTGTAAAAGCTTTTCAATGGTTATTTTCGAATTTTTGGGAAGCATATTTACTGCCTCTTCAGGAATGGCATTCACTTCTTCTTTTATTCGTTTTGCTTCTTCTGCTATATTTCTTTCTCCAGTAAGCAATGTGTTTTTTGCATTTTTTTGATTTCCCATCGCATTTGTAATCTGATCTAATAACGCTATTTGATCCAATGGAAATTCAATCCCTTTTATTTCTTGCAATTTCGAAAACGTTTCTACATTTAACGGAAGGCCTTCTTTTACTAACCATTTTGCATCTTCTAATTCTTTTTCCGTACATTGGTACCCTGCATTTTCAATAATTTCTTTCGCTTGTGGTGCGATCGTATCCCAGTTCAAAGAATCCGATTTTTTGCTTAAATATCCAGCAAATTCTTCTCGATAATATCCTTTTGCAACTTTTCCTGTTGATCCTCCAGCACTAAATTGCGATTTATATATATTATCAATCGTCAATTCTTTATTATTTTTAACAATATATTTTGTTGTTTCCTCATCGATTTTTGTTAAAGAAGTACCTTCATGTAAAGCTTCCGTTACTGATTCTACATTACTTTTTGTTACTGGCAAATCCTTTTTTTTCAATAAAGAACTGATTTCTGCACGCATGGAATCACCAAATATTTCTTCTAATGTTGCACGATCCAATGTATCCGTAAAACCTTCGATTTCCACCCCCGCCTGTGCAAGTGTAGCTTTTATTTTATCCAAACTCGTAACCATTTCTGTCGTTTGCATACTCCCTGGATTTTTTCCTTCTTTAACGAGCGTAGCATAATCCTCGTCAGACATAAAATTAGACATAACGGTCATATAGTCACGAAGTGTGGAAACATTTTGTTCCCCTGCTTCTTGCATAACGTCTTTCGTGGTCATTCCTTGACCTTTATAAGCTTCGTCATCCATAACTATGCTCGATATGTCTATCTCTCTTTCCTTTGGTATCGATAAATTAGATATAAGGAAAGCTCCATTTGAAGTTGTAACGGCATCTTGAAGGTTCGATTGGTTTCCTATATGCTCTTGAATTCTCATATAACACTCCCTATCTTTTCAATTACCATACATTCTTTTTTGTACTATATATTTCGGCTTTATTTCTTTTTTCTTAACCCCTAAAAGAAATCTTATCCCGTGTTTTGTATTTGCATAAATTTGAACTTCAAAAAAGGAAACCAGATGCATTACATCTAGTTTCCTTTTTAATATTCAAATATAGCTGCTCCATATGCCGGTAAATCAAATTGAATACTTTGTTGTTGATTATTACAAGGACCATACTTTGCTTTCAATTGAGCCGGTATTCTTTTCCCTGTTCCACCATAACAAATCTCTTCACTATTTAACAGTAATTTATATTCGCCTTTTTTAGGAACTCCGATTTGATAATTCTCGCGTGTAATGGGTGTCATATTTATTATAAATAATAATTCTCGCGTTTCCGTTTTTGCTCTTCTTACAAAAGAATAAATACTTCGTTCTGCATCGTCTGCATTCATCCATTGAAATCCATCCCAACTATTATCTATTTCATATAAACAAGCATACTTTCGATAAAGTAAAAGCAATTCTTTTACATATCGTTGTATCCCCTTATGTTTTTCATCTTCCAAAAGATACCAATCTAATTCTCTATCTTCTGACCACTCTCGGAGTTGCGCAAAATCTTGACCCATAAATAATAATTTTTTACCTTCATGTCCAAACATATAGGTATATCCCAATCGCAAATTAGCAAATTTGTCCACCAAATATCCTGGCATTTTATTTACTAAGGAACATTTCAAATGAACAACTTCATCATGAGAAAGCGGCAATATGTATCTTTCACTTTCATTATAACTCATTGCGAATGTCATTTTATAATGTTCATCTTTTCGAAAAATGGGATCTAATTTCATGTATTCACAAAAGTCATGCATCCATCCCATATTCCATTTATAAGAGAATCCAAGCCCTCCATTTTCTGGAGATCCTGTTACTTTTGGCCATGCCGTTGATTCTTCTGCTATCGTAAGCACCCCTGGATTTCGAGCTTTCATTACGGAATTTAAATGTTTAAAAAATTCAATTGCAGCAAGATTTTCATTTCCACCATATTTATTAGGTAACCATTCTCCTTCTTGCTTTGCATAATCCAGATATAACATAGATGCGACGGCATCTACTCGAAGTCCATCAATATGAAACTGTTCCACCCAAAAAAGTGCATTTGCAAGTAAAAAATTTGACACCTCACTTCTTTCATAGTTAAAGATTTTCGTTCCCCAGTCAGGTTGCTCTCCTCTTCTAGGATCTGGATGTTCAAATAAAGCCTTTCCATCAAATTCAGCCAAACCATGTGCATCTTTTGGAAAATGTGCTGGTACCCAATCTAAAATTACTCCAATTCCATTCTTATGAAGTGTTTCCACTAGATACTTAAAATCTTGAGGTGTACCATACCTAGATGTTGGTGCATAATAACCAGTCACTTGATATCCCCAAGATCCGTCAAAAGGATGTTCTGCGATTCCCATTAGTTCAACATGTGTATAGGGCATTTCCTTAAAATATGATACGATTTTATCTGCAAACTCTCGGTAGGTATAATAGCCTTCCTTCTCTCCATTTGGATGTCGCATAAAAGATCCAATATGGCATTCATAGATTGACATGGGTTCTGTAAATGTATTTTTTTCTTGTCTTTGTAACATCCAGTCATCATCTTTCCAACTAAAGTTAGAAAGATCAGTTATCTTAGAAGCCGTTCCTGGTCGATATTCTGCATAATTTCCAAATGGATCTGCTTTGTATCGTTTCTCTTTTTCCATCGTCGTAATTAAAAATTTATAATTTTGATTTTCTTTTACATTAGAAATAAATCCAGCATATATACCAATTTCACCTAATCTATTAAGTGGATGTGTTTCTTCGTTCCAATCATTAAACTCTCCAATGACATGAACTTCTTTTGCATTCGGTGCCCAAACCGCAAAATACGCTCCTTTTTTCCCATCAACCTCAGTAAGATGTGCACCCATTTTTTTATAGATTTCGTAATGCGTTCCTTGCCCAAAAAGATATAAATCTTCTTTTGATATTTCTAATGCATTTGCCATCTTTTATCCCCCTAGTATGATAGAAAGTTTTTTTCTCTTAATATGATTCGATCTTCTTCATCGTATCGGGAATTAAACAGTACTTGAAAAAAGTGTTTCGGTATTTTTCGATTTGCAGAATCAATTGCTTTGTTTACAATTTCTTCCACCTCTTTTGTATCAACTGCATGAATACATGTTTGTAAATCTGCAATTCTCGAGTATAAAGCGAGTGTTCCCATTTCATCAATTGTATACTCTTTCTCCAACGCGTATTCTGTTCCATATGCAACCAAAGAATCGTTATCAAGTTCTGTAATATCAATGCGCGCATTAAATTCATTTATAATACATTCATTTCTAGTAAGTAATCGATTAATTGCGCGATCATGGTCAATGAGAATCATCAATACTTTAACTTCTTCTCTTTGTAATGCCTTTCTCAATTCATTTATATCATCTTTGTTAAACATACCTGCTTGTTCAACAATAATTGCACCATTAGACAAACGGTCTACCGTTTTTTCAAACCCTTTTTCTCTAAGAACACCCGCACTTATTTTTGCCACTTTTCCTGAGAACGAATTATCAATAGCTTGTAGTTGCTTTACGACACATTTTGCCAAATCAAATGTTCTTTTATCAATTTCTCCAGTTATAATAACATTTCCCGTATATGAAGTAAGACTTATTTGATCTATCATATGAATGATTTGCCTTTTTGCTTCCTTTGTCTGGACAAAGGATCCAAATAGCTTTCTTTCTGGTGCAGACAACTGTCGTTTTTTCTCTTGTTTTTCCTGTTTCTTTAATTCTTTTTGAACCTCTTTTTGAAAGTTTTGCGTATCTCTTTCTGAAATAAAAGCTTTTGTAATATCGCTGCATGTTCCCTTTGTATTTCTTGCAGGCTGCTCCATTCGTTCTTCTGAAGTATCTTCCATTATCTCTTCTTCATCAAACATATTGGCATCTTCGATTGCTTCTATTTCTTTTATCTCTTCTGTTTCAACTTCTGTTGCGGCCTCTGCTGCGGCCTCTGCTGTGGCCTCTGCCGTGGCCTCTACCGTGGCCTCTACCGTTTCTGCTTCTTCTGCAGTGGCCTCTACCGTTTCTGCTTCTTCTGCAGTGGCCTCTACCGTTTCTGCTTCTTCTGCTGTGGATCCTGTAGCTTCTGTTATGGCTTCTGCCATTTCTACTTCTTCTGCAGTGGCTTCTTCTTCTGTTGTTTCTTCTTGTAGCTCTACTTCTTTTATTTCTACTATTCCTTCTTCTATATGGTCTTTGCTTTCTGGCACTTCAATCGGATCGAATTTTGCTTCTAAAGCAATACCCTGTTCTTCCTCTAGGATTTCATTTGTTGTTGCCGCATCCTCTTCTTCCATTTCTTTTACATATTCTGCGGAAGTGATTCCATCTGCTAAACGTTTTAAATCTGCTTGAATTTCTGCCTTTGTGGCAGCATCAAATTCCGAAAACATATCGCAAGTTTGTTCCATAACTCTTTGGCGTACATCTTCTTTTCTTTTTTCTTCATTTTTTTTCTTCATTCGCTCCCATTCAAGAAGTATATCTTTAATAGAGAGCTGCCCTGTAATTTGAACATCTAATTGCTGTTGTTCCATTTTGTTTTCTGCAACTACCAAGCTAATTTGTCCATCATATTCTTGATGTAGTAAATTTTCTATCTTTGCATCTTTTACTTCTAATTTTTCATCCTCAAAACTTCTATTTTGTTCTTCTTCGTTTCTATTAACCTTATCCGCCCCTGCATCTACCTCTTGCTTAATCTCATCTGATTTATACAACACATTCGCATTTACTTCATCCTCTACACGAATCTCTTTCATGCCAGTATCTAACGTTTGTTCCTCTTGTTTCGCTTGTTCTTCTTTTGGTTCAAAAAAGGTTTCTGTTTCTTCCTTATACAATGGTTTGCGATTTTCTTCTTCCGCATCTTCCGTAACACGCATAAATTCTTGCATACACTCTGCTAATTCCTGCTGGAGATTAATCGTATTATATTTACTCATATCCATTGTTTTAACTTTAATATCCAATTCATCCGTTTGTGAAGAAACCACTCCACTTTGATTGTTTTGTGTGATTCGTTTATATTTTTCTTGTTGTACTGAAGTAAGTGGTTGATGAAGCATTTTTAATTCCATTGCTTTTTTTACATATTTTCCTTCTCCAAACCAAACAATAAGTTCGTCACATTCTTCAACACATTTTGTCGGCAAACCCTGTCGATGATATAAATACGCAAGTTCATATGCCCAACGTTCTCGATAATCATGCCTTTTATATTCCTCTAACACTGCAATTCTTTCTTCTAAACTAACATCTTGTGATTCGTAAATTTTATATTGTAAGATATACCTTCTGCTATCTCTAGTTGCCACTTTTACAAATTCTTTGTAATATTTGATTGCAGCAATAAAATCACCCATTTTTAAACATAGCTCGCAAAGGGAAAAAATAATGGATCTTTTTCCTGGATGACGTTCATAAGCTAACAATAAAATTTCCCGACTTTGCTCAAATTTACCATTTGCTTTATACACCTCACTCGCTATGGTAAGCATCGATGCACCACGAACACGATTCCAATCGATGTTTTCTACAATTGGAAGTGCTTCCTGATATCGTTTTTCTTTTACCAATTCCCTTATTTCTTCTGCACGAAGTTTATATTCATATTTATCCAAGGTCCCACCTCTTAATACATATTGTTTTTTATGATAAAACTACCCTATTTTTCTAAAATTAAGTTTATCATAACGCATATCTTATGTCAAAATAAAACCTTGTAAAACAGCATGATATAGCGCTTTTTTTTTGTTCATTTCATATATATTGTGTTTTTATTTCTTTTTTTTTATACTTATAGTATACTTGTTTCTATAAGGAGGCACTTATGAATAAACACAAATATCCAGAATGCTATCATAAAAAAACAAATTCAAAAAACTATTTTGAAGGCTGGTATTTTAAGCAAGTATCCAAAGATGGTCTGCATACAATCAGCCTAATTCCTGGAGTTAGCTTTCATGCAAACGAATCGCACTGCTTTATTCAATGCCTATATTATCACAATATAAATGGATTAGAAGCCTATAATTTGGATTTTCCAATTTCTTCTTTTCATGCCATTGATTCTCCTTTTGAGATTACAATACAAAAAAATTCTTTTCATAAAAAAGGTCTGTTTTTACACCTTGATACTCCAAATTTTTCTCTTCATGGTAATCTGGTTTTTGAACAAATTTCACCCCTTCAAACTTCTATCTTACAGCCGAATATTATGGGGGTTTTTTCCTATATACCTTATATGGAATGCAATCATGCAATTTTAAGCATGAACCATACACTCCACGGATCATTAACACTAAACGGAAAACTTATTGATTTTGAAGGTGGGAAAGGATATGTAGAAAAAGATTGGGGTCGTTCCTTTCCAAAAAAATATATCTGGATACAATCCAATCATTTCCCAGATTCCCAAGTAAGCCTTTTTTTCTCTACCGCTCAAATTCCCTTTCTACTATTTCATTTTAATGGATTTATTTGTAATTTTTTACATCATGATAAAGAATATCGTTTTGCCACTTACAATCGTTCCAAGCTAACGATTTTGACTTTATCAAATAAATCCTTTCACCTAAAATTAAAAAATAAGAATAACACCTTATTTCTTAAAGGTTCCCTTCAATCTTCTAAAAGTTTATTCGCGCCTAAACTTGGTGCTATGAATACAACAATTAAAGAAGGTTTGTCTGGAAATGTCCACGTAATCCTTTTAAATGCGCAGGGAGAAAAGATTTATGAGGGCTTAAGTAACCAATGTGGAATGGAACTTGAGTATCTTTCCACTACAAAGTCTTAACATAAAAATAAAAAAGTCCTTGCAAAGAGCATTTGGTTATATTATAATTATTTTTGCTATACAAAATCTGCGTTTCTAGCTCAGTTGGCAGAGCACCTGACTCTTAATCAGGGTGTCCAGGGTTCGAACCCCTGGAGACGCATTCGTATTATATATACAATTTCATAATTAAACCGTGGAAGCGAAGATAAAAATAGGAACAGAACTTACAGAGAGTTTGGGATGCTGAAAACCAAACAGTTACTACTTATTAAATGGATCGTGGAGGGCACAGTCAAAGGTTATTTTTATAACTGAGTATTCTGTGACGTAAGACTTACGTCAGTAGTCGGAAATATGTTAGTATTTCGCAAAGTGTATGGCATAGCCATAAAGTAAGGTGGTATCGCGGGTTCATTATAACTCGTCCTTAACAGTTTTCAACTGTTTAGGACGGGTTTTTTTATTATAAAAATATAAAGGAGGTACCTGATGAATTATTATCCAAATCTAACAGAAGCAAAAGAAATTTTAAAATCAGGAACGTTTCAAAGCATTCCTGTAAGCTATTCGATTGACTCCAACAAAAAACCAACCGAGATTTTTCGCATTCTAAAAAGTGTCAGTCACAATGTTTTTATACTCGAATCCGTGGAGGACTCAAAAAAATGGGGAAGATATACCTTTTTGGGATTTGACCCAGACCTAGAATTGACTTGTCAAAATCATCAAGTAAAAATCAAAAGTGGAACTTCTTTTGTTTTTGAAAAAGCAACTCCGCACAAGTATATTCGTCAAATTATTGCGGAAAACAAAAGTCCGCATATTCCTGGCCTTCCTACGTTTACGGGCGGTCTTGTTGGATATTTTTCCTATGACTTTATCAAGTATAGTGAACCACAGATGAATCTCAATGCGAATGACGAAGAAGGATTTAACGATGTCGACCTTATGCTTTTTAATAAGGTGATTGTTATTGATAATCTGGAGAAAAAAATCATTTGTTTGGTAAATATTAAAACAGATAATTTAGAAACAAATTATAAACGAGGCTTACTTGAATTAAATCAACTCGTACAGCTCGTTCAATCCGGTACCCCCAAAATAGAACCTACGGGGAAATTACTAGAACCGCTTTCTCCCCTTTTCGACAAAAAAACTTATTGCGATATGGTAAAAAAAGCAAAGCATCATATTTTTGAAGGCGATATTTTTCAAGTAGTTCTTTCCAATCGTTGGTCTGCAAAATACAAGGGTAGCCTTTTTCATACCTATTGCTCCTTACGCAAGACTAATCCTTCGCCCTATATGTTTTATTTTTCAAGTGACGAAATCGAAATTGCAGGTGCATCTCCAGAAACCTTAGTAAAGGTTGAAGACCGTAAAGTTTCTACCTTTCCACTCGCTGGTACAAGGACAAGAGGGAAAACTCCTGAAGAAGATTTCGCTTTCGAAAAAGAATTGTTAGCAGATGAAAAGGAATGTTCCGAACATAATATGCTTGTTGACTTAGGACGAAACGACATTGGTAAAATCAGCACTTTTGGAAGTGTTGTTGTTGAAAAATATATGTCTATTGAACGCTTTTCTCATGTTATGCATATCGGCTCTACCGTTCATGGCACATTACAAGAAGAGAAAGATGCCTTAGATGCTGTTGATGCCATTTTACCTGCTGGAACACTTTCTGGTGCTCCAAAGATTAAGGCCTGTGAGCTGATAAATACCTTGGAAAACAATAAACGTGGTATCTATGGCGGAGCAATTGGTTATATAGATTTTAGTGGTAACATTGATACTTGCATTGCAATCCGTCTTGCTTTTAAAAAGAACGGAAAAGTTTTTGTCCGTTCTGGTGCTGGAATTGTAGCAGATTCTGTCCCTGAAAATGAATATATGGAATGTATCAACAAAGCGAAAGCGGTAGTTAATGTATTGGAGGTGAATGATTATGATTTTATTAATTGATAATTATGATAGTTTTTCCTATAATTTGTATCAAGTAGTTGGCGAAATCAATCCAAATATCAAAGTGATTCGAAATGACCAAATTTCCATTGAAGAAATACAAACTCTAAATCCATCCCATATTATTCTTTCCCCTGGTCCAGGAAAACCATGTGATGCCGGTATATGTATTTCTATTGTCAAAGAATTGGCAGGCCAATTTCCTATCCTAGGTGTTTGTCTTGGTCACCAAGCAATTTGCGAAGCTTTTGGCGCAACGATATCTTATGCCAAAACATTAATGCATGGTAAAACTTCTGAGATAGAAGTGGAACCCACTGGTCTTTTTAAAGGCCTTCCTAAAAAAATCACTGTTGCTAGGTATCATTCGCTGGCTGCAGTAGAAGACACAATGCCAGAAGAACTATGCATTACTTCTATGACAAAGGACCATGAAATCATGTCTGTCACACATAAAACTTATCCTGTTTATGGTATTCAATTTCATGCCGAGTCCATATTAACACCGCACGGAAAAACTATGATCGCAAACTTTTTGGAGGTAACATAAATGATTAAAGAAGCTATTATTCAACTCACAAGTAAAAAAAATCTTTCTTTTGAAATAGCAGAAGAAGTTATGAACGAAATTATGAGTGGAGAAGTGTCGGAACTTCAAATTGGAGCTTACCTTGTGGCACTATCCATGAAAGGGGAAACCATTGATGAGATTACGGGCTCCGCAAAAGGCATGCGTAATCACGCATTAAAACTTTTGCATGATAAAGATGTCTTGGAAATCGTCGGTACTGGTGGTGATAAATCGAATTCCTTTAATATCTCTACCGCTTCTGCTCTTGTCCTAGCTGCAGCAGGTGTTCCCGTTGCAAAACATGGGAATCGTGCCGCCTCTAGTAAATGTGGAGCTGCAGATGTCTTAGAAGCACTTGGTGTGAACATAGCAGTTTCTCCTGAAAAAAGCAAGGAACTTTTAGATCGCGTTGGTATTTGCTTCCTTTTTGCACAAAAATATCATCTCGCTATGAAGTATGTTGCCCCAGTAAGAAAGCAACTTGCTATTCGTACCATATTTAATATTCTAGGACCACTTTCCAATCCCGCTGGAGCAAATATGCAACTATTGGGGGTATATGATGAATCTCTCGTAGAACAACTTGCAGAAGTGCTCCTTCGTTTAGGTGTTAAAAAATGTATGGTTGTTTATGGAACCGATGGTTTAGATGAAATCTCTATGAGTGCACCTACAAAGGTATGTGAAGTGCGAAATGGTTCTTATAAAAAATATGAAATTAACCCTGAAGAATTTGGCTTTGCTCTATGTAAAAAAGAAGATTTAGTCGGTGGCGATCCAAACGAAAACGCTTCTATTTTACGTTCAATTTTTTGTGGTGAAAAAGGTGCAAGAAGAAATGCCGTTGTCATCAATTCGGCTGCTGCATTATATATTGCAAAAGACAATCTTTCCTTTCGGGATGCCATTCATGAAATTGAAACGGTTATTGACTCCGGAAAAGTTTTACGTACCTTAGATGACTTTATTACATTTTCTAATAAAGAATAAACATGTAGAAAGGAGAATCCTATGATTTTAGATGAATTAGCTGCTTATGCAAAAATCCGTGTAAATAAAGACAAATTAGAAACCCCCTTCGAAAAAATTAAAAGGGACGCCTACGCTTTACCAAAAGGTACTTTTATTTTTGAAAACGCTTTAAAAAAAGACACCGCTTCTATTATTTGTGAAGTAAAAAAAGCATCCCCTTCAAAAGGAGTTATTTCCGAAGATTTTCCTTACCTTTCCATTGCAAAAGCGTATGAACAAGCTAAAGCCACTTGTATTTCAGTACTTACCGAACCAAAATGGTTTTTAGGTAGTGATTCCATTTTTCAAGAAATCCGCCAATTTGTTTCTCTTCCCATGCTACGAAAGGATTTTACCGTGGATCCCTATCAAATTTATCAAGCAAAAGTATTCGGTGCCGATGCCGTTCTCTTAATCTGTGCACTTCTTGATACCGATACCATAAAAGAATATTTGCAAATTTGCGATACGCTTGGTATCTCCGCGCTTGTAGAAACACATAATGCAGAAGAAATCGATTCAGCCGTTCGTGCAGGTGCAAGAATTATTGGTGTTAACAATCGTAACCTATATGATTTTTCTGAAGATTTATCCACCACCCCACTTTTAAGAGACCAAATACCAAAGGACGTCTTGTTTATTGCAGAAAGTGGAATTAAAACTCCAGAAGATGGTATTTCTCTTTTTAAAAGTGGAGCAAATGCTCTTTTAATTGGGGAAGCACTTATGAAATGTGATAATATATCAACCTTTATACAAAAATTAAGGAGTTATTCTTATGACAAAAATTAAAATTTGTGGTCTTTTTCGCCAAGAAGATATCTCTTATGTCAATCAAGCCAAACCTGATTTCATTGGATTTATTTTGAATTTTCCTAAAAGCCACCGCAATCTATCCAAAGAACAAGCTCTTTCTTTTAAGCAACAACTTGATCCTTCCATTCTTTCCGTCGGCGTTTTTGTAAATGCAGAGCCAAAATTCATAGAAACATGTATCACAGAACAGATTATTGATATCGTACAACTTCATGGAGAAGAAAATGAAGAATACCTATTCAATTTACAAACACTTCTCCCCAACACAGAAATATGGAAAGCCTTTTGCATACGAAATAAAGCGGATATCTCCTATGCCAAGAATTCTTCCGCTGACCGTATTCTTTTAGACAATGGATATGGAACTGGCACAAGTTTTGATTGGTCACTTATTTCTACTTTTGAAAAACCTATGATATTAGCAGGTGGTTTAATACCCGAAAACATTTCGGAAGCTATTCATTGTTATCATCCATGGGCAATTGATATTAGCTCTGGGGTCGAAACAAATCACGTAAAAGATTATAGTAAGATTGTAGCAGCCATTTCTGCTACGAAAGAGAGGTAAATATGGTATTTATTTTAAAATCAGATGCAAGTGAAGAAGCAATCAAACAATTTTCTCTTCATTTTGAAGATAAGGGATTTTCCACATTTTGTAGCAAAGGAACGGAACATACTGCCATTTGCTTACTGGGAAATACTGCCCTCTTAGATATGGAGCATATTGTCGAAACCACGAATATTGTAGAATATGGAAAACGCATTACCGAGCAATACAAGGCAGTAAACCGAACCGTTCATCCCGAAGATACAATTATTAATTTAAAAGGTACGCACATTGGTCCTGATACATTTACCGTGATCTCAGGTCCTTGTTCTATCGAAAGCGAAGAACAAATGCTTGAAATTGCGAAATCTGTTAAAATTAGTGGTGCAAAAATTCTTCGTGGTGGCGCTTTTAAACCTCGTTCTTCTCCCTATTCCTTTCAAGGATTAGGAACAGAAGGCCTAAAATTACTGATACAAGCAAAAAAAGAAACAGGACTTCCCATTGTTAGTGAAATTATGAACCAAACACAAATTCCTTATTTTGATGAAGTAGATATCATTCAAATTGGAGCAAGAAATATGCAAAATTTTGATTTATTAAAAGAAGTAGGCATGATGGATAAAATCATTCTTTTAAAACGCGGATTATCCAGTTCCATCGAAGAATTACTTATGAGTGCTGAATATATTATGTCTTCTGGAAATCATCGCGTGATTCTTTGTGAGCGAGGAATTCGTACCTTTGAAACAAGCACAAGAAACACCCTTGATATTTCTGCTGTGGTAGCACTAAAGCAAAAATCTCATTTACCTGTCATTGTGGATCCAAGTCATGCTTCAGGGCTTCGTTCCTTTGTCCCACCTCTTACCAAAGCTGCCCTTGCAGTTGGTGCTGACGGAGTTATGATTGAAACACATAACGAACCTTCCAAAGCTTTATGTGATGGTGCACAGTCTTTGGACTTACATGAATTTGAAAAACTTATGCAACAAATAAAGCAACGAGTAATTTTTGAAAACAGAACAATTTAAGGAGGAAACGATGTCAAAAGGAAGATTTGGAACTCATGGTGGACAATATATTCCAGAAACACTTATGAATGCTGTTATCGAATTAGAAACCGCCTATGAATATTATAAACAAGATGAACAATTTAACATGGAGCTTCAAGAACTATTAAACGAATATGCAGGTAGACCCTCTCGCTTATATTTTGCAAAAAAAATGACCGAAGAGCTGGATGGTGCAAAAATATATTTGAAGCGTGAAGATTTAAATCATACAGGCGCACATAAAATTAATAATGTTCTTGGACAAACTCTTCTAGCAAAGAAAATGGGGAAAACTAGAATCATTGCAGAAACAGGGGCTGGCCAACATGGTGTTGCAACAGCTACAGCCGCTGCCTTATTTGGCATGGATTGTGAAATCTTTATGGGAAAAGAAGATACAAAAAGACAAGCTTTAAATGTTTATCGCATGAAACTATTAGGTGCAAATGTTCATGCAGTAACTTCCGGTACCGCAACTTTAAAGGATGCCGTATCAGAAACGATGCGAGAATGGACAAAACGAATTCATGATACACATTATGTATTAGGTTCTGTTATGGGACCACATCCCTTTCCAACAATTGTTCGAGATTTTCAAGCAGTAATCTCAAGGGAAATCAAGGAACAATGTATGGCAAAAGAAGGTAAACTTCCGGATGCTGTCCTTGCCTGTGTTGGTGGTGGTTCTAATGCCATTGGTGCCTTTTATCATTTTATTGATAACAAAGAAGTACAATTAATTGGATGTGAAGCCGCAGGAAGAGGCGTAAATACTTTGGAAACAGCGGCTACCATTGCTACTGGTAAATTAGGGATTTTCCATGGCATGAAAAGTTATTTTTGTCAAGATTCTTATGGTCAAATTGCTCCCGTTTATTCTATTTCTGCAGGACTTGACTATCCTGGAATTGGCCCTGAACATGCAAATTTACATGACATTGGTCGTGCAAAATATGTTTCCATTACGGATGACGAAGCCGTGAATGCTTTTGAATACTTATCCCGAATGGAAGGAATTATTCCTGCTATAGAAAGTGCACATGCCATTGCTTACGCAAGAAAATTGGCTCCTTCCATGAGAAAAGACCAGATTCTTGTGGTCAATCTTTCTGGTCGTGGAGATAAAGACTGTGCCGCTATCGCAAGATATCGAGGGGAGGATATTTCAGAATGAAAATAATTGATGCTTTTTCAAACCAAAAGGCGTTCATCGCATTTCTTACTTGTGGGGACCCAAATCTTGAAACAACCGAACAACTAATCCTTGCTATGGAAAAAAATGGTGCAGATGTAATTGAACTTGGAATTCCGTTTTCTGACCCCACAGCAGAAGGACCTGTTATTCAAGCTGCAAATCTACGCGCACTTACCGCTGGGGTTACTACTGATAAAATTTTTGATATGGTAATCCGTGTAAGAAAAACCGTTAAAATTCCAATGGTTTTTATGACCTATGCAAATGTAGTTTTCTCCTATGGAACGGAACGTTTTATAAAAAAAGCTGCTGAGATTGGAATGCAAGGTTTGATCTTACCCGATGTACCTTTCGAAGAAAAGGAAGAGTTTTCTACTCTTTGTAAAGCTTATGGTTTAGATTTTATTTCTTTAATCGCTCCCACCTCAGAACATCGCATTTCCAAAATTGCTAAAGAATCCAGCGGATTTGTTTATTGTGTTTCTTCTCTTGGAGTTACGGGTACAAGAAATAGTATTACAGCAGATATCGATACCATGGTAAAAATGGTTCGCCAGTCTACTAATACACCTACTGCTATAGGATTTGGTATTTCTACTCCAGAACAAGCAAAAACCATGTCAGAAAAAGCAGATGGTATTATCATTGGCTCTGCAATTATGAAACTTGTAGAACAATATGGCGAACATTCTATTCCTTATGTTTCTTCCTACATTAAAGATATCAAACGTATTATTGTCTGATAATTTCTTAATTTATTATTATTCGTATTTCTTTTTTTATTGTTTTATATAATATTTTAAAAATTGTATCTTTTTAAGAACATTGTCATTTTTCTTTGACTTTCCTTTTGCAAGTGTTAAAATAATAACAAAACAACACATAAAGAAAGAAGGTATCATTATGGCAGAATCACCAAGAGAAATGTTAAATGCTTTTCACTCAGGACTAGTTTCTTTTACAGAGGCTGATGCATCCAAAGACACAGCTGGTGCATTTATGAATTTATTAGGTGCGGACTATGCAGAAGGAGCTATTAGTACAAAAACAAAAGAATTAATCAGTATTGGTATTGCATGTTACAGTCGATGTGTATATTGCATCGTATATCACACTTACAAAGCTTTTGAAGCCGGTGCTACACGTGATGAAATATTACAAGCATCTATGGTTGCTGTTGCATTTGGCGGTGGTCCAGCAATGGCTTACAGTGCAACTGTTTTGAAAGATAGTCTTGATGAATTTGAGAACGATTTCAAATAAAGCAAAGTAAAGTGAGGGGATTTGTAATGGCAAATATTATCAAAGTAGATGGAACTATGAAACCTGGTAAAGTGGGAAAAATCGAAGTTAACACTGGAGATACGGTCACGAGAGGAGATAAATTATTATCTATTGAATCTGCAAAAGGAAATACCGTTGTGAAAACTAGATACGCTGGAACGGTTTCAAAAATAGCAATTGAAGAAGGCAATACCGTGAAACTTGGGGATGTCTTAGTAGAAATTGAATAGTTATATATTAAACATTGTGTATTCTTCGAGTGTAGATCCGTATTTTAATCTTGCACTCGAAGAATATTTAATGTTTACCAAAAAGAAAAACGAAATAATTTTTTATTTATGGCAAAACAAAAATACCATTGTGATTGGACATAACCAAAATCCTTGGAAAGAATGTAATTTACATCTTGCCAGACAAAACCATGTGAAAATTGCTAGAAGAAGTTCTGGTGGTGGTGCTGTATTTCATGATCTGGGAAATCTTAATTTTACATTTCTTATGGATAATACGATTTATAATGAGAAAAAACAGTTAGAAGTTATCTTAGCGGCTGTTAATTCTTTTCATTTGCATGCCTATTTTTCTGGAAGAAACGACTTGCTCTTGCATGAAAAAAAATTTTCTGGAAATGCCTATTTTTATGGCGATGAAGTCTCCTATCACCATGGAACCTTACTTGTCAATGCTGATTTGCAAAACTTAACCTCTTATTTATCTCCTTCCAAACAAAAAATAGCATCCAATGGTATTGATTCTGTAAAATCTCGCGTTCGAAATCTTTCGGATAGCAATAAGGATATTACGATTGAGACACTTAAAAGTGCACTTATTTTATCTGTTACTGCAACATATGGTCCAATTCATAGCATTACAACATTCCATAACGATTCTCTTCAAGATTCTTTTTTTTCTAAGCTTTTGAAAAAATATGCTTCTTGGGAATTTCGGTTTGGAGAAAGTCCTTCTTTTGATCTTTCCTTAGAGGACAAATTTTCATGGGGAGAAATTCAGCTTTATTTTTCTTTTCAGGATGCAAAAATTACAAAACTAGCAATTTACACAGATGCTTTACATTCTTGTTTTGTAGAACAATTACAAATTGCTTTACTACATGTACCTTTCAATTATACGGACATGGAAAAAGCAATCATTTCCATTCCTTGGAAAAAATCAGAAATCATAATAAAGGATGATCTATTATCCCTTATTCAACTAGGAGGTCCAAATGGCTGAAAAAATTGAAGAATTGTTCCAACCAGAACAATTAGAAAAATTAGATTTATTAATAAAAGGTTTTGAAAATAAACCGGGTAGTTTAATTCCTCTTCTTGAAAAATCGCAAGATTTATTGGGATATTTACCCATTTGTGTTCAACGTTACATCTCAACAAAAACAAACACCCCTCCGAATACAGTATATGGAGTTGTATCTTTTTATTCATTCTTTACTATGAAGGCAAAAGCAAGACATCGATTACAAATTTGTGGTGGAACTGCTTGCTATGTAAAAGGCGGAAAAGAAATTGCAGAAAAAATCGAGAATGAATATCATATTAAAGTCGGAGAAACTACAGCTGATGACCGTTTTACATATGAAAAAGCAAGATGTTTTGGTGCTTGTGGACTTGCTCCCGTCGTTGTCATTGATGGAAAAGTATATGGAAAAGTTACGGTGGATTCTATTGACGAAATACTAGAACAATATCAATAAAAGGAAGTGAAAAAATGGCAAAAAAAACGGTAAATGATATTATAAAAATAAAAGAAACAATGCTTGCAAAATCCGATGCTGCAGAAGGAATTACCAGAATCTATGTTCATATGGGTACTTGCGGTATAGCTTCTGGTGCAAATGAAATTTATTTGTCTTTACAAAATGCAATCAAAGAAAACCAATTTAAGACTGCAAAACTTACCAAAACAGGATGTGCCGGAATTTGTTCAAGGGAACCGCTAATTACCGTTGTTTCCCCTGGAAAAGAACCTATTATGTATGAATCATTAGATGGAAAGAAAGCTACACGTATTTTTAATGAACATATTTTAAATGGACAGATAGTAAAAGAATATGCTTTTGCACGTGGCATGGAATATCAAATAGCTTCTAGAAAAGAAGCCAACGGTACCCCTTTTAATGAAGAGCAAATGGATACATCCATTCCAGGAATTGAAAACATTCCCTTCTTTTCTTTGCAAACACAACGTGTCATGCAAAATAGAGGATGTATTGATCCAAATAGTATTAATGATTATATTGCTCGAGATGGCTATCTTGGAGCGATAAAAGCACTAACAACTATGTGTTCAGAAGACATCATTCAAGAAGTATTAGATTCTGGTCTTTGTGGTCGTGGAGGCGCTGGATTTCCAACTGGATTAAAATGGAAATTTGCAGCGGTAGAAGAAAATACTACCAAATACATGTTGTGCAATGCTGATGAAGGCGATCCTGGAGCATATATGGATCGAAGCGTCTTAGAAAGTGACCCACATAGCATCCTTGAAGGAATGCTTATTGGTGCAAAAGCAATTAGTGCACATCAAGGATATATTTATTGTCGTGCCGAATATCCCTTAGCTGTAGAAACACTTAATAAAGCAATTAAAGTAGCTCGTGCCTATGGATTGCTCGGTAAAAACATTTTAGATTCTGGTTTCGATTTTGATATTGAGGTGTATGAAGGTGCTGGCGCTTTTGTTTGCGGTGAAGAAACCGCATTGATGCGTTCCCTCGAAGGAAAACGTGGAAATCCACGCCCAAGACCTCCTTTCCCTGCCCATGCTGGTTTATGGGAGAAACCTACCGTATTAAATAATGTAGAAACCCTATCTAATATTCCCAAGTTGCTTCTTAAGGGAAGTTCTTGGTTTGCAAGTATTGGTGGTGAAAAATGTAAAGGAACTAAAGTTTTTTCAGTAACTGGAGATATTAATAATGTTGGTTGTGTCGAAGTTCCTATTGGTACAAAACTCGAAGTCATTGTTAATGACATTGCTGGCGGAATGGAAAAAGGAAAGATTTTTAAAGCGGTTCAGTTAGGTGGTCCTTCTGGTGGTTGTATTCCAGGCGAACATTTAGATGTTCCTGTGGATTATGATACGTTAAAAAAATATGGAGCTATTATGGGTTCCGGTGGTCTCATTGTCATGAGTGATCAAAAATCTGCCGTTGATATTGCTCGTTTCTTTATGGAATTTTGTAAAGAAGAAGCTTGCGGCAAATGTATTCCTGGTCGTGAAGGAACAAAACAAATGCTTAATATTCTAAATCGAATCTGTAACGGAAATGGTACCATAGAAGATATTGATAAACTTGAAGAGCTTTCCCTTGTTATACAAAAAACGGCGCTTTGTGCACTATGTAAAACCTCTCCTAATCCCGTGCTAAGTACCTTACGGTATTTTAGAAATGAATATGTAGATGCCGTTTCAAAAAATAAAAAGGAGGTAAAGTAGACAATGATCTTTACAAAAGCCTTAAGTTATAAAGAAATAACCAAAACATTAGATAAGGAAACGGATATTATTGCTATGGTTGGATGTGAAACCTGTGTTCGTGTTGCCGGTGTTGGCGGTGTTGATAAACTTCGTAATCTTGCTTTGCAACTTCGTGAAGATGGATATCATGTATTAGAAGGTCATTTGATTCCAGAAGCTTGTACCCCTAAAATTTTCTTTGCAAAAATCGACCCCAAAGTGACAACGCTTATTTCCCTTTCTTGTAATGCAGGAACAACCAATTTTGCAAGAAATTATTCTCATTTAAAAGTAATTGAAACGGTTGAAGATATTGGACTTATGGTTTCTGACACCGATCAAGAAATTTTAAAAATAACTATGCCCTATAAAAAAAATTCAACACAAAGAGGGCAAGAATATCATGCTGGTGATGGAAAAAAACTCGATACTAATAATAATTTACCAATTATGGAGGTGAAAAAATGATCGTATCCCTTCGCTCAATTTCTTATGAAGATTTAAAAAACAAACTCTCAAAAGAAGATAACATTGTTCTTATCAGTTGTAATACCTGCGTTGTTGCTTGTGGTATTGGTGGAACACAAAAATTAAACTTACTTCAAACTATGCTTTCTGCCGATGGATACCATGTACTAGGAACCGATTTAATTAGTATTGGTTGTGATGTTAATCTCGTTGCAAAACACCGTACTGATTTAAAAAAACAGGAAATGTATCAACATGCGACCGTTATCATTCCTCTTTTCTGTGAAAATGGATTGGAAAGTATTTTCCATGTTTTCCATGATAAAAAAGTGATTCCAATTTCGAAGACCTTAGGAACTGGAAATTTAACACCTGATCGAGGTGTAGTTTTAACGAATCCATTTGAAAAAACCGGATTAAAAAATAGTGTCGATGGTTATACTCTATCAGAGCTTGCCGAAAAATTTGAACTTTTTGACGAATTTTTTGATGAATTTGATGCTGCAGAACCCGAAGTTGAATATGTTAATCTTACGATAGATGGTTATCCTGTAATTGCAAAAAAAGGAGCCAATTTATTACAAGTTTGTGGAGAAAACGGACTAGACATTCCACACTTATGTTATAATCCAGAATTAACAGAAGCTGGTGTTTGTAGACTTTGTTTGGTAAAAATTAAGGGGTTTCGTGAACTTGCACCCTCTTGTTGTACTCATGTTACAGAAGGCATGGAAGTAATTACCGAAGATGAAGAATTAATTCAAAACAGAAAAATAATTTTAGAATTAATTATGTCTTCACATAATCACAATTGTTTAACTTGCCAAAAAGGTATTCCAAGCCCACTCGATTCCTGCAAATTACAAGAACTAATGCGGAAATATGGAATTGAAAAGAGCCGCTATGATCAAAATTTCGAGCCAGATCCCATTGATGATTCCAGCCCTCTGTTTACTTATGACTCCAATCGCTGTATTCTATGTGGTCAATGTGTACGAGCTTGTGAAGAAATTGCCGGTCAATGTAATATTGGGTTTATAAATCGAGGTTCGCAAACGATTGTTGCCGCAGGCTTAAATGAACAATTTGACCAAAGTGCTTGTGCGGAATGTATGGCTTGCGTAAATGCTTGTCCTACTGGGGCTTTAACTGATAAATACTTAAAACTAAGTGGTTCTTCTTTTACTGCTACCAAGGTATATCCAGATTATAAAGGATAATTCTAAACACAAAAACGGTGAGAATTTATATTCTCACCGTTTTTATATTACTATTTCAAATTCCATATCTTCTAAATGCTTCATAATCTCTTCTTCCGTGACCAATTCCGGGTCATAGGAGCAACAAAACTCTCCCGTCTGACAATTCGACTCTGCATTTTCAACACCTTTTAAATAGCCAAAACCGGTCTTTATACGATTTTCACTAACATAACATGACATTCCATTAATCCTTACTTTTAGTGTCTTCATTTTTCTTCTTATCCTTCCAAAATAACGTAGAAATAATTGCAAAAATAACTGCAAAATAAACCATTGTTCGAATTGGTGAAGAGGTAATCATACATCCCGTCCTGCATCCCCAAAAAACATAGTATATATAACCTATTCCAGCGCCAACAATTGCTAAAATACTCATTAATATTGCCTTCCATTTTTTTGTTACCATGAGGTATCCTTCTTTCTTTTATTTTTCATTCTATATTTTTTTGATATTTGATATTTCATATGTCAAACTTTTTCTTGTTTTTAGTATACTACACTTTTTATAAAAACATAGTAATCTAGTCACATTTTATTCTACTGTTAGTAGATTTTTTTTTCAACCATTTCTATGGTTACTCTCTTTTCAGATATACTTTATAGACGTATAATATATATTAAAGAAAGAAATGAAGGAGAGATTATTATGCGCCACAACTTATCGGAAAACATACGACATTTACGGAAAGAAAGAAATTTAACACAAGCACAACTTGCTGAATCTATGGGCGTTTCCATCGGTGCCGTTTCCAAATGGGAACTAGGGCAATCTATACCCGAAATTTCCATACTTATATCACTCGCTGATTTTTTTTCCGTTTCTATTGATGCAATTCTTGGCTATGAAGTTTCTAACAATAGTCTTGCTTCTATTTGTAAACGAATCAAAGCATGTCAAATAAATAAGAATTTTCAGCAAGGTATTGAAGAAGCAGAAAAAGCCTTAAAGCGGTTTCCAAATTCTTTTGAGGTTGTCTATCAGTCCGCAAAAATTTACTCCTTATTAGGTTTAGAAACACATGACCAAAATTTTCTAGAACGTGCAATTCTTCTTCTAGAAAAATCTTGCTCCTTAGTCCACCAAAATACTAATCTTGAAATTAGTGAGTTATCCATACAAATTAGCATTGCAGAAATATATGTATCTATGAAAAATGAAAGCAAAGCCTTGGATGAGCTAAAAAAGCATAATCCTTGTGGGATTAACAATGATATGATTGGTTTAGTTATTAGCACAATGTCAGAAAACCCTAAAGAGGCATTTCCCTACTTATCAAAAGCTTTTTTACAAAATATTACAACGCTTATTCGAATTTCAGTTGGCTATGTTAATGCTTTTTACAAAACAAAGGATTATCTTTCTGCAATACATATTTTAGAGTTTACCTTATCCATTTTTTCTATGCTAAAATATCCAGATAAACCCTCTGTGCTCGAAAAAACTGAGGCGGTATTACTAGCCTCCTTAGCACAGATACATTATTTCGAAAAGAATTTTGAAAATGCAAAAAATTATTTAATACAAGCTAAAGAAATTGCGAAACATTATGATAAGAATCCAGTTCATAGTGCAAATAGTATTCAATATATATATATTGAGGAACCCATGAGTATCTACGATGATATGGGTGCAACTGCATTTGAAAGTATAGAGCAAACTATGATAGATTCCGATATCCCACAAGGCTTTCGAGAATTATGGAAGGAGGTATTACAACATGAGAAATGATTTTACAAAACAATTTTTTAAAGGAAATAAACTCACATTTTCTTTTGCTTGCATTTCTGTTATTTTATTAGGTTTTATTAATCTATTTATTTCCTGGCTTTTACAACAAATCATTGATACCATGTCCGGTGTTTCTGGATCATTTACCATCCAAACCCTTGCATTTTTAGCACTTGCTTCCGTTTTTTTTATCGCATGTATTGCGACCATTGATTATTTTACAAAACCTAAATTTTATGCACATGCAATGCGTCAATTTAAAGATTACGCTTTCAAAGAGTTAACAAAAAAGAGCATTTCTTCTTTTCAAGATGAATCTACTGCAACTTATATTTCTGCACTTTCAAATGATACACTCACTATAGAAAGCAAATACTTAGAAAAAATATTTAGTCTACTACTTAATTTTATTTTCTTTTTTGGAGCACTTGGAATGATGTTGTTTTATAGTCCTCTTTTAACATTAATTGCCATTGCTCTTGCCATTCTACCAATGGCGGCATCCATTCTAACAGGTGGAAAACTTATAGATGCTGAAAAACAAGTTTCTTCACAAAACGAATCTTTTACGGCAACTCTAAAAGATTGCCTCGCCGGTTTTTCTGTTGTAAAAAGTTTTAAAGCAGAAAAATCCGTTTTTAAGCTTTTTACAACGTATAATGGAAAAGCTGAATCAGCAAAGTGTAATCGAAGAAAAATCGCTATAATTGTATCTGAACTCGCATCAATTACTGGAGTCATTGCTCAATTAGGTGTTTTTATTGCCGGTGCCTTTCTCGCTCTTTCTGGAAAAGATATTAGTCCTGGGGTCGTAATGGTTTTTGTTAATTTAATGTCACTTGTCATTTTACCAATCAGCGAAATCCCAACCATAATGGCTGACCGAAAAGCCTCTCTTGCTTTGATAGACAAATTATCGCATGCCATCACCTCAAATATTCGTGAGGAAGGCCTTATAATTTCAAATCATTTAGAACAGGGGATTCATATTAAAGATCTATCTTTTTCATATAAAGAAGGTTCCCCCGTATTATCTGAAATTTCTATGTATTTTGAAAAAGGAAAATCTTATGCTATCGTCGGCGGATCTGGAAGCGGTAAATCCACTTTACTAAATCTATTAATGGCTTCTCATAATAATTATACGGGGCAAATTTTATATGACGGAACTGATTTATCTGATATTAACAGCAATTCCCTTTATGATCTGGTTTCTATTGTCCAGCAAAATGTATTTGTTTTTAATGCTTCTATTTTAGATAACATTACCATGTTTCGTGAGTTTCCAAAACCAAAAATACAAAAAGCGTTGAAACTATCCGGATTGTCCTCTTTTATTGAGAAACATGGAGTTTCCTATCTTTGTGGAGAAAATGGTTGTAATTTATCAGGGGGAGAGCGACAACGTATTTCCATTGCAAGAAGTCTATTAAAAAACACTTCGGTGTTACTTGTAGATGAAGCAACCGCTTCCCTCGACAAGCAAACAGCTACACATGTTGCAAATTCTATCTTAGATTTAGAGTCCTTAACACGAATTGTAGTTACTCATACGCTCGACAAAGATATACTCTTGCGTTACGATGAAATTCTTGCTTTTAAAAACGGAAAGCTTATGGAAGTTGGAACCTTTGACTCCCTACTCGCTAAAAAAGGATATTTTTATTCTTTGTATACTGTTTCACAATAAATAATAAAAAAAGAGTTCAAATTTTGAACTCTTTTTTATTATTTTACAGATTGCTTTTTTATTCTTTACTATATTTATAGCATTCTTTACTATGATCGTTTACCATCCCAATAGCTTGTAAATATGAATAAATAATCGTGCTTCCTACAAATTTCATTCCCCTTTTTACCAAGTCTTTACTGATTTGATCAGAAAGTTCAGTAGAAGTATAAAACGTTTCTCCATCTCCATATATCACTTTCCCATTCGTGAATCCCCAAATATAATTTGAAAAACTTCCAAACTCTTTTTGTAAATCCATAAAAACATTTGCGTTCTTAACGCTGGCTTTTATTTTCAATCGATTTCGAATAATTCCAGCATTATTTCTAAGTTCTTCTTGCTTTTCTTCCTCATAACTCGCTACTTTTTGGACATCAAAGCCATCATATGCTTTTCGAAAATTTTCTCGTTTTTTTAATATTGTAATCCAAGAAAGTCCAGCTTGAAAAGATTCTAAAAGTAGCATTTCAAACAAATAAGAATCCTCATACGAAGGCACTCCCCACTCCTCATCATGATATGTAATATAAAGTGGTTCGTTTAAATCCGCCCATGAACATCGTTTCATAAATGCCTCCTACTTATTTTGCTTTCTTCGCTTTATTACTTTTAGTCTGGTAAATTCTTCCCTCTCTTTTTCTTCCAAAGCATTGGTAATATCTTTTACTAATGTTTGATAGTAAGGAATTGTAATATTTTGTAATGCATTCGCTCTTTTCTGTGTCTTTTTAATATTAGTTGCCAATCGATATGTCGCACTTTCTATCGCAGATAATTCAATCGTCAAATCTCTTACTTTTGTAAAAGCTAACCTTGCCTTATCTAGGGATTCCTTCGTTCGATAAAATGCATATGTTGGTGCTGTTGACGCTTTAGATGCTTCTACTACTGGAATTTCTACACCCATTATACTCCGCACTTTGATTTGTGTGGAGTCATCAATAGGAATCGAACCTGCTAATTTTTCAACATTTGAGATACCCATATCAATATTTGCTTCCTGTAACGCTGTATATGCTTCTCGAAACGTCACATCAATCTTTGATTGAATGCTTTCTGCTCGATCCGACATCTGCATCATTTCACGAATCAAAATATTTCTCTTTTTATCCATGAGTTCATAACCTTGTCTAGAAAGCGCTAGCGAATTTTTAGAACGTATTAAATTTCCTTTTGTTGGAAATGTATTTGGATCCATACATTTATCTCCTCATCTAAATCAATAGTATTTTTCTAAAACCTTGGTATCAATTCTATCCAATTCTTCTTTTGGTAAAATATGTAATAATTTCCAACCAATATCCAAGGTTTCTAAAATATTTCTATTTTCATTCATTCCCTGTCCTACATAGCTTTTTTCAAATGCTTCACCAAACTCTAAGTATTTTTTATCTGCATCTGATAATTCATCCTCTCCAATTACTGATGCTAGTGATCTTGCTTCTGTTACTTTTGCATAGGATGAAAATAATTGATTTGCAACTCCTTGGTGGTCATCTCTTGTATACCCTTCTCCAATTCCATCCTTCATTAACCGGGATAAAGATGGTAATACATTAATTGGTGGATATATATTCTGACTATTTAAATGCCTATCTAACACAATTTGTCCTTCGGTAATATATCCTGTCAAGTCGGGAATAGGATGTGTTACATCATCGTTAGGCATTGTTAAAATTGGAATTTGCGTAACACTTCCTTTTTGTCCTTTTACAATTCCTGCACGCTCATATAAAGTAGCAAGTTCAGAATATAAATAACCAGGATATCCTTTTCTTGATGGAATCTCTCCTTTCGAAGAAGACACCTCACGCATAGCTTCACAAAACGAGGTCATATCCGTTAAAATAACCAAAATATGCATTCCTTTTTCATAAGCTAAATACTCTGCTGCCGTTAATGCAAATTTCGGGGTAACTAATCTTTCCACCACTGGGTCATTGGCTAAATTCAAAAACATCGTAACATGATCTGCCACTCCACTTTCCGCAAATGTTTTACGGAAAAAATCAGCAACATCGTTTTTTACACCCATTGCAGCAAATACAATCCCAAACTTTTCATCTTCTCCACTTCCCAAAGATGCTTGTTGTACAATTTGTGCTGCCAGTTTATCATGTGGCAGTCCATTTCCCGAAAAAATCGGAAGTTTCTGCCCTCGAATTAAAGTTGTTAACCCATCAATTGCAGAGATACCTGTACTAATATAATTTCTAGGATACTCTCTTGCACAAGGATTTAAGGGCAGTCCATTAATGTTTATAAATGTATCCACATTTACTTTTCCTAAGCCATCAATTGGTTTCCCAATTCCATTAAAGGTTCTCCCTAAAAGTTCATCCGATGCACCTAATTCCATTGGTTTTCCGGTCAATCTTGTATGTGCATTTTTCAAGGAAAGTCCTGAAGACCCATCGAAAACTTGAATAATTGCTTTATCTTCATAAAGTTCAATAATTCTACCTACACGAGGTTTTTCTCCTAGCACTTTTAATTCAACAATTTCTTCATAAAATGCATTCTTTATTCCCTCTATTGCCACTAGAGGTCCATTAATCTCACTTAGTCCTAAGTATTCTATCGCCATAATTTACCCTTTTCTGATTTATACGTTAATTGTTTTCCAAAATATTATCATAAAACGTATCTATATCTTCGTAATATTTATCTAAGAATTCCAAATGATCATTTGGTACATCATACTTTATAGAAATTACCCTTTCAAAAATTTCATCTTTTTTGAGAATAGAAACTGGGTGTCCTAAAGTAACAAGCGCTTTTGATCTTGCAAATAAATATAAAATAATATCCATCATTTTGTATTGTTTTTCTAATGTTACACTTGTATCTTCTTTATGAAAGGAATTTTGTTGCAAAAATCCCAGTCGAATAATTCTAGAAATTTCTATAATCAGTTTTTGATCATCTGGTAATACATCACTGCCAATTAATTTTACAATCTCCATTAATTTGCTTTCCTGATTTAATAATGCAACAATTTTTGCTCTTGACTCCACAAATTTCTTATTTACATTTTTATTATACCATGGCGCTAATTCCGTAACCGATTCGCTATAACTTTCTGTCCAGTTGATTGCTGGAAAATGTCTCGAATAAGCTAATTTTTTATCCAATCCCCAGAAACATCGTACAAATCTTTTCGTGTTTTGTGTAACTGGCTCCGAAAAATCTCCACCTTGGGGAGATACTGCTCCAATAATTGAAACCGATCCATCTTTTCCACAAAGAGCTCTCATCATCCCTGCTCTTTCATAAAAAGCGGATAATCTTGATGCTAAATAAGCTGGAAAGCCTTCTTCTGCAGGCATCTCTTCTAATCGTCCTGAAAGTTCACGCAATGCCTCTGCCCAACGCGATGTAGAATCTGCCATAATAGCAACATCATATCCCATATCACGATAATATTCTGCTAAAGTAATTCCTGTATAAATAGAAGCTTCCCTTGCTGCCACTGGCATATTAGAAGTATTCGCAATTAATAATGTTCGTTCCATTAATTTATTACCTGTTTGTGGATCTTCTAGTTTCGAGAAATCTTCTAAAACTTCTGTCATTTCATTTCCACGTTCTCCACAACCTATATATATGATTACGTTAGCATTCGACCATTTTGCAATTTGATGTTGGGTTACTGTTTTTCCCGTACCAAATCCTCCTGGGATTGCTGCTGTTCCACCTTTTGCTATTGGAAATAACGTGTCTAATATTCTTTGTCCTGTAATGAGTGGTTCATTTGGTGTAAATCGTTGTTGAATTGGTCTAGGTATACGAATTGGCCATTTTTGACAAAGTGTAAGTGACTTTTTAGTCCCATCTGGAAGACTGATTACTGCAAGTTCATCTTGAATGGTATATTCTCCATCCTCTACCACGGATTCTACAATTCCCACTTTAATAAGTGGAGAAAGCATGGAACGATGTACAATGGATGCCGTTTCCACGCATTCTGAAATAATAGTTCCTGCGTATATAGTTTGACCAACATCAATCAGCATTTTTACATTCCATTTTTTTGAAGTATCCAGTGTTTCCACATTTACCCCTCTAGAGATATATTTTCCTGACTGTTTTTGTATTTCTTTTAAAGGGCGCTCGATTCCATCAAAAATATTATTAAGAAGTCCAGGTCCTAATGTAACAGAAATTGCATCTCCAGTTGCATATACTTGGTCCCCCGGTTTTAATCCGTTTGTTTCCTCATATACCTGTACCGTAGCATATTTACTAGAAAGACCAATAACTTCACCGATAAGTCGTTCCTCTCCTACATATACCATTTCTGACATTTTAAAATCAATATTCCCTTTTACATAAACTATTGGCCCATTGATTCCGTAAATTATTCCTACATTCTCTATCATAATTAAGCCTTTCTATACTTCAAAATCTTTAAACACAAATTCACTTTTTGCTTCGTCTACAAATGTCTTATAGGAATCATCGATCAATATATTTTTAGATCGAATAACCGCACGTATCCCACCCCAAAATTCCACGTTTGAAATTTGTGGTTTAATTTTTGTGCGTTCTATAATTTGTTCTAAATATTTTGCATCTGTTGGATCAATATATATAATCATTTCATCTCCAGCTGCAAAGTTTTTTGCTTTTTCAATTTTTTCACACAAAAAATCAATATACTTATCTTTTTGTTTTTCTTTTAATAATTCTTCTTTTACATCCTCAAACAATTTATTCTTGATTTCTTTTTCTCTTTTTGAAATCCCTTTTCGAAACTCTAAATCTTTTGAAAGCAATTCCCTGTTTAATTCCCTTTTTGCTGCATCCATTTCTGCTTGCAATTCTAATTGCATTTCCGCATCTTTTTCTTTCTTGTGTACTTCAAATTCTTCTTCAATTGCTTTTTTATATTCCAAAAAAACCTTTTCAGATTCTTCTCTTGCATTATTTATTGCAGCTTCTCGAAATCGTTCTAATTTTTCTTCTAACGTCATAACTTTTTCTCCATATATCTTTTAAAGTTTCAAACCAATTGCTTCACTTACATGGGATGTAATAAAATCTGGTCGTCTTCCGGTTCCATGCCTATCTGGAATATCGATGATAATAGGCATATTTGTATTGAGTCGAAACTCGTTTACCATATCCGGAAAATCTCTACCGAATTTTTCCGTAAGCAAAACGATACCATTTTCTTTATTTGAAATGGCAGCTTCCAGTGCTTTTCTTAATTCCTCTTGCTCATGTACAACAACACCTTCAACCCCCGCAAGTCGCATCCCTGTGAGTGTATCAACATTATCACTTATCAAAAACATTTTCATAATTAACCCTTCTTTTTTTACAAACGTCCTAAAATCATAAAAGAAATAATCAGTCCATATAGCGCAATACCTTCTGCTAGTCCAACGAAAATAAGTGATTTTCCTAAAATTGAAGAATCCTCACTGATCGCACCTAGTGCGGCACTTGCGGCACTTGCAACTGCAATTCCTCCTCCAATACAAGACATACCCGTTACCAATGCAGCTGCTAAATATCCCATTCCTGTCGCATTTGAAGCAATCGCATTTACTGCCGTTGCAGTTTCCTCTGCATGTACACTTGTTCCATCAATAATGATAAGTGCTGTACTTATTAACATCGTTCCAAAAAATAAGAATCCATTATATACCAATGATGTTTTAAATCTACCTCTGTTTTGTTCCCCTTTTAAATATACTCCAAAAGGGATAATAATACTTAATACTAAAGCTACTACAAGGGTAATTTCTACTGCTACTTTCATTCTACATTCCTCCATTAATTCGATCTTTTTTACCTTTTTTTTATTATTTACTACGTAGGTAAGAAACAAATTTCTTTCCCGTTCCGTGATAAAATCTAGAAAACATTTCATAATATTCTAAACGCAATACCTGTATCCCTACGATTAATCCTTCTAGTCCCATAACAAAAATATTTCCCAAAACAATTGTTAAAATATTTGGCGAACCGGTTTCCACCTTTGCAAGCATTAATACAACTTCCATCATGGCTGCATGACTCACCGCAAATGCACCAATACGTACAAATGACAAGGTATTTGAAAAATAGCTTAAAAGCACTTCAAATAATTCGAATACACCTTGCGTGATAAACATTCCCACTCCACTTTCTAATATTTTCTTTTCTTTCGACATTTTTCTTATAATTGGTTCTTTAAAGAAAATTGCAAATAGTGGCAGTACAAACATCAATATAAGTACAATTCCTGCTGGTGCCTTTTTCCCTAACATAAATAAAATTGCAACTGTAAAGAGTGAAGCATAAAATACAAGACCCGCAACTGCACTTTTATCAAACAACGTATTTCCAATATCTTTGGATCGAATTCCATTTATAATATTAAAAACCATTGTCAACATAATTAGTAACATACCAAATCCAATTGCATATATAAATACGGTATTCAATTTCCCAATCATAGGAACTGTTGTCATATGTTCAATTGGTCTTAACCACAAAGCCTCTATCCACGTTTCAAATCCAAATACGCTTCCAAAAAGGATGCCAAAAATGGAAGAAGAAATTCCTGCGCAAGACATAATTGCTCCGAGTTTCATTTTTTTCAATTTATAAAGGAATGCTCCAATAAGTACCAAACATAATCCTTGCCCCAAATCTCCAAACATAATCCCAAATATTAGGGAATAGGTAATTGCAATAAATAATGTGGGGTCTAACTCATTATATGCTGGTAGCCCATACATACTAGTAAATAATTCAAACGGCCTTGCAATTGCAATGTTTTTTAATTTTGTTGGGGGATCACTCGATATCGAACTAGATTCACGTTCCGCCATAAAGAACACTTTTTCATCTTTATTCACATCTTTTTCTAGTTGTTTTAATTCTTTCTCAGAAATCCATCCACACAAAATGTAAAATTCCATTTGATCCGATGTCGTAGCTGCTGCCATTTTTCGAATGTCAAAATTAGGAGCTAATGTTTCGAATCTTTTTTTTGCGCCTAAGATCATTGCCGCATCACCTTTGACTTCATCTAAAAAAACAATTTTACAAGCACCAATGTTTTCCATAATTGCAGCTTTTTCTTTAATTAATTCTTCATATGCTTCTTCTGGAGTACCTTGGTATTCATCTGGTATATAATTTCGTTCAAAATGTAACGAAGAAAAGACGGCATCCGTTCTAAATTTCGATCCTCCTGGCACAAAATACACACCCCAAACAAAGCTCTCGTCTTCTAAACATTTATAAAAAAATGTATCTTCATTTTCATAAACATAATCATGAAATTTTTTATAATACTCTTTTGGTATTTTTCCAAAGCGATAATGCACAAACTTAAAATCAAGTAGTGAAGACAAATCATAAGGAATTTCTCTATATGGTTCAATGGTTTTAATTGCTTCATCAAGCTTTTCTTCTTTTATACGTAAAGCCTCTAATGCATCATCAGAAATACAACATAATCCATCTAATCGATCCACTAATTCAATAGCTTCTTCTATCGACATTTCCTTTGGAGTTACTTTTTCATTTTGATTTACTAACTCATTAATTCTATTTACTTTTTCAAGATACTCTTTATATGGATTTTCTTCAATAAAAGGTGTTAATCCTTTTACTTCTTGCAACTCTGTTATTGCATTTTCCAAATGAATTTCATATTTTGATAAATAGTTATTGACTACCCGATCGATATCGGTTTTCGGCCCCGTCAAACTAATAAATTTCATTTTTACAATCAACTAGTACACTTCCTTTCTTAGGTTATGCTTTTCGAATATGGTCCATTGTGGTTTTCATATCCACCTGATATCGAATGCTCTCTATTTCAACAATCAAACGACTGATTTCATGCTCCTTATGATACAAGTAAGAATAAACAATTGCCATTGAATACGGATTTTTTTTTGCATCTTCTTGTAATGTATGCTTCAAAATATATCGATACATTTCTTCAATTGTATCATTTTTTAATTCTGAAAATCTACGACCGTAATAAGATGCCTTTAGTAATTTTTCAAAATCCTCTTCCGTTTCCGCTTCAACTAAATTTTTAATATCCTGTTTTCTAATTTTATAGTTCAATGGAATTATAATCGAATATATTTCCGCATCTGTCATTTTATAATAATGTTTGGCTCGGTAAATCCAGTGAACATTAAGCATGTCAAACTTAGAACCATATTCCTTTTCGATTAATTCTCTATCACGTTTCTCTAGAATTTTTTCTTTGCTCTTCCATACTCTCGAAAAATGAAAAAAATCTAATACAATTTCATAATCTTGTAATTCCTTCCGTTCACTTACTTCTATTTGGTGTAAAGGTTTATAGTAATTTGTCCCAGAAAGACTTTCAATAAAGGTATGCATGTCTTTTGCCATTCGAATTTTTTTTAAATTCAATGTCGTATGTTTATCAAAAAAACCTTGGTATCGAACAGAACTTTCTTGAATTTGTCCCTTAGAAAACAAATCTGTCATACAGTTTTTCAACAGCTTTATTTCGAACCGCTCCGAATATATCTGAAGAAATTTCCGTTGGTTATGATTTGCAAAGCAATAAAGAGAATCATAATCTTCAAATGTTGCAGAAGAAATCACTTCTTCAAGTTGTCCACGATGCATATTTTGCTCATCTACATCTTTTAATAATGAAGCATAGGCCGGTTTTTTTTTCAAATATCCTGCAATTTCTGTCACTTTATTTAATTCTGCAATTTCTTGATATTCTTCATCCGTTAGAAGTCTACTTTTCATTGCACGAATCTTTGTCGCAATTCCACTATATTTAAGTAAAGAGCCCATTTTACAACCTCTTTTCATTTATGATTTCTTGTACACGTTCTGCTCTATGATTTTCATAATAATCAATCAAACACTGTAAATCTTCTTCCACTTTCTTTAAGTCTCTTTCATGCTCCGCTTCTAATTCTTTGCGAAGTTTTTTCTTCATTTGATTCAGCTTTTCAAGTTTTAACGCTTCTGCTTTTCTATCGTATTCTTCCATATTGATTTTATGGGTTTCCGCTAAATCTTTTTGCATTTTTTTTGTTGCTTCAATTGTCGTTATTGCTTCTTTTTCAATTTTCGCTAATTGGTCAATGATTGTTTCCATATATGCCTCACGTTCTTTCTATTCGAATCCCATTTTTAATAGGCAATACTTAATCCTATCGTTTCTTACTTTTAATTTTCTTGTCAATACAACTTTCTAATTATTATATCATTTCTTGCGATTATTTCAATCTAGCAATTCCCTTGTAACAGCTCATTTTGTAGGATTTTTAAAACCCCATCTTCTTGATTTGATGCTGCAAGATATTTTGCAGTTTCTTTTACTTCATCCGCCGCATTTGCAACTGCATAACTAAAGCTTGCTTCTTTTAACATTCCAATATCATTATGGTTATCTCCAAAAGCCATAGTTTCTTCATATGTAATTTGCAGTTTTTGTTGAATAATATGTAATGCTTTTCCTTTATCAACATTTCGTCCAACACAATCCAACCATGACGATCCTGCAACCATCGTATTCATTTGATTTTCCCATCTTTTTATTTGTTCCTCTGCAACATCCATGATAGCATCTTTCTTATATAAAGATATTTTAATAAATGGCTCTTCTATTTTTAAGACATCTTCCACCACTTCTACATTATTTCGATATCCTTCTGACATCAATTTATAAAGTTTATCATTTTTTCCTTCTATATATAGCATATCTTTAACCGATGCTACGATTGTTACTTCTGGAATTTTTCGAGATGCATGTATAAACTCTTCTGCAATATCTTCTGCAATCGTAACAAGACTCATTTCTTCTTCTTGAAAACGAATGTAAGCACCGTTTTCGGAAACAAAATAAATTTCATTTTTTACTGGCTCAAAAAGGGACTCCATACTTTCAATCGATCGTCCGCTTGCAGCGACAAATGCAATTCCTTTTTCATTTAGTTTTCGAATGGTTGAGAATAATTCTTTGTTTATTTCCATGGTTCCTTCTTTTAGTAACGTTCCATCAATATCTGATGCAATTAATTTTATCATATACTTTTTCTCTCATTTCTTCCTCTTTTTTTAAATTTTCACTCCTAGTTTTTGAAGTTTTTTTTCAACTTTCTCCCTTTTATCAAAAATAATCCCCTTAATTCCCATTTTTTCTGCTGCCATTATATTTTCTTGTCGATCATCTATAAACACACAATTTTCAGGATTTAATGTATAGCGATCTATTAATAGCTGATAGAACGCTGAATCTGGTTTCGTTAATTTTTCTTTATAAGATAATAAATATCCATCTACTTTTTTTAAAAAATGCATTTCCTTTTCAAATTTATTATGCACAAATTGCGGCCAATTTGATAAGATATACACATTCTTTTGATCTTGTTTTATCGCATCAATCCAACCATCTGTATAGGAAAATGGAATTAATAAATCTTTCATTTCATCAAAAAATGCTCGCATACTACATTCCATTTCTGGATCATTGCTAATAATTTTTTGCATTACTTCTTCAGTAGAATATTTTCCTTTATCTAACAAATCCCACGTATTATCCTTCATAAATGCCTTATAGCACCTTCTTGCTTCTTCCTCGTTTTTTGTGTAGTAGCGGATACTTCTCATAAAATCAACATCAACTAATACGTTCCCTATATCTAAAATTACGGTGTCAATCATATTTCCTCCTTATCTTCTAGTACCTCTATTTTATTATTATGCCCTGACCTTTTTCATCTGCAATGTCTTCTTATAGAGTTTACCTATTTATAACAGTATAGCATATTTCCTACAACTTATCCTAATCAAGATATCATTTTATTCTTCTTATTATGTTTGTTATATAACAAAAAATAGCCTATTACTAGACTATTTTTTATATAAATATATCGTATGATACACATACCTTATTTCTGTTTTATATTATCAGATGTTCTCTTAGTTTGATGTTGTATATTTTTCTAATATAGTAACAATATAATCTGCAATTGATATTACACTTTTTCCTACTTCATCTTGCATCATTCCAAATGAATCATCTATCTTTGCGCCCGGTAATTCTCCATTTTCTCCCATAGCTCCTTCTACCGAGTCCATTCTTCCACCTTCTGGTAGCTCTCCATTTTCAGGTATTGCTCCCTGCTCTGGTATGATTCTTCCATCTTCTGGTAGTTCTCCATTTTCAGGTATTGCTCCTTCTCCTGGCATTCCTCTTCCAATCTCTGGTGCGTCGGCATCCTCTGGTATATCAACACCCTGTGGAATTCCTCTGCTAGCTTGCATCATTTCCTTGTTATTCATCCCTTGTATCTCTGTTAAATCCATTCCTGAAGTCAACAGATTTTCTTTGAATTCCTCATATGTATAAAATGCAGTTGGATCAATTTCAACATAATTTTCTATTTCCACTTCAATTTCTTGTATGATTTCTTCCCAATTACTTAAATATTCCGCAAGCTCCTCTAGATAAGCATAGTATTGTTCCACATATTGTTCCTTTTCTAAAAGTACTTTATATAGAGGACGTTCTTCGAGTGTCGTATTATAAATAGGTTCCTCCGCTTCTACGTTTAAACTTGCTCCTCCATCCGGAGAGTATGTTCCAAATGCCATATTATAATCCCAGCCTAAATATGTAAATTCGCCATCTGCATAAAGTAAATAATAATTATGTGCCTTGTCTCCCGAATAGCTGTCATAATTTCCACATAAATAATTAACTGCCATGGCCCTTAACACACTATCCACATCTAATATTTCTTCTAAATCTTCATAATTCCCATTATCAGCTTCTTCAATTGCCGCAATTAGGTGATCAATATTTTCCATGTCTTCATCATCACCATGTTGTTCTTCAAATCCACTGGTTCCTGTCGCGCTATCCAAGGTGCAATTCTCACCATCCGCTTTATACAAACATGCCTCTTCATCCTCCGTTACATTTTCTATAAAAGTATCATCGTATGCTTCAATGTAAAGATACAGTCCATAGTATTCATCATTAATATATAAATTTGCATAAGAAACATCTGGTGTAATTCCCCCAATTTCAGCCATTGCCATATATGTGATATATTCTCTCATATAGGAGGGATCTGAAAAGCTTGTGTTTAACACAAATTCATTGGTTCCTCCAATGGTTTGTCCATCTACATATTTATCTATATTTACACGAAATCCATATCGTTCTGAGTCGCTATTTGCTACAAATTGTAAACTACTATTTCCCTTTGTCCGGAAGCCCACATTAGCAACCGTTTCCTCCCCAATTGTAACGGTTGCAGAATAATATTCTTCCTCCATAGGTTCTGCTAAGATAGCTTCCCAGCTTTCCGTATCAATATCAATATATATTTCTTTAATTTCTATTTCGTCATTTTCCATGCTATCAACTGTATTTTCTGATTCCATTTCTGTTTGAATATAATCTTCCTCTGCTAAAACATTACTACAACCTGTAAGTACAGATGTTGTTGCAAGAAATATCACTCCACATATCATACCGATTTTTCTTTTCATTATTTACCTCCAATCAAGAGTTTTTATAAAACATCTCTATCCATTTGCTGCGATGACATTGTGATTTCTAAATTTCCATTTCTACATCGAATCTCATCAATCATTTCCTTTTCTTTTGCCAAATCGATAAGAGTAACATCATATGTTAATCGAAACATGCTTCCCATATTTGTAGTTTTCACTTGAACAAGTTTATTTTTTTGTGTGTATTTTTCAAAAATATCAGTAAAAATATCAGTGTATTCTAAATCTTCCGGAATTGTAATTCGAATCGTTTTTCCTCTTTCAAGTTCCATATTTTCTCCAAAACTAGATTTTGCATATAAAAAGGTAATTGCGCTTAAAATAACAGTAAATAGTATTGCATAAGTTACATAACCCATACCAATTGCTAAACCAGCTCCCATACCTACAAAGATAGCTCCAATTTCTTTTGCTGTACCAGGAATTGATCGAAATCGAATCAAACTAAACGCACCTGCAACAGCAACACCTGCTCCAATATTTCCATTTACCATCATAATAATCATAGCTACAACGGAAGGTATAATGGCAAGTGTAACTACAAAACTTTTTGTATAGCTACTTTTATAAATATAAGTTACTGCTAAAATCACACCTACAATAAGTGCAACAAAGATGCAAAGAAGAAAATCTCCCACTCCAATCACTGATGTTTCTTCTGCATAAAAAATTCCTTCAAACAATTCGCTAAGCATATTTTTTTCCTCCAATTTTATTATTTTCCATTATTGTTTTATAAGCAGTTCCATATTTTGAAAACGATTGCTTATATATATGGTTTTTACTTAAGAATTGACTAAACCAAAGCGGCAATGCCGTCGCCGTTTTTATTTCCATAACGATTTCGTCATTCTTTAAGATCTTGTTTCCCCAACTTCCTTTGCAAAGAGAAACTTCTTCTTCTCTCCAAAGAATATGATCATCAAACGTTACACGAAAATCCTTATCTTCTGTTCCATAGTAAGCTTCCCTTTCATAAGAAACCAGTACCATGGGCTGTAGATTTTGATAATAATTTTTAACATAAGATATTTCTTTTTTTATTTGCCCGTCCTCAATGCAATCAATGTTTTTACATAAATACATAATTGCCTCTTTTTCAGTGGTTCCAATCCTTCTTTTATATACAACTTTTTCCGATTTTTTTTTCAATTCGATAAATACAGGTGAATTTTGTTTGGTAACCCCGTAACTTCTTATGCGAAGTTTTTCTTTGTACTCAGGTTTTTCAATTGACCTTCGAATCAAGCGATAATCTGGAGTATCAAAATATATGGAGTTGATTTTTGTTTTTCCATATTTATCGAGTTGAATATATTCTCTCAGCTCTTTTAGTAATTCGTTTTTTTGTTCTTTTGTAATTAAATATTTCATTTCATATCGTTTAAATATACTTTGATAAGCCATATGATTGCTCCTTTCTTCTTGTTTATATGAGTACTATATCTCTATAACCTAAATTCAACTTAAAAAAAAGAAAACATAATCAAATGTTTTCTTTTTCTCTTCTTCTATTTTTTCTTCTTCTATAAAATAATGCGAATCCATAGCGATTTTCCATCCTCACTTATCGCCGATATTTTCCCTTTATGCGCTAAAACAATTGCTTTCGCAACAGATAATCCAATCCCATGTCCACCCGTCTTTGAGTTTCGTGAGGAATCAGCTCGTACAAATCGTTCAAACAACACATCCTGATTTCCTTTTTCTATAAAAGAAACCTGATTCCTTGTAGACATCTCTATATTTTTCCCATTTGTTTTTAGAATAACTTCTATCGTACTATTGTCGCTTGCATATTTAATTGCGTTTTCTCCAAGTATCGTGCAAAGTTTTTTGAATTTTTCTGAATTTCCTTTATAATAAATATTCTTTTCAATTCGCATCAAAAATTCCTTATTTACTGTTTTTCCTACCGCACGAAATTCTTCAAACTCTTTTTGAACAAGTTCAGATAAATTCATTTTTTCTTTTAAAATTTCATGTTTTTCTTCATCCATCCTTGATAACAAAACTAAATTTTCCGTCAATTTTGAAAGTCTTTCAATTTGATTTCTTGTACTTGCTGTCCATTCACTATTTCCAAACTCCATTTCAATTACTTCTGTATTGGCACCAATTACAGTTAAAGGGGTTTTCAATTCATGGCTTGCATCGGTAATAAATCGCCTTTGCTTTTCATAGGACTCTGCAATTGGAGCAACTGCTTTTTTGGAAAAAAAGAGGACAAGTAAAAAGACAAATACAATTCCTATTCCAGATACCAACATGCTAATAATTAAAAATTGTCTAACATTCCAAAGAGATCTTGTGCAATCCAAAAAAACAACCATGTTCCCGTTTTCCGTATTTACCATTTCAAATTTATAGTTTTCTTTATATCCAGTATTTTTTGAACCGTTCATTACCTCATCTGACAAAATTACTGCTTCTGCATAATCAATAGCTGCAATATTATCTAGATTCACATTTTCGATTTCACCACTTTCATTATAGGTTACAATAAAATACCTTATCGAAAAGGGTGCTTCCGGCGAATTTCCTGGTTCCGTCATCTTTGTAAATCCAATGGGTACTTTTTCTCGAACAAAAAATCCTTCTTTGTTTTCTATTACAATTTGCATATGCGTATTATTATCGCGATCTATCTGAACATAGTTCATAACATTAATGATTCCTATTATCAAAAAGACAACAATAAAAACAGAACACATGGTAATAATTAAAAATCTTTTTTGTAATTTTTTTATCATGATTTTATCTCCAATGTATAACCAATATTTCTTGCTGCTCGGATTTGTATATTTGATTCAATTTCCAACATCTTTTTTCGTAAATTTGATATATAAACCCATACAACACTGATATCTGCCTCTGTATCAAATCCCCATATACGTTCAATCATTCTCTCTGCTGGAAAATATTGTTTTTGATTTGCCATAAACAATTCCATAATTTGAAATTCCTTGTTAGAAAGAGAAATCGTTTCTTTTTCAGAAGATAATTCAAAGGTTAGACGATTAAGCGTAGTATTTCCCATTATCAATAACGAATCTGTAAGCTCCGATTGTCGTCTTGTTATTGAACGAATTCTTGCAAGCAATTCTTTGGTTGCAAAAGGTTTCGTCAAATAATCATCCGCACCAAAATCTAATCCTTTCACGCGATCATCAATTTCTGATTTTGCTGTTAACATAAGAACCGGTATCTTATTTCCATTTTGTCTTAATTTCCTTAGAACTTCTAATCCATCAACCTTTGGCATCATAATATCCAAAATTACACCATCATAATTATCCGCTTCAAGGTATTCTAAAGCTTCTTCTCCATCATATACTGCATCAACAGAGTATTTGTTATGTTTTAAAATCGCAACCAATGCATTGGATAATTCATGTTCATCTTCTGCTAATAATAATCTCATAGTTCTCTCCTATATTACATACTTACCTATATTCACTATCAAAATAGCACATCTACCTAAAATGAAACTAAAAGTATATTTGATTCATTTAGCCTCATTTTTTATTTTTTTCTTGAACCACATGTATAAAAAAAGGCTCTGATACATATTTTTCAAAAAATGCAATAATTGGTCCCATAAAAAAGGCGGTCAACAGAGTCCCTATTCCGATTACTGCATGTAAAGAAAATCCAATCAAAACACAAATTAAATCGGTTCCTATTCTACAATATTTAAATTTCCACTTTGTTCTATTCGATATAATTAAAGCAATTGCATCATATGTGGAAACTCCCATATCTGCAGTAAAGTAAAATGCTGATGCTAAACATAGTATCAATAAACCTATTGTAAGATATGTAATACGTAGTCCCATATTCGGTGTCGGTGTCAAAATACGAAAAAAGCTTTCGGCGTATTCTACTACATATCCAAATAGAAAAACATTAATTGCCGTAGCTATTCCTATATATCTTTTTTCCAAAAAGAAAATACCCACTAACATAATCAAATTCACAATAACATAAATAATTCCAAAACTAATTGGAATCCAATTATTTAACCCATTCATTAGACATTGAAATGGATCAGTTCCAAAAACTGACATTTTAAATAATCCTACACTTACCCCACCAATTAGCACCCCGATTACTGCCATTAACGCTCTTCCAATTTTTTCTCTCATTTACTTCCTCCAGTATTTTTAACAATATCGCAGTACTTTTTGATTTTTTCTTTTTTAAAATACACATTTTCTAAAGGTATCCACTTATTTTGAAATATTACTGCCTGTTTTTCTCCATTTCTTATCTGAATACGTCGTGCTTGTTCTTCTTTACTACAGTGCAAAAAAATCGAAAGATCATATAACTTGCGTAATTCTTGTCTCATACTATAGGTTCCTTCAATAAGATATAAGGAAGTGCCTGGCACTTCCTTATAATCCGAAAATTCCATTGTTTGACAATGAAATTTTCGATATAAAACAGGTTTTTTTTCGCTTAATGGAATCATAACTTCTTCTATAAATCGTTCTACATGTAGATTCCCTCCAGGTTCTTGATATCGTTCTTTTGTACGTAATTCTTTTGGTAAAAAAAACGCATCCATTGGGATGATTTCTCCCTGAAATTTTTTCTTTAAATTCAACGCTAGCGTTGTTTTTCCTGCTGCACACATTCCATCAATTGCAACGATGATACTTGACTTTCTTTTTAATTGTTCTTCTATCTTCGCCTCAATTTCATCCATCATAATTTTGTATCCTTTTTTTCATTAAAATAATAATTGGAGGAATCAATAGTATATGAACTATAATTCCTGGTAATGCGGTAACAAATGCTTGCATTACATATATTTTCCATGTAAAATCAAATCCAATTTGCATGGAAAGAATTTGCATAACACTTCCCCAAATGACTCTTCCCACAATCATTGCAATAATCAAACTAAAATAAATCGCTCCTTTTTTTTCTCTGTTTTTTTTATACAGTATCCCTGCCACAATTCCATACGTTGCAAGTTCAAACATCATACTTATTCCTATTGGCATAATTGGCGGTGCTCCAAATATAACAAAACGTAAAGCAGGTGCTATAAATCCGATAATGCCTCCCCACAATGGTCCACAAATAAACCCACAAAGCAAAACTGGAATGTGCATCGGTGATAGCATATTTCCAATCTGCGGAATTTGCCCAGTCATAAATGGTAATATCATACAAAGTGCCAAAAATAGGCCACTCAGAATTATCTTTTTTGTTCTGTTCATATTTCCTCGATTCAATTTTTTCATTTTATAGTAATCACTTCATATTCTTTCGAGCCCATTTGCAGCTTTACACCAAAATCAATAGAACTCATCCAATTTGTCTCTGGATGTGCATTTGTAAAATGATCCTTACCAATTGGTTTTTGATCCGTTAATGCACTGTTTGGCATTGGATCTTGTTTATTACATGCATCTGCACAAGCAAGGTCTAAAGCAATGGGATCA
>JBFHIZ010000015.1:0-51269 GCA_041596215.1 Lachnospiraceae bacterium
CATGTCTTTCGAAAATTAGATGCTAGAGGTAAGGTGTTTATTGAATATGCTCCACTTGAAAAAGCTTGGGTACCTATTAATGGAGAAAACTTCATGTATATTTATTGTCTTTGGGTATCTGGTTCATTTAAAAAAACTGGATATGGGAAGGGACTGCTTGAATCCTGTATAAAAGATGCCAAAGAAAAGGGAAAAGAAGGTATATGTGTTTTAAGTTCGAAAAAAAAGATGCCGTTTTTAAGTGATAAGAAATTTTTTGTAAAAAATGGATTTGAAGTAGTGGATCAAGTAGAACAATATGAATTATTGGCATTATCGTTTACAGATAGAAAACCTTCCTTTAATGAAACTGTACGAAAAGGAGAAATCGAAAAGAAAGAAATTATATTTTATTATGGAATGCAATGTCCATATATACCAAATTGTATTATACAGGTAGAAAAATATTTAAAGGAGAACAAGATACCGTTTTCTTTTTATCCAGTTGATAGTTTGAAAAAAGCAAAAGAACTTCCCTGTGTATTTAATAATTGGGCAGTATTTTATAAAGGCAAATTTGAAACCGTTCATTTATTAAATGAAGGGTATTTGAAAAAGATGCTTGCAAGAGACCAATTCATAGAATGAAAGAACATAAAAGGAGAAAAAAGTGACTTTACAACAGTTGAAATATGTCGTGACAGTAGCAGAAAAAGGAACAATTAGTGATGCTGCGAAAGCTTTATTTTTATCACAACCAAGTTTAACCAATGCTATTAAAGAACTGGAAAAAGAGATGCAAATAATTATATTTCATAGAACCAATAAAGGCATTATCGTTTCAAATGAAGGAAATGAATTTCTCTCCTATGCAAGACAAGTGTTAGAACAAGCTAATCTTTTGGAAGAAAAATTTGGAGATGCAAAAAAGCAAAGACCAAAATTTTCTGTTTCAACGCAGCATTACTCATTTGCAGTAAATGCTTTTGTTGATGTCATTCATGAGTTTGATGGAGATCAGTATGAATTTACATTGCGGGAGACACAAACTTATGAAATTATGGAAGATGTGAGTCGGTTAAAAAGTGAAATTGGGGTCCTCTATTTGTCATCAAAAAATCAGGAAGTGTTAGGAAAAATGATGAAACAAATGGGATTGTTATTTGAAGAATTATTTGTAGCAAAACCACATATTTTTATGAATTCCAAACATCCTTTGGCAGACAAAAAAGAAATCACCTTAGAGGAATTAGAAGAATATCCCTATATTTCCTTTGAACAAGGAGATTACAATTCTTTTTATTTTTCAGAAGAAATATTAAGCACATTAGATAGAAAAAAGAATATTAAAGTCGGAGATCGAGCAACATTATTCAATCTTGCCATAGGACTAAATGGATATACGGTTAGTACCGGTGTGATTGATAAAGAACTAAATGGAGAAAATATAATTTCCATTCCGTTAAAGGTGGAGGAAACCATTCGAATTGGGACAATCATAAAAAGAAACTTATTACTCAGTCGATATGGGAAAGCGTATATGGAAGCATTAAAAAGTTACATACCAATATATGAATAAGAAAACATTGGCTTTGCTATCAATTCATAGTAAAATATCTTCGCAGACAAAAGTAAATAGTATGAAAAGGAAAAGTACATCCTTGATATAGTTTTAAACTATGTCTAAGATGTATTTTTTTGTATTATTCAAGTTTATAAAATTACCATATACTATAAAAACAAAAGAATGCAATTGAAATTGCAAAAGGAACCAGTAAGGAGGTTATTATGAGCAGTAAAATTGAAACAAAATGTATACAAGAGGGTTGGAAACCTAAACGTGGAGAAGCTAGACAATTGCCTATTTATCAAAGCACAACTTTTAAATACAATACCAGTGAAGAAATGGGACAACTGTTTGATCTAGAAGCGGAAGGATATTTTTACACTAGACTTCAAAATCCAACGAATGATGCCGTAGCAGCAAAGATATGTGCGTTAGAAGGTGGAGCAGCAGCCATGTTAACCTCATCTGGACAAGCAGCAAATTTTTATGCAATCTTTAACATTTGTGAAGCGGGAGATCATTTCATTTCTTCCGCATCAATTTATGGAGGTACCTATAATTTATTTGGAGTGACGTTAAAAAAAATGGGAATTGAATGTACTTTTGTTGATCAAAATCTTTCCGAAGAGGAATTGGATCAGTATGTAAAACCAAATACGAAAGCAGTATTTGGAGAAACAATTACAAATCCTACAGTAACGGTATTTGATTTCGAAAAATTTTCAAGATTTGCACACAAACATGGATTACCTTTAATTATTGATAATACGTTTGCCACACCAATTAACTGTAGACCTTTTGAGTGGGGTGCAGATATTGTGACGCATTCAACTACAAAATATATGGACGGGCATGGAGTTGCAGTTGGTGGATGTATTGTGGATAGTGGGAATTTTGATTGGGAAAAACATGCGGATAAATTTCCAGGACTTACGCAACCAGATGAGTCTTATCATGGAGTTGTATATACTGAGAGATTTGGAAAAGGAGCTTATATTACCAAAGCTACAGCACAATTAATGCGTGACTTTGGGTCGATACAGTCGCCACAAAATGCATTTTACTTAAATTTAGGATTAGAGACCTTACATCTTAGAATGAAAAGACATTGTGAAAATGCATTAGAGATTGCAAAATACTTAGAAAAAAATGAAAAAGTAGCTTGGGTGAATTATCCAGATTTAGAAAATAATGCATATCATACACTGGCAAAAAAATATTTACCAAATGGTTCTTGTGGTGTGTTAACGTTTGGAATCAAAGGTGGCCGAGAAGAATCTATAAAATTTATGGATAAATTGGAAGTGGCATCCATAGCAACACATGTAGCAGACAGTAAAACGTGTCTTTTACATCCAGCAAGCCATACGCATAGACAGTTAACGGATAAGGAATTAGAAAAAGCAGGAATTGCACCAGATTTAATTCGATTCTCTGTTGGGATTGAAAATTGTTCGGATTTAATAGAAGATTTAAAACAAGCATTTGAACAGATATAAAAAAAGAAGAAAGTTTATAGAAAGAATAAGCAAAAGGACTGTTTTTTATATAAAATTTATAGTATGATGAAGAAAGAAAAGAAATAGTTATAAAGATATGTTGCAGAGTAGGTAAAGTGCGTTAAGTGTCAGTTGGATGGGAAGTTGCCGCTGAACGAAGGATTGAAAAATTCGCGTTGCTTTATTGCGTCCACTGCTACAAAAGGGAAGCCTTTTTATGTAGCAATCAGTTATAGAATAAGAAGGAGGCCCTTTTTATGTTTAATTTAAAAAAAATAATTTATCTTAGTTTATTAATTGCAATGGAAGTTATATTTACAAGATTTCTGTCGATTCAAACCCCAATAGTTCGAATTGGGTTTGGATTTTTACCAATCGCAATTGCAGCGATGATGTTTGGTCCTATATATGGAGGAATTATGGCAGGGGTTGCAGATGTACTGGGTATGATGTTATTTCCGTCTGGAGGTGCATTTTTCCCGGGATTTACGATTTCTGCTTGCCTAAGCGGTGTTATATATGGTGTGTTTTTGTATCACAAGCCAAAAACATGGACTCGTATTACAATGGCAGTAGTAACACTGACTATCATTATTACGCTAGGGCTTAATTCCATATGGCTTGCTATGTTAACTGGTCAAGGTGTTTGGGCAATTTTACCCACAAGAATATTAAAAGCTATCATCATGATACCAATACAGATTATTGTGATACAAAAAGTATGGGTACATATAGCGGGTTATGCGGAAAGAATATTGATAAAAAAACATAGTGGAGCGTAAATACATAGATAATTCGAGATTGCAAAAGATGAAGTTTTAGATAGGTTATAATATAACGAATATACGAAAGTGAAAAATAAATAATTTTAGTTGTAAAAACACATTATTTATCATGGATTATCTCCAGTAAAAATGACTGGAGTGAAATGCAAATGATAAATAATGTGTTTTATACTAAATGCGAGAATTCATTCTTGCTTCAACGCTATCTAATGTTGGTATGGAAGGAATTCCACCACGACCTTCAACACAGCAACTTGCAACAGCGTTAGCAAATATGGCAAATTCTGTGGCATCATTTATAGTGATTTCAGAAAGTGATTTGCCACATTTTATATATTTATATAAAAAACCACCCCAAAAAGAGTCACCAGCACCGGTTGTATCAACAACTTTTGAAGGAAATCCAGAAATTGTTTGTCCGCCATCTTTTGTACACACATAACAACCATCTTTTCCAAGGGTAACGGCAACTAAACGAACACCTTTTTGAATCAAATAATTAGCAGCTTTATCGGGTTCTTGATAAGGAGTTAATAGATTGGTTTCTTCATCAGAAATTTTCATAATATCAATATAAGAAATAACAGATTGCATCGTTTTAATTGCGGTTTCTTTTGACTCCCATAAAGGTGCTCGATAATTAGGATCATATGAAATTATACATCCAGCTTTTTTTGCAGTTTCAAGAGCAAACAAAGTAGCCTCTTTAGCAGGATTATCAGTTAAAGAAAGAGAACCAATATGAAATAATTTGCTGTTTGAAATTAGATTGGTATCTACTTCGGTTTTATTTAACATGGTATCAGCACCAGGTTTTCTGGCGAAAGAAAAATCACGGTTTCCATTTTGATCTAATGTAACAAAAGCTAATGTAGTAAAAACATCATCACTTACAATTAACCCATCTGCACAAATTCCTTCTTTTAATAAAACACTTTTTAAAAATCTACCATGCATGTCATTACCGACTTTTCCAATAAAAGCAGCCGAAAGATTTAACTTGCTAATTGAAGTAAGAACATTAACAGGAGCACCACCTGGATTTTGTTCAAAAAGTTGTTGCCCTTCGGAACTTTTTCCGTAGGGTGTAAAATCAATTAGGTATTCACCTAATGCAGTAATATCGTACATAAAAACCTCCATATAGTCATTTTTATTTATTATACCTTATTTTACGATAAAAGGCCAAGTCAAAATGAATAAAATGGGATAATTTAAAAGATTAAAAATATGAGAATAAAAATATGATAGGATATAATATATGTAGTAAAAAAAAGGAAATGAGCAATACAACCTTGCGGTGAACAAGCCATAGCATTGACATATCGACTTCAGTATGTTAACATAATAAAAACGGTAATATGAGATTAACATGCAGAAAAATGAATATCTGGATAGATGAAGTAAGCATTTTGAGTATCTAAAATATGAGCTTTTTTACGCCTAGGGGTATTAGTGCGGACTAAAGTAAATATTTTGCGACATGAGAAATTGATGCCTAAAAATCAATTTTAGAACTGGGGTTTTGGTTAGGACAAATGTCATGACTTGCACTATGTAATGTGGTGTAATACGAGCTAGCGCGAAGTATGAACACTCTAACTCTTATTAGTAATTAAAAGGAGTTGGCGTGTTTTTTTAATATACGAGGAAGAAAGAAAGGGAAAAAACACATGATCAAATTAAAAGGAATATGTAAATCCTATGATAAAATCAATAATGTAGTTGATAATCTGGATTTAGAAATTAAAACAGGAGAGCTTGTCGTATTAGTTGGCGAAAGTGGTTGTGGAAAAACAACAACGATGAAAATGATTAATCGACTAATTGATCCTACAAAAGGAGATATTTTTATTGACGAGAAAAACATTAAAGATCTAGAAAGAAACGAACTTAGAAGAAACATAGGATATGTTATTCAAAATGTTGGATTATTTCCACATCTAACAATTGCAAAAAATATCGCATTGGTACCTTCACTTTGTAAAATGGATAAGGACAAAATTGAAGAAAAGGTAAAATATTTACTTAATATGATAGATTTACCATATGAAGACTATGCACATAGATATCCTAGAGAGTTAAGCGGTGGGCAACAACAGAGAGTTGGCGTTGCAAGAGCTTTAGCAAATGATCCAGATATTATCTTAATGGATGAACCATTTAGTGCGCTTGATCCGATTACAAGAGAACAATTACAAAATGAATTATTAAAATTACAAGAGAAATTGAATAAAACGATTGTTTTCGTAACACATGATATTGATGAGGCAATTAAATTAGGAGATCGAATTGCGGTTATGGCAAATGGAAATATTATCCAATATGATACACCGGAAGAAATCTTGAAAAATTCAGTCAATGAATTTGTGGAAACATTTGTTGGAAAAGATCGATTATGGAAAACTCCAGAAATGTTAAAAGCAAGAGATATCGTTAGTAAAAAAATGCCGAAAATCGGAATGAATCGATCGGTTGCACATGCGATTGAACTTATGAAAGAGCATAATACTGATTTTTTAGTGGTAATAGATCAAAACATGGAAAAAGACAAGGAATTTGTTGGGATTGTTGGATCCAATCGATTGAAGGGTGTCGTTAAGCATGAGACGAAAATGAAAGATATCATGAAAGTCGATGTGACAAGGATTGATGCAGAAATGCCACTTGTAAATGTATTAGCAATAAGAAAAGAAAAAAATATACAATTTAGTCCAGTATTTGATGAAACAAATAGACTAATTGGTATGATTACCAATACAGCCATATTAAATGTGCTTTCTGATATCATGCCTGAAAGTGAGGTGTACTAAGATGAGTTTAATCACATATTTTATAGACAATGCATCATTAATTTTAGATAAAACAATAGAGCATCTTTCCTTGGCAGGAATTGCCGTAATTTTGGCTTGCTCCATAGGAGTTCCGATTGGATTTCTAATTGCGAACAACCAAAAACTTGCCAAAAATGTAATGAATGTTGCAAATATAATTCAAACAATACCATCTTTGGCGCTTTTTGCTTTTGCAATGCCACTTTTCGGAATTGGTGCAAAACCTGCTATTTTCGCATTGTTTTTGTATGCGTTATTACCAATTATAAAAAACACATTACTGGGGATACATAATGTGGACCCATCAATTATAGAAGCAGCAAGGGGAATGGGAATGTCAAAATATCAAATTATGTTTAAGGTAGAAGTTCCCATGGCTATTTCAGTAATTATGGGTGGTGTCAGAATTGCAACCGTTACAGGAGTAGGGATTGCAACCATTGCAGCACTTATTGGAGCAGGTGGATTGGGACAATTAATCTATCAGGGAATCAGTATGATGAATTACGAGATGATCTTAGCAGGAGCAATATCCTCTGCAATTCTTGCACTTCTAGCCGATTTCTTTTTAGGATTACTTGAGAAAAAATTAACTTCAAAGGGAATCACGAAACAAAATTAATAGCAACTGATAATTAGCAAAAAAAGGAGAATTATGAAAAAATATTTAATTTTTATGGCAGCAGCAGTAATGCTTATGTTAACCATGGTAGGATGTTCAGGAAAAAATGAAACCATTAAAATTGCACACAAAGATTATACGGAGCAAAGAATTACTGGACAATTAATGTCACTATATCTTGAAAGCAAAGGATTTGAAACGGAAGTAACAGAATTATCCGGAACGATGATATGTTATACTGCATTACAAAATGATAATATTGATTTATATGCAGAGTTTACAGGATCCGCATATGGAGCTATCTTTAAGCAAACTGAAATCTTAGGAGTGGAAGAAACCTTTGATTATGTAAAAAAAATGAGTGAAGAAACAGATGGAATCACATGGTTATCACCACTTGGATGGAATAATACATATGTATTATCCGTAAGACAAGAAACAGCCGATGAATATAATCTTGCAACAATATCAGATTTAGTTGCGGTATCAGGGGATATGATTCTTGGTAGTGATGATGAATTTATTAATCGTGCAGATGGTATGATTGGTTTAAAAGAATTATATACAGGATTAGATTTTGCACAAGAAGTTTCGATGGATCAAGGATTAACCTATGCAGCTTTAAAGAATGGTGAAATTGACGTGAATTCCTCTTATAGTACGGATGGAAGAATTGCAAAATTTGGATTGGTAAATCTTGAGGATGATAAAAATTTCTTCCCACCATATTACGTAACACCAATCTTAAAATTAGAATTTGCAGAAGAAAATCCAGAAGTAGTAGAAGCCTTAGAAGAACTTGGTGGACATTGGACAGAAGCAGATATGCAAAAATATAATTTAATGGTAGATGAAGGAGCAGATGTAGAAGAAATTGCAAGACTTATGCTTACAGATGCTGGACTATTAGACGAGTAAAAGAATTGTAAATCATAGATTTGAAAGAATTTATGTATAAAGATAGGATGTTCTCCGGTTTGAGTCATAGGATTCTGATTTGGGGGGGGTACACTTGTAGGCCAATCAAAAGAAATTTTTGATTGGCCTATTTCTTATGTTAAAACACTGAGACAGCAATAATCGATTTTAAAAAAAGATAGAATAAAAATAAAAATGCTACATGTTTTCTACTTGTTAGATTTTGATGAATAAATTGTAGGTGGCGATTATGTGAGATTCGTTCTATAATATAAATAGAATAAATAAAAATGGAAAATATAAGCGATGGGAGAAACTATGGACGGAACCGTAAGAAAAGATATTAAAATAGGGGCAAAAGTAATGGTAGTAGAGAAACAAAATCAGAAAACTGGGAAGTTAACAGAGGGAATCGTTATGCGTTTGCTTACGAATTCGCAAAACCACCCAAGGGGGATAAAGGTAATGCTAACTTCTGGGATTGTCGGAAGAGTACAACAGATTTTATAAGAAAACGAAGGAGCAAAATATGAATATACAAATTTTTGGAACTCAAAAATGTAACGATACAAAAAAAGCACAGCGATTTTTTCAAGACCGAGGGATTGCATTTCAATTTATCGATATGAAAGAAAAAGGATTAAGTAAAGGTGAGTTTGATAGTGTTGCAAAAGCAGTGGGTGGGCTAAACCAAATGCTTAATTGTAATTGCAAGGATAAAGCAACCTTATCACTGATTAAACATACGGCAGAAGAAGATAAGGAAGAAAAAATACTTGAAAATCAAAAAGTGGTAATTACACCAATTGTCAGAAATGGAAAAATATCAACGTTAGGATATCAACCAGAAGTATGGAAAACATGGAAATAAAAAGATAAAGGATGGGAAACGATGGAATTAATCATGTTAGGAATTAGTGTGCTTGCAGTAGGAACCAGCTTTTGGATTGGAAATAAAAAGAGAAAAATTTTTTTGGTTTTATTATTACCCATGTTAACTGCGCACATTTTGATACAGGGAATGCGCTGGCAAATGACATTTGTTTATCTTTTTATTTTGTTGGAGTTGTTTGGATTTGTTATGAACCTAGGCAAAATGAGAGGGAAAAAAGAAGGTCAGTTATCTCGTATAGTATGGATTTTGGCATTTTTTGTAACTGGAATATTCATCTATATATTTTCTTATCAAAAGATGGACCCGTTAAACGGAAAGTATGAAGTTGGTACATTTGCTATGGATTTGGTAGATACGGAAAGATTAGAGTTATATGGGGATACAGAAGGAGAAGATAGAAAAATACGGGTGCAGTTGTGGTATCCAACGGATGATACGAAAGGATTTGACAAAGCAAAGTGGTTATACGATGGGGTAGAGGTGGCAAAAGGACTTCCGACATTTGTTGGTTTTCCGGGATTTGTGCTGTCTTATACAGCAAGAATTGATTCAAATAGTTATAAATACGCGATGCTAAGTGAAAAACAAAATTCTTATCCATTGGTGGTGATTTCACATGGGTGGACTGGTTTTCGAAATCTTCATACGGATATTGCGGAATTGCTTGCAAGTAATGGATATATAGTTGCAAGTGTGGATCATACATATGGATCTCTTGCAACGGTGTTTAATGATGGAACCGTAGCAAAATTAGATCTTAATGCATTGCCAAATGAAAATACTGTGGATAATTTTGCAGAATATTCCAATAAATTAGTTAGCACATATGGAAGTGATGTAGAATTAACGATTGATATACTAGAGATGCTTAATGAAGGAACATCATCCTTAGAAGAATATGTAAAAGAAAGTGATATAGAAAATTTAGAACAGAGTGAAATATTTGAATCGATGTTTAGAAATCGCATAAATTGTGAACACATTGGCGTAGCAGGACATTCGACTGGTGGAGGTGGTGTGGTAAAACTTGCGATGACAGATGAACGAATTGATGCAGTATTTGGATTTGATCCATGGGTGGAGCCAATTGAGAAGTCTTTATTAGAAAAAGGCCTTTCTACTCCCAGCTTTTTTTTAAGCAGCGAACAGTGGGAAGGCGGTTCAAATAGTTATGCTTTAAAAACAATAGCGGACCAAGAAAGTACTGTTACACAAATGTACCAGTTAAACGGGACGAATCACCAAGATTTTTCGATGATGTACATGTTTGAACCAATCATTAAAATAATTGGTTTTTCAGGGGAATTAGACAGTCTGAGAAGCAGAGAAATTCAGCAGGATTATTTTTTGGAATTTTTCAATTATTATTTACTTGAAGAAAAAAAGGGATGGAATGAACTTGCCAATAAATATGAAGAAATCATACCGACAGATCTAACATACCACCTTTACTAGAAAAATCGGATTCTCCAGAAAATTTTGTTGTGGTACGTGTTAAGCCACCGGAGGTATAACTACGACCACATTCTGGGCACACCGAGGTATAAATAGAAACACTTTGAGAAATGACTTGACCACCATTTTCTCGTGCATTTGCCTGTTCGCGAACAACATGTTCTTGTTCATGACTTCGAACGGCAGAACCAGAGCTTGCTGGAGAAATATGTGTCGGTGCTTGGAAGGAAACTCCAGAATCGTCGGAACCATCTTTGTAGGTTCTATTTGCACAAGTGGAACATTCTACAATTCCCATACGTTTTAATGTTTTTTCATCATAAGCAGCTTTTACATCGGATGTTATTCCTGTTTTTATTGGAGTGACATCTTTTGTTTTTGCTTGGGAAGAAGTTGGCTGGTTAGAAACAGGTGTATGCGTTTGAGCTAAATTTGAAGGTGTAGTGCCTTGGTTTTGAGCATGCGGAGTAAACGTAGATCCTTGGCCCTTTGTAATATAAGGGTTTATGGAATTGGTTTGGTTATTGATTGCATGCATGAAAACACCTCCTTAGTATAGTAATTATAGTATTATTTAAATAAAAAATCAAATAAGCGTATAGTTGCGCAGATCATTTTTTGTAGGGAAAGAATTGACAAAAAAGAAAAAGTAACGTATCATTCAATTTATCGTCCGCGGAAGATAAATTAGCGGAAGAGAAAAAGAGACATACGGAGGAAAGAAAGATTTGAAGAAAATAAAAAAGAACACATTGCTATTAGTATTGGGTATGATGGTATTTTTAGCAAATGGAGATAATTATGCAGCAGCATCTATGATTAGTAATATAGCAGAAGATTTAAATTTGACTATAAGTACTGCCTCCTTATCGGTTACGGCATATATGTTATCCTTTGGATTATTTACCTTGATTTTTGGACCACTTGCGGACCGATTTGGAAAGGTAAAAGTGATAAATATTGCAGCATTTGGAACGGCAATTTTTAGTATGTTAGGAGCATTAGCATTTAACTTGCCATCTTTAATATTTTTTCGAGCAGTAAATGGCATGTTTGGAGCGGGAATTTTCCCAGTGACAATTGCATATGTAGGAGAACTTTTTGAGGATAAAAACAGACATATGGCACTTGCAAAAGTAATGGGGCTTGGATTTTTAGGGACGGCTAGTGCAACCGCAATTGGTGGTGCAGTAGCATACTTTGGATCCTGGAGATATGTATATTTAATTTATGGAATCGGCGAAATCATTCTTGCAATCTTTATGTTGCGTATGTTGCAACGTGACGAACCAGTGGTGAAGAAATTTAGTTTGGTAGCATCTTACAAAGATGCATTGACAAATTCAAAATTTATGAGAGTTGTAGTAATCTTGTTCTTTGTCGGATTTACGGTACTTGGAAGCTTTACTTTTTCCGGAATTTTAATTAAAGAATCGACTGGTCTTAATATATTTATTGTCGGTCTCATTCTTTCTATATTTGGAATTGGAACAGTGATTGGCAGTAAGGCAGTGGTAAAGGTACGACATAAATTGAAACATTTCTTTTTGATTTTTGCAGGATTACTTGGAGCTGCTTCCTTGTTAACAATGTCTTCTTTTTCGCATCCAGCCCTAATATCAATCGGATTTTTGGGATATGGTATTGCATTTATATTTATCCAGTCGACAATTATTTCAGCAGCGCAGGAAAATTTACCAAAAAGAAAAGGAACGGCAATGTCAATGGCATCATTTCATATTTTTGTAGGAGCAGCGGTTGGGACGACGTTAAATGGGAAAGTAATAATGATATATGGCCTTCGTACCATATTTACATATTCAGCAATTTTGATGTTATTAGCAGCAATAATTGCAGCATTTGTTTTATATGGACTTGAAAAAAACAAAGAGAACGCAAAGAAAATGGAAACATAGAAATAAACGGGAGTATAATATGGCAAAGAGAAATACAATTTTAGAATCCAGTTGTCCAATTGAAAATAAAATATATGGATTGATTCGCTGTATTGCACATGAAATGGAAGCCGAGACAGCAAAAAGTTTAAAGCAATATGGATTATCGAACACACAATTGTCGATACTTGAAGCGCTTGATAATTGTGGTAGAAATGAGATTTTGACAGTGAATCAAATCAAGGATACATTATTAGATGAAAGTCCAAATGTGTCGAGATCTTTAAAAAGATTAATGGAGAAGAAATGGATTGAAAAAGAACAAGATGTTCTTGATAAAAGAGTTGTTCGAATTAAAATTACGAAGGCAGGAATCAAAGTTCATCGAGACGCTGCCTTGGCAATTGTTAAAAAGAAAGAAGAACCAAGTCTTTCTATAGAAGAAACAAAGATACTTTACGACCTTCTCCTAAAAGTCTAAAAACTTATTCTACACTTATAACATAAGAACAATAGTCACTTATAAAAGGGATTTTCGGATCTTTTTTGATATAGGTGACTTTTTCTTTTGCAATTTCATAATGACTTAGGGCAATGCCAATATCTATCATTTGTATGTCGAAATTAAGTTTTCCTACTCCATAATTTGGAGTCCTTTCAATATAAAAATGTGCAACATTGTGTTTGTCAAAAACAATGCGCCACGGTTGCTTATTGGAAGCACTTGGTGCTAGTCTCACATATTCTAATAATTCGCGTTTGGTTTCCGATGTGATAGAAGTTTCAAAATCTTTATCGTGAAACAAGGTGTCAAAAGCAAGGCGAGAATCTGCTTTTGCAATGTAGCGTACTGCTTTATCAGAAAAGGAGAGCTTTTTCGTAGGATGCCCAATGGGAGAAATAATAGGAATAATCTCATTTTCATTAACAGGAACATGGATTTGACTTCGTTTATAAGTTCCACCAAGCCAACAGGTACCAATGTTTTTTGTTTCAAGAAATAAAACGAGTTTTTCAAATACATAGCCACAATCAATCATGGCTTCTTTCGTATTGTTGCATACGGTTGCAAGATAAGCAGGAGCATTTTTAATGACTCCATAAGTACCGATTTTTTCACCAGTAATACTGAGGGAAGGGATGTAATGTATTTGAATGGAATTGCCATGAATACCAACTAGATTTTCTTTGTTTTGAAGATAAGTATATAAGATTTCTTCTTCTTTTTTTGATAGTGCGGTACCGTCATAACTACGTTGCGATTTACGGCTAATAATTGCTTCTTTTATTGACATATAAGTTCTCCTTTTTTGTTAATTTTGTATAGCTAAGTTTAGCACATCATAAAACAAAAGAAAAGAAAACATAGAAAAGAAAATCATTTGAGATTTACATAAAAAAGTGATACAGTGAAAGTGCAAAAGAAAGTAAACACTAGTTTTTATAAGAAAGAAGCCATAGTCGTAGGGAAATTATGGATGAGGATACAAAACAAAGAGGGGGAGCATATAATTAAGAGAAAGGATGGATAACATGAGGATTGAATATGTAGCTATGTATGTAACTGATTTAGAAGGTATGAAAGAGTTTTATTGTAAATTTTTTCACGCAAAAAGTAGTGAACAATATTATAATTCGAAAACAGAAATGAAAACATATTTTTTAACATTTGATTCCGGAGCAAAATTAAAACTTATGTATAAAGTAGAGCGGCAGCTAGATATGCATAAGCAAATCCGAACGGGATATAGCAATCTCTCATTTCATGTGAAGGATAAAGACGAAGTGGATCAAATGGCAATGGCATTAGAGAATGCAAAATTTGAAATATTAAGTGGGCCTAGAATGACAGAAAAAGGATTTTATGAATGTGCGATTAAAGATCCAGAATGGAATCAAATAGAAATCATTGCATAGTATTGAAACCGAAAAAACCCTAACCATAATTGGTTAGGGTTTTTTATAATCTATATTGGCTTTTGTTTATTGTAAAGCAGCAACGCCTTCTTCGCCAGTACGAACTTTAATTACATTTTCTACATGGTAAACGAAGATTTTACCATCACCAATGTGACCTGTGTAAAGAACTTTTTTAGCCGTTTCAATTACTTGGCTAACAGGTACCGTACTTACAACAATTTCCACTTGGATTTTAGGAAGTAAACTTGGTTCGATTTCTACTCCACGATAATGCTCAGGAGCACCTTTTTGTAAACCACAACCCATAACATGTGTAACTGTAATACCATTGATTCCGATATTGAGAAGAGAAGATTTTAAAGCTTCTAGCATACGTTCTTTACAAATAATTTCAATCTTTGTAAATTTATATCCAGAACCATCAGATTTTGGAGCTTCGTAGGAAGGCACGGATTGTACAGATACAGCTTCTGCAACAGGAACGTCACCAGCTACAACATCAAAAGCATCATCACCATGAGAGAAAACAGGAACGGCAACAGCAAAGTCAGGATATGCACTTGGCAAACCATGTTCCATAACATCAAGACCAACGATTTCTTCTTCTTTTGAAACTCTTAAACCAGTGAATTTTTTAATTAAAGCAAAAGTAGGAACCATTGTTGCAACAGTCCATGCGATAACTGCTAAAACACCAAGAACTTGAACACCAAGTAATCTTGCTCCACCACCGTAGAATAAACCACCATCAATTGCAAATAAACCAACAGCTACAGTACCCCAAACACCATTTACAAAATGGACAGCAACAGCACCAACTGGATCATCAATATGTAATTTAATATCAATAAATTCAACAGCGACAACAACTAAAACACCTGCAACAATTCCGATAAGGATAGAACCTAAAGCATCAACAAATGCACAACCTGCGGTAATAGCAACAAGACCTGCTAGAGAAGCATTAAGAGACATAGAAATATCAGGTTTTCCATCTTTTATCCAAGTAAAGACCATGGTAACACAAGTAGCAACAGCTGGAGCTAGGGTTGTTGTTAAAAAGATAGATGCAAGACCGTCTACTGAAGTAGCAGCAGCACCATTAAATCCATACCAACCAAACCAAAGAATAAATACACCAAGAGCACCAATTACTAAGTTGTGTCCAGGAATTGCATTGACTTTAATAACTTTTCCATTTTTATCATGTTTATATTTTCCAATACGAGCACCAAGGAAAATGGCACCGATTAAAGCGGCAAGACCACCAACAGTATGAATTGCAGCACTTCCTGCAAAATCAAGGAATCCTAATTTAAATAACCAACCTTCTGCATTCCAAATCCAACCAGCTTCAATTGGATAGATAACAGCACTTAATATAGCACTGTAGATACAGTAAGAAAAGAATTTTGTACGTTCAGCCATTGCACCAGATACGATAGTAGCTGTTGTAGCACAGAATACAAGGTTAAATACAAAACTTGACCAGTTAAAGGTTGCATAATTTGAGAAGATGTCAAGGTTTGGAATACCTATTAAACCAAATAAATAATCTTCCGACATCATTAGTGTAAAACCAATGAGGACAAACATAACAGAACCAATACAAAAGTCCATTAAGTTTTTCATAATAATATTACCAGCATTCTTTGAACGGGTGAAACCAGCTTCAACCATTGCGAATCCACATTGCATAAAGAATACTAAAGCGGCTCCAATTAGGAACCAGACTCCAAATACAGAGTCAGATACCATTTGCATTACATTTTCCATTTCCATAATTTTTCCTCCTAAAATAAATGAAGGCGCGTGTTCCATAATGAAACACACGCCTTTGTGTAGTAGTTTCTATATTTATTTAAACATTACCTATTCACTTACGCTATACAATAATTCTGCATACGTTGGGAATGGCCAATGCTTACTGCTTACTAGCAACTCTAGTTCGTCAACACATGCACGAAGCTCTAACATAGAAGTAAATACTTTTTCGCGATATGCTTTTGCTTGTTCTAAAGCATCTTCCATATGTTTAACTTCAGCTGTTTCAGACTCTAAAGTCTCCATTCGTTTTACGATACAATCGGATAAAACGGATAGTTTTGATAATAAGTTTGTTTCTAAGGTACAAGCACAATCATCACCTAAGGCTTTCTTTTTATTAATAATTGTTTCCGCTAGTTCTTCTTCATAAGATAGAACAGAAGGGATGATATCTTTATTTACCATATCAATGGTAGTAAGAGCTTCGATGTTAATTGTTTTGCAATAATTTTCTAATAATATTTCATAACGAGATATGATTTCTGCTTTTGAAAATACTTGATGCTTCGTAAATAAATCAATGCTCTTTTGTGTTATGAAACGAGGTAATGCTTCTGGTGTATTAGCTAAGTTTGAAAGTCCTCTAGAAGCTGCTTCTTTTAACCAGGCAGGGTCATAACCATTTCCATTAAAGATGATTCTCTTATGTGCTTTAATGGTATCTTTAATTAATGCTTCCAATGTATCGTTAAAAGAATCCGAGGAATCTAATACATCAGCAAATTGTGAAAGTGCTTCTGCAACGATTGTATTTAACACAATATTTGGTCCTGATATAGAAAGAGTAGAACCTGGCATACGGAATTCAAATTTATTTCCGGTAAAAGCAAATGGGCTTGTACGATTTCTATCCGTAGTATCTCTTGCAAAATGAGGTAATACAGTAACGCCGATTTGCATTTGTGTTTTTTCTTGTTCAACATAAAGCGTATCGTTTTCGATAGATTCTAAAATAGATGTTAATTCGTCACCTAAGAAAATAGAAATAACTGCTGGAGGAGCTTCGTTTGCCCCAAGTCTATGGTCATTTCCTGCTGTAGCAACAGAAAGACGAAGTAGATCTTGATAATCATCGACTGCTTTAATAACTGCACAAAGGAAAAGTAAAAATCTAGCATTTTGTCTTGGTGTTTTTCCAGGATCTAATAAGTTAACACCGTTATTTGTAGAAATAGACCAGTTATTATGTTTCCCGCTTCCATTTAATCCTACGAATGGTTTTTCGTGCAATAAACAAACAAGATCATGTTTCAAAGCGATTGATTGCATCAGTTCCATGGTGATTTGGTTTGCATCCGTTGCTACGTTTGCAGTACTAAAGATAGGAGCCAATTCATGTTGTCCGGGAGCCACTTCATTATGTTCCGTTTTTGCATAAATTCCTAATTTCCACAGTTCGTTATCTAAATCACGCATAAAAGCATGTACGCGGCCTTTGATAGTTCCAAAATAATGGTCTTCTAATTCTTGTCCTTTTGAAGGGCGAGCACCTAAAAGTGTTCTACCTGTATACATTAAATCAGGACGTTTTTTGTAAAGATCACGATCCACTAAGAAATATTCTTGTTCAGGACCAACTTGCGCAACAACACGTTCCGATTCACGATCTCCAAATAGTTTTAGTACACGAAGTGCTTGTTCTTCAAGTGCTTGCATGGAACGAAGCAATGGGGTTTTCTTATCAAGAGCATCACCACCATAAGAACAAAAAGCGGTAGGTATGCAAAGAACTCCATTTTTAATAAAAGCATAAGATGTAGGATCCCAAGCGGTATATCCTCTAGCTTCAAACGTTGCTCTAAGTCCACCAGATGGAAAACTTGAAGCATCTGGTTCGCCTTGTACTAAAGATTTCCCGGAAAATTCCATAATGGCACAACCTTCGCCATCAAAAGAAATAAAACTATCATGCTTTTCAGCGGTAATGCCAGTCATTGGTTGGAACCAATGGGTAAAATGTGTAACGCCTTTTTCCATTGCCCAATCTTTCATGGCACTTGCAACAACATTTGCAACATCAAGGTCTAGATGCGTTCCAGATGAAATGGTCTTTTTCAATGCTTTATAAATATCTTTTGGAAGCTTTGCTTTCATGGTAGCATCATTAAATACCATACAACCGAAATTTTCAGGTAAATTAGTCATAATAAATTTCCTCCTTTAAATAATGAAGATGAAGATAGCATAAATTCTTCATACATTTCTATAAATTGACAATAAAAAAGCGCCATGAACCTATTAATAGATTCACAGCGCCTTTGCTGTTCATGAAGAAAGATTATCATTCAGAAAAGAAAAAGTCAATAGTTATTTCGAAAAAAAAGCAAAAAGTTGCGATAATTCATATATATAAGGATAAAATGCTTATGGTTTCATTGACAAAAAAAGTTCAGTGTGCTAACATTTTTTAAAATGTGAACAAGGGCGTTCATTGTATGAAGTAGTTTTGTTTGACAAGGGAAAAAACAGTCACTACCTATTATAATGGATGCTTTTTATATAATATATAGAAAAAAGATATGATTTTTATTTGAAAATAGTAAAAAAGTAGGTAGCATTCGTAGTATAATAAATGTTATAATAGGAAAAAGTATGAATTACCGATTTATTATCCTTCTAATAATTTTTTTTTGTCTAAATTTAAGGAGAGAATATGAACAGTATGAAAACAACCAAAGAAGAAGTACTTCAATTTGTAGAAGAAAATGATGTCAAGTTTATAAGATTGGTGTTTTGTGATTTGTTTGGCATGCAAAAAAATATTTCGATTATGCCGGATGAGTTAGAGATGGCATTTCAAAGTGGAATATCGTTTGATGCGTCTTCAATATTAGGATTTACAGATGTTGAGAATTCGGATTTATTTTTACGTCCAGACCCATTGACGTTGTCATTGCTTCCATGGAGACCACAACAAGGTAGAGTTGCAAAATTCTATTGTTCAATCCATAAACCAAATGGTGAAGTATATGAAGCAGATACAAGAGAAATATTGAAAAAGACGGCAGAGAGACTTCGAAAAATGGAGTATAAATGTAAAATAGGGACAGAATGTGAATTTTACCTATTTAAAACCGATGAATGTGGAGAACCGACTAAAAAACCGATAGATCATGGTGGATATTTTGATATGGCCCCACTTGATCGTGGTGAAAATGTTAGAAGAGAAATTTGTCTCTCGTTAGAGGAGATGGGATTGCATCCGGAAGGCTCACATCATGAACAGGGGCCAGGTCAAAATGAAATTGATTTTATGTTTTCCGATATTGTTTCTTCAGCAGATGATTTTATGAGCTTTAAAACTACAGTAAAAGCAATTTCGGCACAAAATGGTTTATTTGCTTCATTTATGCCAAAGCCAATTATAGATAAAAGTGGAAATGGGTTGCATGTAAATATTTCGCTTCAGAAATTAGGAGAGAATATTTTTGCAGAGAATAGTATATATAAGGAAGAAAGCAAAAGTTTTATTGCTGGAATACTGAAATATATAAAAGAAATCTCACTATTTTTAAATCCAATTCCAAATTCTTATGAGCGTCTTGGCGAATGGAAAGCGCCAAAATATATCTCATGGTCAAAGCAAGACCGATCTCAATTAATACGAATTCCGTCAGCTACAAGTGAAAGAAGCCGATTAGAACTCCGATCTCCAGATCCATCAATTAATCCTTATTTAGCATATGCAATGATTGTCCAAGCGGGACTAAATGGCATTGAAGAAAAATTAGAATTACCGAAATCTTTAGACTTAAAGCAGACAAACAGTGAAAATATAAGAAAAGAGGAATTGCCAAGTTCTTTATCAGAAGCGATAGAAATAGCAAGAAGTTCCGAATTTGTGAGTGAGATATTAGGAAAAGAGCTACTTGAAAAATATATTTCATTAAAAGGAAATCCAGAAATTGTAAATAGTAAGTATTTTGAATATCTGTAAAATACATAATTTGTGGAAAGGTGGCGATGAAAACGAGTAGTGCATTAATAATAGCAAAAGGGGAACAAGGAATTGCATATTTTTCCGAGGTTCTAAATGCTGCATCGTTTGAAAAAATTGTCACGGTGCATACAGCAGGAGAAGCAAGAAGGCTTTTGATTGAACATGATTTTGATATTTGTATCATAAATGCTCCATTACCAGATGAGCATGGAGAACGGTTGGCGCAGACGATTGCGACAAAAGGAATATCAAGCGTGATAATGTGTATCAAGGTGGAAATGTTTGATGAAATTTCCACGAAAGTTGAGGACTATGGCATCATCACCGTAGCAAAACCAATTAATCGAACTTTGTTTTGGAGTGCCTTAAAAATTGCAATGTCCGCACATAAACGAATGAAATTAATACAAAATGAGAATTATAAATTAGTCCAAAAAATAGAAGATATTCGTCTAGTTGATCGAGCTAAGTGCGTTTTGATTTCTTATTTATCCATGTCAGAAAAAGAAGCGCATCGATATATTGAAAAGCAAGCCATGGATATGCGAATTTCGAAAAAGGAAACAGCGGAGAGGATTTTAAAAACCTATGAAAATTAATAATTCGGATAAGCTTAAGGAAGAATGCGCAGTATTTGGAATTAATACAAGCGAGATAGAAGCTGGTGGTGTCACATATAATGCATTATTAGCTTTACAACATCGAGGTCAAGAAGGCTGTGGAATTGCAGTGACTTCGGACAATCGTATTTTTTGCCAAAAAGGAAGAGGGCTTGTGGGTGAAGTGTTTACCGGTGAAAAATTAGCACTGCTTCCACCATCGGGAAGTGCAATAGGGCATAATCGATACTCGACTTCTGGAGGAAACTCTATTTATAATACGCAACCTTTTGTAACCGAATATTTAACTGGAAGAATAGCTACATCACATAATGGAAACATTGTGAATGCGAAGGAACTTAGGAACGAATTAAAGAAAAATGGAATTAAATATGAAGCAACAAGTGATAGTGAGGTTTTATCTACATTAATTGCGTATTATGCGGTACAGCTTGGGTCAGTTAAAGAAGGAGCAATAAAAGCTGCTAATTCTTTAAAGGGAGCATTTTCTGTGGTTGTTTTGTGTGATGATGGAAGCATTGTAGCATTTCGTGATCCGGATGGATTTCGTCCATTATGCATTGGTGAAAATAGCACAGGAATAGCAGTTGCATCAGAAAGTTGTGCTTTGGATAGTTGCGGATTTTCTTTTTTACGTGATATTGAACCTGGAGAAATTATAGAGATAAAAGATGGCAAGATTGTAGATAGTGAGATTGCGATATTAAATAAAACAAAAGGAAATGGACTTTGTATTTTTGAATACGTATATTTTGCGAGACCGGATTCTTTTATTGATGGCTTGTCCGTATACGAGGCAAGATTTAATATGGGAAGAATTCTAGCAAAAGAACATCCAATCGAAGCGGATATTGTTTGCGGCGTTCCTGACTCGGGATTAGAAGCTGCTGCGGGATATGCAGAAGAGAGTGGTATTCCACTGATACAAGGGTTTGTAAAAAACAGATATATAGGGAGAAGTTTTATTTATCCATCACAAACACAAAGAGAAAATGCCGTTCGATTAAAGCTAAACCCTTTGATGTCAAATATTAAAGGAAAACGAATTGTCTTAGTAGACGATTCCATTGTAAGAGGAACAACAAGTGAGAAAATTGTGAGAGCCTTGAAGATGGCGGGAGCGAAAGAGATACACATGCGAATTTCTTCTCCACCATTTTGCCATACCTGCCTATATGGTACGGATATTGACAGTGAGGAAAACTTGATTGCAAATAAAATGAAAATTGCAGATATAGGGAAAAAAATTGGAACGGATAGTTTAGGATATATTAGTATAGGAGGATTAAAGGAAGCTTGTCAAAAATCCACAAGAACGTTTTGTACAAAATGTTTTACGGGTGATGAGAACCATTATGATACAAAGAAAAATGAGTTGGAGGTAGAAAGGGATGACAGATAAAGTGTTTTTAGTTCTTGAAAATGGAGAGGTCTATGAAGGGCTTTCCTTTGGTTCCAAGAAAGAAGTGGTGGGAGAAGTTGTTTTCACTACAGCAATGACAGGATATTGTGAGACACTTACCGATAAAAGCTATTTCGGTCAAATCATTGTCCAATCGTTTCCACTCATTGGTAATTATGGAAATATAGTAGCAGATCATGAAAGCGGGTGCGTACAAGCATCTGGTTATATCGTTAATGATTGGTGTCGAAATCCCTCAAACTTTCGTAATAAGGGAACTGTCGACGCTTTTTTAAAGTCATGCGATATTCCTGGAATCTATGGAATTGATACTAGAAAGCTAATTCGAACAATAAGAACGCATGGAGTAATGAATGGTAAAATATCCTATGAGGCAATACCGGACCCAGCAATGAAAGATTACTGTGTAGAAAATGCAGTGCAAAATGTAAGTATTAAACATCCAGAAGAGAAAAGTACGAATGGAACATATCGAGTTGCAGTTATGGACTATGGGTATAAAGAAAATATATGTAGAGAATTGGTAAAAAGAAATTGTGCGGTTACAGTATTTCCATATAATACAAAAAAGGAAGAAATTGAAGCTTTTAAACCGGATGGAATTATGTTGACAAATGGACCGGGTGATCCAGAAAAAAATCAAAAGATGATTGAAGAAATAAAAAAAATAATGAAACTAAATATACCGATTTTCGGAATTTGTTTGGGGCATCAGTTACTAGCACTTGCAAATGGCTGTAAAACAAAAAAATTGAAATTTGGACATCGTGGAGCGAATCATCCTGCAAAAAATGTATTAAGTGGGAGAACATATATTACAAGTCAAAATCATGGATATGCTGTGCTTAGAGATAGCATTGATAAAACAATTGCTCAAGAGATGTTTGTAAATGTAAACGATGATACCAATGAGGGAATCTTATATCATCAAATCAATGCCTTTTCGGTACAATTTCATCCGGAAGGATGCGGCGGGCCGAGAGACACGGAATTCCTTTTTGATGATTTTATAACGAGAATGGAGGAGCAAAAACATGCCAAAATGTAAGGACATAAAGAAAGTATTATTAATTGGATCTGGTCCGATAATCATTGGACAGGCCGCAGAATTTGATTATGCAGGTACACAGGCATGTCGAGTATTGCAAGAAGAAGGCGTTGAAATCGTACTTATCAATTCAAATCCAGCAACCATTATGACGGACCATTCGATGGCAGATCATATCTATATTGAACCACTTACGATTACTACAGTGAAACGAATTATTGAAAAAGAAAAACCAGATAGTATATTATCCGGTCTTGGTGGACAAACCGCTTTGACACTTTGTATGCAACTTGCAAAAGAAGGTTATCTTGAAAAAATGAATGTAAGATTGCTAGGCTCTTTGCCAGAAACCATTGATCGAGCAGAAGATCGTAAAATGTTTAAAGAAGCCATGGAAAAAATAGAGCAACCAGTTATTCCATCTGTAATTGCTACTACGGTGGAAGAAGCGTTAGACTTTGCAGATAAAAATGGATATCCGTTGATCATTCGACCTGCCTTTACCCTTGGTGGAACGGGTGGAGGAATCGTAGAAAAAGAAGAAGAATTAAAAAAGATTGTAAGAAATGGATTGTCTGCATCGCCAATAGGACAAATCTTGGTAGAACGAAGTGTTGCTGGTTGGAAAGAAGTAGAATACGAAGTTATGCGTGATCATATTGGGAATATTATTACGGTATGTTCTATGGAAAATATTGATCCAGTTGGAATTCATACGGGAGATAGTATTGTTGTTGCGCCAACACTTACATTAGCAGATAAGGAATATCAAATGTTACGTGCAGCAGCATTTTCAATTATTGAGGAATTGGGAGTTGAGGGTGGGTGTAATTGCCAATTTGCACTAAACCCAGATACCTTTGACTATGCAGTAATTGAAGTAAACCCTAGAGTGTCTCGATCTTCAGCCCTTGCTTCAAAGGCAACAGGATATCCTATAGCAAAAGTGGCAACTAAAATTGCACTAGGATACACTTTGGATGAAATACCAAATGCAGTAACTGGAAAAACCTTTGCCGCTTTTGAGCCAGCATTAGATTATGTTGCTTTGAAATTTCCAAAGTGGCCATTTGATAAATTTGTATATGCAAAGAAAACTTTGGGTACGCAGATGAAGGCAACTGGAGAAGTGATGAGTATTTCGGATAGCTTTGAAGGTGCATTGAGAAAAGCAATTCGAGGAACGGAAGGTGCGAGAAAAAAACTTGGAACAAGTGATCTTCCAAAGGATAGCAGAGAAGAATTATTAGCAAAACTTGCATTTCCAACGGATGAACGTATTTTTATTCTATATGAAGCATTACAAAGAGGATATGATATTGAAGAAATTCATAGAATCACAAAAATAGATCGTTATTTCTTACAAAAAATCAAAGAGACGCAACAAGAAAGACCGGAAGGTGTTACGACATACCGCATGGTGGATACATGTGCAGGTGAATTTGAAGCACAAACGCCGTATTTTTATGGAGTGATAAATGGCACGGATGAAGCAAAAGCATTTGTTGAAAAAAGTGAAAAAGAACGTGTGATTGTAATTGGATCCGGACCTATTCGAATTGGACAAGGGATTGAATTTGATTATGCTTGTGTGCGTTGCGTTTCCACTTTAAAAGAAATGGGTTATGATGCGATTGTAATCAACAATAATCCGGAAACCGTTTCTACTGATTTTGATATTTCAGATCGTTTGTATTTTGAACCACTTACGATTGAAGATGTAATGGATGTGATTGCAGTAGAAAATCCACTTGGCGTAGTTGTTGCCTTTGGTGGAGGAACATCGGTAAAACTTGCTACAGAACTAGCAAAAAGAGGGGTAAAAATATTAGGTAGCTCTGCAGATACCATTGATATATGTGAAGATCGTGAACGCTTTGAAGCAACTTTAGAAAAATTAGGAGTTAATCGACCAAAAGGATATTCGGTATTAAATGAAAAAGAAGCATTAGAAGCTGCGGAAAGTTTGGGATTTCCAGTGCTTATGAGACCATCCTATGTCCTGGGTGGGCAAAATATGATTATTGCATTTAATGAAACAGATGTAAGGGAATATGCAAAAATTATATATGCACAACATCAAGATAATCCAGTTTTAGTAGACAAATATCTTGGAGGATTGGAAATCGAAGTGGATGCACTTTGTGATGGAATCGATATCTTGATTCCAGGAATTATGGAACATGTGGAACGTACGGGAATTCATTCTGGAGATAGCATTGCTATTTATCCACCAACGCATGTAAGTGATGCAATGCGCGAAAAAATATATGATGTTACAAAAAAAATATGTCTTGAAATTGGAGCATATGGTTTGATAAATATTCAATATATTGTTTTGAAGGAAGAATTATATATTATTGAAGTTAACCCAAGGGCATCAAGAACGGTTCCTTATTTATCAAAAGTAACGGGTATTCCTATGTGTGATGTTGCAACAAAAATTAGTTTAGGGGTTACGTTAAAAGATCTTTCTTATGAAACAGGAATATTTAAAGAACCACCATATTTTACGGTGAAAGTTCCGGTATTTTCCTTTGCCAAATTAACGGATGTGGATACACAACTTGGACCAGAAATGAAGTCAACTGGAGAAGTGTTAGGAATTGGAAGAAATTTTGAAGAAGCAATATATAAAGGACTTGTGGCAGCAGGGTATACGATGAAAAAAACTGGAACAATATTTATTACAGTTAGAGATGATGACAAGAATGAAATGGTAAAGATTGCTGAAAAATTTGTAAGTATGGGATTTTATTTATCTGCTACAAAAGGAACAGCGAAAACACTTGAAAATGCAGGATTAACGGCAAAGGTGATTCCAAAAATTTCTGAAAATAAAGAATATAATACAAAAATAGCCTTGGAATCAGAAGGATTTTCCTATATAATTTCTACATCGGCAAAGGGGCGGAATCCAGCAGATGACGATGTAAAAATACGAAGAAAAGCAAGTGTGCTAGGTATTCCATGTCTTACATCAATAGATACTGCAAATGCCTTGGCAGATAGCCTATTATCGGGTTATAATGAAGAGAATACAGAACTTATGGATATTAATGATTTGCCAAAAGAATAAGAAATAGTAGGATGGTTATAAGAGGAAGGGAAGAAAATGACGAAATTTATTTTTGTAACAGGAGGAGTTGTATCAGGATTAGGAAAGGGGATTACAGCGGCATCTTTAGGTAGATTGTTAAAACAAAGAGGAATAAGTGTTTCTGCACAAAAATTAGATCCATATATGAATGTGGATCCAGGAACGATGAGTCCATATCAACATGGTGAAGTTTTTGTTACAGATGATGGGGCGGAAACCGATTTGGATTTGGGTCATTATGAACGATTTATTGATGAAAATTTGACGCAGTTTTCTAATCTTACGTCTGGAAAAGTGTATTGGAATGTTTTAAATAGAGAACGTGATGGAGGATACTTAGGACAGACTGTTCAAATTATTCCACATATCACAAATGAAATCAAAAACTTCATATATAAAGGTGCAAAAAATAGTGGAGCAGATGTAATTATTACAGAAATAGGGGGAACAATTGGAGATATTGAGAGCCAATCCTTTATTGAGGCAATTCGCCAAGTATCTTTAGAAGTGGGAAGAGAAAACTGTTTATCCATACATGTTACGCTAGTTCCTTACTTGGAATGTTCCCATGAACATAAATCGAAACCAACGCAACATTCGGTAAAAGAATTACAAGCACTAGGAATTAATCCGGATATCATTGTTATGCGTGCGGATCAACCAATAGGAAAAGATATCAAAGATAAAATTGCTTTGTTTTGTAATGTAAAAAAAGAATGTGTGATAGAAAATTTAACATTGCCATGTTTATATGAAGCACCGCTTATGCTTCATGAGGAAGGTCTTGACAATGTAGTTTGTAAAAAATTCGGATGGGAAGATAAAGAACCGGATTTAAAAGATTGGACTCGTATGATTGAAGAAATCCATACTCGTGATAAAACGGTTGAGATTGCAATTGTAGGAAAATATACAAAATTACATGATGCATATTTGTCAATTATGGAAGCGCTTCGTCATGCTGGATATAAATATGGAACGCATGTTAAATTTGTTTGGGTAGATAGTGAAAAAGTAACGGATAAAAACGCAGAAGAAAAATTAAAAAAAGCACATGGAATTCTAATTCCAGGAGGATTTGGAGATCGAGGAATTGAAGGTATGATTTGTGCTGCAAAATATGGTAGAGAAAAAGATATTCCAGTTTTTGGTATTTGTTTAGGAATGCAGATAATGACAATAGAATTTGCAAGAAATGTAGTAGGGCTTGCGGATGCACACTCCAAAGAATTTGATGAAAACACATCCAATCCAGTAATTGCATTAATGGAAACACAAAAAGGGGTAACGGTAAAAGGTGGAACCATGCGTCTTGGTGCATATCCATGTAAAATTGAAAAAAATACGATATTAGAAGATGCTTATCAGGAAAGGGAAATCGAAGAAAGACACAGACATCGATTTGAATTTAATAATGAATATCGAACCTCACTTGTGGAGAAAGGATTAATCATATGTGGGATGTCACCAGATGAAACGCTAGTAGAAGCAGTAGAAATTGCAGATAATAAATTTCATGTGGGAGTACAATTTCATCCGGAATTTAAGAGCCGACCCAATAAACCACATCCATTATTTAGTAAATTTGTTAAAACTGTTGTAGAAAGTTCATATGAATAGAAAGGATTGCCATGAATATTAATGAAAATTTTTTAAAACTTGAAAATAATTATTTATTTACACAAATCAATCAAAAAGTTGCATCTTTCACAAAAGAAAACCCCACCGTTGAAATTATTAAAATGGGAATTGGAGATGTAACGAAACCAATCGCACCAACTGTGATTCAAGCGATGCACGACGCGGTTGCAGAAATGGGAGTAGCAGAAACATTTCGTGGATATGGAGATGAACAAGGATATGCTTTTTTGCGGGAACAAATTGCATCATATTATCAAGAAAAGAATGTAGAAATTAATCCGGAAGAAGTATTTGTCTCGGATGGAGCAAAAAGTGATATTGGAAATATTGTGGAATTGTTTGCTGCAGATACAGTCGTTGCAATTCCGAATCCAGTTTATCCAGTTTATGTGGATACAAATGTAATGGCTGGAAGAACGGTTCAATTTATGGATGGAGATAAAGAGAATGCATTTTTACCATTACCAGGAAGTGAACATGCGGATATTATATATTTATGCTCACCTAACAATCCAACAGGTGCAGTGTATACTAGAGAACAATTAGAAAAATGGGTAGCTTACGCTAAAAAAGAGAAAGCAATTATTTTGTTTGATGCAGCATATGAAGCTTTTGTTTCTGATGATACGTTGCCAAGTAGTATTTTTGCAATAGAAGGTGCGAAAGAATGTGCGATTGAATTTTGTTCGTTTTCTAAAACGGCTGGATTTACAGGTGTTCGTTGTGGCTATACCGTGATATCTAAAGATTTATGTTTTAATGGGGTATCCATTTATGACTTATGGTATCGAAGACAAACTACAAAATTTAATGGAGTATCCTATATTGTTCAACGTGGCGCACAAGCAGCATTTTCAGAACAAGGGAAAAAAGAACTGTTAGAAAATATTCTGGCATATAAAGAAAATGCAAAAATAATTATGCAAACATTAGACACCTTGGGAATCCGTTATTGGGGAGGAGAGCATTCACCATATATTTGGATGGAATGTCCAAATCAGATGAAATCGTGGGAGTATTTTTCACATTTATTAAGTACTTGTGGAATTGTAGGAACACCAGGAGCGGGATTTGGTGAAGGTGGTGAAGGTTACTTTAGACTTACTGCATTTAACACAAAAGAAAATACAATAAAAGCAATGAAACGAATGGAAAATCAATAGATACATTTTAAAAAAGATGCGAAAGCATCTTTTTTTTTGTAAAATTTGTTAAGAAAAAAACGATATAAGGGGTATATGAAATTTATATGTACAATTCTTATAAAAGTTGTGAAAAAATCATTGATTTTTTGGCGAAATTGAGGTATCTTAATAAAGAACAGTGTTACTTATTGCTTATTCAAATGGAGGAAATTGAAATGGCACAAGTAAAAAAAGAAGCAATTAAAAATCATATTTTATCAACAGCATTTCGAATCATAAAGGAAAAAGGTTATGAAGTGATGTCGATGCGAAATGTAGCAAGTGAATGCGAGATATCCGTTAGTAATTTATATAATTATTTTAAAAATAAAGAGGCAATACTAGAAGCTTTGGTTGGTGAGTTATATATAGAAATCATGGCTCTTTCTAAAACAAATAAGATTAAACCGGTATCCCTATGTCAAGAGGATTATATGATTTATTTGACAGAGGCTACGACAGTGTTACGAAATTATATCGTGAACCATAAAGAATTATTATATATTTTGATTTTTCAAACAAAAGGAAGCAAATACGAAACATTCTGTGATGAAATGGTTCAACGATACTATGAATATGAAACATGGTCAGTAAAAGGAGCTTTTGAAGGATCCAAAATTCCATCTTTAAAAGGACCGAGTCGGATCATGTTAGAAAATTTATGCAGTTCCTATATCAATTTAGTGAAATATTACTTAAGAGAGAATCAAAGTGAGGAATGGCTAGAAGAAAAAGTACGGGAACTCAATGAATTTGTAATAAGTGGGCTAGGTATTTATATTAAGGGAATAAAAAATAAAAATAAATAAAGGAGGTACTTTAGTGGAAAAAGAACCAATTATCATTGCGCTTACTGGAAAAGGAGGCGTAGGGAAGACTTCGATTTCGGCATCGATTGTTAAAATATTGTCGAACGAATTTCCTGAAAGCAAAATTTTAGCAATTGATGCGGATCCGGCAATAGGATTAGCAACAGCTCTTCAAGTAAAGCCCAAAATAACGCTGGATGATATTCGATCAGAAATTATTAGTTCGGTAGAAGAAGGAAATACGCAAACAGCAATGGAATTAGTTAGTGAATCGAGATATCGAATTTTTGAAGCCATTGTGGAAACGGATCAATTTGCATTTTTAGCAATTGGGAGACCAGAGTCTGAAGGATGTTATTGTAGAATCAATTCTTACTTAAAAAATGTAATTGAAATGGTAAGTAGTCAATTTGATTTTGTGGTAATTGATGGGGAAGCAGGAATTGAACAGATTAATCGTCGAGTGATGCAAAAAGTCAGCCATCTATTATTAGTGACCGATGCAAGTAGAAAAGGAATTGAAGTAATTCAGACAATTAATGATGTAGCACAAGAAATGGTTGAGTACGAGCGTATTGGAGTAATCATTAATCGAATTGAGGATATGGCATTTGTAGACCAGTTAAATACGGGAAAGCTAGAGTTGTTAGGATTGATTCCTACGGATAAGAATATATTGTCATATGATATTGGAGCAAAAAACTTTATGGATTTACCAGAAGATACCATTTCTGTAAAAAAAATAAAGGAAGCATTACAAAAATTTGGAGTTATTTCATAGGGAAAAAGGATGTATCCTATCCTAAAAATAAAAGAAAAAAACAAATGGAGGAAAACTGGAATGAAAGACTTGAAACACATGATCTATTTCGAGAGTTTGCTTGAAGATGCGCATAATGAATTAGTGCGAAAAGCAAAAGCGAATGGGAAAATAGCCTTAGGCTATACTTGCTTTCACATGCCTGAAGTGTTACTGAATTTAGGCGATTGCTTCTCGGTTAGACTGAGAGCTCCTAATATGGGATCTATGGATATTGCGACTTATTATATGGCAAGCAGTGCTTGTGAGTATAGTAGAGCATTATTAGAAAGAGCAATTGAAGGAAATTATCATTTTTTGGATGCAATGGCGGGAGTGGATTGTTGCGAAGCAATGAATCGTTGTATGGAAAACATGGAACTGTTAGAAACAAATGATCCAACAAAAGAAAATTTCTTTTGGACAAACTTGGATATTCCTTGTTCGGATGATGAGGATTGTGTCAATCATTTGATTGAACAAGTATCAAGAAATTTTTTGAAACCTTTACATGAAAAATATGGAGTGGATATTTCGGATGCTGCTATTCGAAAATCCGTAGAAGAACATAATAAAATATGTCGTTTAATTACTGAAATTGGAGAATTTCGAACTGAATTGAAGCCAGTAATTACAGGTGCTGAGTTTCATAAGATTTGCCTAATTACTTATATTTGTCCAAAAGAGGATGTGATTCCTTATTTAGAGGAAACTTTAGAAGAAATTAAAACAAGAGAGGCGGACGCAAAGAATCATTATCGCGCAAGAGTCGTTGTTGTAGGTTCCGAAATAGATGACCCGGAATTAATCGAATTAATTGAAGATAATGGGGCTTTAGTAGTTGCTGACCGTTTTTGTTATGGATCGTTCCCTGGACGAACAGAGATTGTTTTAAATGAAGAAGAAGACGCCTTGACACAAGTTTGTCGTAGATATTTAAAAGATACGGAATGTCCTAGACAGTGCTCGGAACATAAAGTGCAATATCGTTACGACCGTGCAAAACAATTAGCAGAATATTTCCACGCAGATGGTGTGATTTATGAGCAAATGAAATTCTGTACTTATTGGTCCTTTGAAAGAACGCTTGCAAGTCATGTATTGCAAAATGAATATGGAATCCCATCGTTATCCATTGATAGACCTTATCGAAGTGGAACAAGTGGACAACTTCGCACTAGAGTACAAGCCTTTGTGGAAAGCTTGGAAATTAAAATGATAAAAGCAAGAAATGACGAAAAAGTAAAAGAAAAAGAAGATACGAAAAAGGGGGGCAAGTAAATGGCATATAATCCAAAAACAGGAAAAGGATTAGGAAATTTTTACAATGCAGATAGTAGAGCCTTTACGCGTAGAGAATGGAAAGGTTTTCAAGATACCATGTATGATTTTGGCCGTTGGCTAAAAATGTATGGTTTTATGGCTGTAAAATTAGGAGTACACCCAATCTTAATGGTGAAAGCATTGAAACGTTATCGTTGGATGGTTTCTTATTTAACGGCAGGAAATATGGTTGATCGCCATACGATTGGATTACGAGGAAAAGAATTAAGATATACGCATGAAGCATTTTTCTCCCTCGTGCATAATTCAGTAGTAAATCTTTCAAAAATAATCGTAAGAGATGCACATTTGAGACCACATAGTAAAAAAGCAGCAAAATTAAGAGAAAATACAGTTATGTTTGATGAAATGACACCTTCCTTTATCATGGCAGGGTTTCCAACGGTAGAATGGTTTGATATTGCCATGTTTGTAATTGGGATGCCAGGTGAAGTGGATCAAAATGCAAACATGTACTATATTGATGCGATTGAACATTTTGGATTAGCGCCAGATGTATGCCCGCTACCTGCGGCAGAAGCAGGTGCAGCGGTAGTAGATGATTATCCAATTTTAGGAAAAACATATATTACAAGTTCTATGCCTTGTGATGGTTCCATTGGACAAACAACATTTATGGGCAGATATTTTAAAGACATTCCCGTATTTCAAGTGACACCACCGCAACGATTTAATGAACCCGAAGTAAATGAATATGCTGTTAAAAATTTAGAAAAATGCATTTCTTTTATTGAAGAAAATTATCATGTGAAATGGGATTGGGATGCATTCTGGGAACATTGCAAAGTTTATAATGAAGAAGCGCAATGTGCAATCAATAAATGGGATGTAAATTGTACGGATTATCCACAAGTATGTGGTGGTGCATTATCACTTCCACGTGAGTATGAATTCCAAAGTGCCGGATGTATGGATCCTTACATGTACAAGACCGATTTGAAAATAGACAAAATGATGAAAAAAGGATACGAAGAAGATAAAAAATTAGATGCAAACAAACCAAAATATCGTGCGATCGTATGGGCATGTCCAGCACATTATTATACAAACTTTACTTACTGGGCACAACATTGTTGGGGTGTGAAATGTTTGATTGATATGGAATGTATGCTATCTTATCACATGTTTCATATAGGAGATAAAAAACAAGCGATGATCGATATGGCAAAAAGCTATGAACGAATGATGATGCGCTCCCACACAAATGGTGGATATGTAAATTCGCTAGACGAATGTTGGAAAATGTGTGAGAAATTCAACACAAATATTGTAATTATGTATGATCATGTTTCATGTAAGAACGTTGGTGGATTGCATGGGTTATATGAAGAGCAAGCTAGAGAACGTGGCATTCACTTAATATGGATTCCTCACGATTTAATGGATCCAAGAACCGTTTCTAGAAAAGCAATGCGAGATGCAATGAATAATTATATGATAAATGTATTTAGAGAAGAACCATTAGATCCTACATTGGTAGACTACGACGATAACTTAACTTGGTAGATGTATAAACAGGAGGAAAAGAAATGAAATATTTTGGTGGATGTGATGTTGGTTCAACATACACAAAGGCAGTAATTTTAGATGAAAATGGGAAAATGGTATCTAGTGTAACGGTTAGAAGTAAGATTAATAGTGCGGAAAGTGCAAAACTTGCAATGGAAGAAGTAATCGCAAAAGTAGATGGTGTCAATAAAATAGAAGATTTAACGTATTTAATAGGAACCGGATATGGTAGAAATAAAGTGCCACAGGCAGTAGAAAATATTTCGGAAATTTCATGTCATGCTATGGGTGTTCATATTACAAATCCAGAGGTAAAAGCTATTATTGATATTGGTGGACAGGATGTAAAAGGAATTGCTGTTGCGGAAGATGGAACTGTGCAAACCTTTGCAATGAATGATAAATGTGCTGCGGGAACGGGTCGCTTTTTTGAGGCAATGGCAAGAGCTTTTGAATGTAGTTTAGAAGAATTTTCTAAGCTATCTTTATCTGCTAAAAATGTGATTCCTATTTCTGCACAATGTACAGTATTTGCAGAATCAGAAGTAATTACTTTAGTTGGAGAAGGAAAACCACAAGACGAAATAGCAGCAGGTATACAACAAGCGGTTGCAAAACGTTGTTTTGTTATGGCAAAAAAAGCAGGAGCAAAAGATTCCATTACATTAACTGGGGGATGTGCAAAAAATATGGGACTAAAAGATGCCATTGAAAAAGTTCTTCGAATAAAAGTAGTAGAATTAGCAATCGACCCACAATTAATGGGAGCCTTAGGAGCAGCAGAATTTGCAAGACAAAAGGGACTTGATGTTTACGGAGAATAATTGATGGAGGAAGAAAAATGAAAGCACTGATTATAATTGTAATTGTTTTGGTAGTATTATTTCTTTTATTATTTGTAACATATATTACCAATGCAGATGGAAAATTAGTTGAAAAGACATATGATGGATTGCTAAAATTTCATGATGAAAAGGATATAGAAGAAAAGATATAGTCCATAGGAGGTAAATTTGAAAGTATATGACAAGGTGATTGATGAAACATTAAAAATACTGGAACCTCTTCCAAAGAAAGAATTGGTTGTGAATCCAGATGTAAGTTGGAAATGTTTGGAGAATAATGAATTTTTAATGGGAAAAGAAGTTGCATTTGAATTAGGCGATCGACTTGCCCCATGTACGGTATATAATTGCCCAACAAGCAAGGGAATATTTGTGCCGGAAGATCGAATTACTTTAATTGGAAAAGATATTCCGGAACTGAAAGGTGATACAAATTTTTCAAGAATAACATTTATCGATATGGATGATGAAGAAGATGCAAATTTGGCTTACACAAGGATAAAACGACTTGAATTTGAACGGTTTAAAGTCATACCAGAAGGATATATGATTTTAACCTCAAGTGTAGAGAATAGAGAAAATATTCGAGTGAGTAAAAAAGCTATAAAAGAGGGATTAAATTTTTCCATCATAGGAAATCTATTCATGAATCGATATAAAACAATTCCTGGAGTCAATCATGTGTGGATGATTTTTTTGGTAGGAGATTATCCTTTCCTTCCAGAACTAATGAAACAAAGTTTTGAAGTTGATCGCATTACAAATGCATTTGAGCATGTGATGCGAGATATCATTACGGATTGCAATGTATGTCCATTGCAAACAATCTGTGATGATGTAGAAAAACTACGGGAGCAGCATTTTAGATCTGTGAAAGAAAAAAAAGAAAAGAAAGCTAAGCAAGAAAAAGAGAAAGAATCTCCAAAGAAGAATGTAAAAAAAATAAGATTTCGAAAAAATAGGATTTAAAAAAGTGCAAAAAAAAAGAAAAAGAGGAAATATAAATGAGCGAATTAAAAAAAGATGCATTGGTTCAAGAACTAGTGGATAGCTATGGTGATTGGTTTCTTGAACATCCAGAAGATGCAAAAGGAATGACGGGGAAATTATATCCATTTGAAACAATGTTTTCTCCAATTAGTATTAATCGAACAAAAATCAAAAATAGAATTGTAATGGCGCCAATGGGAAATCTTCAAATGTGTGAAGAAAGTGGAAGGCCAAACGAAAAAATGATTGCCTATTTTACAGAACGTGCAAAAGGTGGGTGTGGACTATTAACAACTGGATTGGTTCCAATTTCTCATGGAATTGACCCTACGGTTTCAGAGCCAGGAGGTTTATCATATTTTCCGAGGATTGATAAAACAAGAACAAATTTAGTTGGCTGGAGAGATTTAGCGTCCAGTGTACATGCATATGATTCAAAAATATTTATTCAATTAACACCAGGACTAGGACGTGTTGGAGCACCTCTTTGCTTACCAAACGAAATGAAATTCCCAGTTTCTGCTTCTTTTAATAAGAATTTTTATATTCCTGCGATCCCATGTAAAAGACTTTCAGATGGCAAGTTAAATAAAATTATAAAAAATGGGGCTCAAGCAGCATTAGATGCACAATGTCAAGGAATTGATGGAGTATATTTACATGGACATGAAGGATATTTATTAGAACAAATGACAAATCCGGCATTTAATCGTAGAAAACTTGGGAAATATGCAGACCCATATCGTTTTGGAGTGGATTTAGTAAAAGCAATTCGAGAAAAAGTAGGGCCATTTTATCCAATTATGTACCGAATTGATCTATCTCTTGCGTTAAATGAAACTTATGAAAACATTGAGAATATGGATACTTTAAAGAAATATACAAAAGGAAGAACGATAGCAGAAACATTAAAATTCATGGAAGCCTTAGTAAAAGCAGGAGTAGATTGCTTTGATGTAGATCTTGGCTGTTATGATAATTGGTGGCTACCACATCCACCAGCAGGAATGCCAGCTGGATGTTTTAAATTAGTATCAAAAGCAGCAGTAGACCACTTTAAAAATAGTAAAATAAAAACGAATACAGGAAGTGATGTGGTAATCGTCGCTGTTGGTAAATTAGGATTTCCAGATTTGGCAGAAGAAATATTAAAAGAAAATATGGCAGATATGGTAATGTTAGGAAGACAACTTTTAGCAGATCCATATTGGCCAGAAAAATGCTTTAATAATAAAGTAGAAGACATTCGACCATGTATTGGATGCCAAGAAGGTTGTGTCAATGAATTTGTCGAAGGTGGACATATTCAGTGTGCAGTGAATGCTCGATGTGGATTTGAAGATAAGTATGTAAAACCTATCAAAGCAGAAAAGGTTAAAAATATTGCAGTTGTTGGAGCTGGTCCTGCAGGATGTGTATATGCAGTGGAAGCAGCAAAAAAAGGACATAAAGTAACTTTATTTGAAGAAACAAAAGAAATTGGTGGAAAACTAATACCTGGAAGTAAGCCCATGGTGAAATTTGACATCAAGAACTATGTTGACTATTTAAAAGTGCAAGTAAAGAAAGCGGAAGAACTTTATCAATTAAAGACAGCCTTCGGGAAAAAAGTAGAAGTGGATGATTTGAAAAAAGGTTTTGATGTAGTGGTAATTGCAACTGGAACAAATGATATTGTTCCACCTTTTGCTGGCTTAGAAAGTATTCCTCATGCGATGGCAACGGATGCATTACAAGATGTATCCATATTAGAAGGAAAAGAAAAAATTGCAATTATTGGTGGTGGAGTTGTAGGTTCGGAAACAGCCTATAAACTTGCTTTTGAAGATAACAAACAGGTAGATGTTATTGAAATGGCAGATAATTTTATGGTAGGAGCTTGTACAGCGAATCGGGGACATTTACTAAATTACATGAGGAAAAATGATAAGGTTACTTTGCATAACGGCTGTAAAGTAGTAAAATTTGAAAATGGAAAAGTGATTACAGATCAAAAGACAAGTAAACATCTTCCAGATCCATATATTTGTTGGACACCATTATTACCTAAAAATACAGATAATCCATTAGCAAAATCGACAGGAACAGATACGATAAAAAAAGAAATTGATACAGATTTTGTTTTGATTGCATTGGGATATCGTTCGGAAAATAATTTGTATTATCAAGCATTGAAGGAAAGAGTGGCACCAGAGATCTTTAACTTAGGAGATTCTTTTAAACCTGGAAAGGTTGTAGATGCAGTAAGAAGTTCTTATGCATTGGCTTTAGAAATATAAACCTAAATGATTAAAAAAGTTGCTTGGGCAACGTAAGAAAACAAGAGTTTAAATTATAATAAAACCATAAACAAATAGGGAAAAATATACACAAAACCAGATAAATATGATAAAATAAGTTTTTCTTGTAGGTTGTATATAAGAAAGCAAAAGAATGAGGAACAAAAAAGATAAAGGAGATTAGCCATGAAAAAAATTGATAAGGATATGATTATTGGAGATGTTGTTAGAGAAAATCCAGAATTAGTACCTACATTTATTGAAAATGGAATGCACTGTATTGGATGCCCATCTGCACAAGCAGAAAGCATTGAAGATGCATGCTTTGTACATGGTCTTGATGCAGATCAAATGATCGCAGCTTTAAATAGTGTGGAATAAGTAATTGAATTAGGATAAAAAGCCATTCTTGAAAACAAGGATGGCTTTTTGTTTTGTAAAAACGTATAATAAAATTAAGATTTTTACCAGGAGGTGGAAAATGTCTAAGGATTTTCAAAGTGAAAATAAATTACTCGTAGATCTTGATATGAAAAATTATAATCCCGATGGGACAAAAGTACAGAGAATATCAATTCGTGGAGTGATAAAAAAAGGGAATGAATATGCACTTCTACATAGTAATATGTTTAATGAATATAAATTTCCAGGTGGGAAAATGGACGCATTTGAAACGCAAACGGATACATTAATAAGAGAAATCAAGGAAGAAGTCGGACTTTTTGTAAAAGAAGAAACTATTGAATACTTGGGTTATGCAAAAGAGAAAAGAAAAGGAAAACAGGAAGATGTTTTTGAGTGGATTTCTTATTATTATTTATGTGAAGTGACGGAAGAACAAGTGGAACCGACCTTAGACGCATATGAAAAAAAATATGAGTATCATTTAGAGTGGATTTCTATGGAAGCGGCTTATGAAAATAATATAAAAATTCATGGAATAAATGATGTTGCAGGAGTGGAACGTGATACCAAAGTGATGAAGGAAATTCTAGATAGGAATTTAAAAAGTAAACATAAAAAAGATAAAACAATGAAAACACTTTTTGAAATTTCAAAGATTCTTAATAAAGAAGAAAAATATAGTGAGGTGATTTCTGAAGTGCTAAGAATCGCTAATGATTTTTTTGACTCTAAACGTATTCGGATTTTTGAGTTTGATAAGGAAGAATTAGCGTATAATACATTCGAAGTGAATCGAACTGGCGTTTTACCAGAAAAAGATGATTTGCAAGGACTACCAATCACCTTTAAATATTTTTGGCAAAGTCGGTTGCAAGAAGGCGTGGTTTATCAAGTCCAAGACTTGCAGAATTTGTCAAAAGAAAAGAATGAAGAAATAAGAATGTTTAAACAGCAAGGAATTCATTCGTTGCTTGCGGTTCCAATTTTTCTTGCGGGTAAATTTAGAGGATTAATTAATATTATAGATCCCAGGGAAAATATGGATGCTACGGAATTTTTATTAACGGCTTGTAATATGATTTTTGCTTTAGCAATGAATACGAATGCAATTTACAGCAAGCTAAAGAATCAAAAGGAAGCGCAAAAGACAAAAGAAGCGTATTTAAATGAACGATTAAAACAGACCGTAAAGAAAATTGATTTTACCAAGAATTCTCTTAATATTGCAATAAGTCATAGTGGAATGCATTATTGGGAATGGAATTTGATTAAGGATGTTGCTTTTACAGAAAAAGAATACCTAAATCAAGTATGGAATGGTTTAGAAGTGGAGAATTATTCGGAATTAACGAAAGAAAAATGTAAGATTCACCCGGAAGATATTTCTTTACATAATCATATTTGTAAAAAAATAAGGATGGGAGAAGTTTCAAATGTTGTGGAAGCATTTCGTTATAGAATAAATGGAGAATATCATTGGAGAAGGGTTTATATTACTGTGACGCATTGGAATGCAGAAGGCATGCCAGCATATGCAATTTGTTCTTCTATTGAAATTGACATAGAAAAAGATATAGAAGAACGGTTCAATATGTTAATGAATCAATATCAAATATCATCTTGGAAATACGATCCATATAAACATGTGATCTATATGAAAGAGAAAAGTAAGCAAGGACAAGGTAATATAATACTAGAAAATATGCCAGAAGAATATCATAAAACAAAAACAATTCACTCGGAAGATATGATAAAAGTAAAAGAAATGTATCGAAAAATAGATGCGGGTGAGTCGTTTGCTTCTTGTTTGATTCGAATGAAGGAAAAGGAAGAATGGAGATATATAGAAATAAATTACACCAATGTATTTAATCCAAATGGTAAAATCCTATATGCATTAGGTTCTAGTAAAGATGTGACAGAGAAAATTGAAAATCAAAAAAGATACAATAATATGCTTACCTTTATTAAAAGTTCAAGCGAAAATGGACAATGGAATATTTTAAGTGATGTTACAGAATCTAGAGTGGTCAATGTTTCAGGCTTTCCTTTTGCTGAAAAATTGATGAAGGAAAAAACAAGTTTTGAAGACGGAATCCAATACTTTTCAGAATTGTTAAATCAAAAAAAAGAGAAAGAGTGGTTGCTGTCTTTTTCTAGAAAAAGGGTAATGAAGGCTTACCGAGATGGAGAGCGTGCGTTTGAAAGAGAAGTAGAAATAAATGACACCATGGGTGAAGTGACTTGGTACAAAGAAAAAATTACGTTAATTAAAGACCCAAGTAATAATCATATTATGTTATTACTTTCTACGGATGAATGTTCAGTAGAAGTTAAAATGAAGAATTTAATTGCAAGTGTTGCAGAAAAAGAATTTGATTTGCTTGTATTAGTAGATATGGGAACGGATGATTATGTTGCATTTTTAAATAACCGGGAAATTGTAAAAGGAAACACATTCTTTGATAAACCAATAGTGGCGGAATATGCCATTCATAGTAGAGAACTTGACGAGTTTTTAGATGATAGTAAATGTAAGGAAAAAATAGAACATGAGTTGCAGCAAAAGAATGAGATTATATTTTATTTTAATGCAGAGGATGAAAAGAAGGCCATGCGAAAAAAAATAAAAGTATTTTATGTGGACCAAGCACATAGACAACTTTGTTTTTTGGTATCGGATATTTCGGATGTATATTTTGCTGAAAAAAAAATTAGTGAAGAATTAAAAAGTGCAAAAGAAGATGCAGAAAGAGCAAATCAAATTAAATCAGAATTTTTAGGTCGAATGAGTCATGATATGAGAACACCTATGAATGCAATGATTGGATTTTCTAGCATAGGATATGAGGAAGCGGTAACAGAAAATAGCAAAGAGAATTTCTTGAAAATAAAGCAAAGTACAGAATATTTACTGGATTTTTTAACGGAAATTTTAGACTTGCAAAGAATGGAAAATGATAAGACGAAACTTAAAACAGAACTCGTATCCTCAAAAAGATTTTTAGAAGGTATTATAAATATTGCCAAAATTAAGGCGGAAGGAAAAAATATTAATTTCTGTTCCGAAATAAAAGGCCACTTACCACCTTATTTTTTACTGGATTCCTTACATATAAATCAAATAATAATTAATATATTATCGAATGCAATGAAATATACGCCTGCAGAAGGTGAGGTTCGAATTCTATTTTCTTTTGAAGGAGAAAAAACAAATAGTAGAATAAAAGTGATTGTTTCAGATACCGGAGTAGGAATGTCACAAGAGTTCTTAGCTCATATATATGAATCTTTTTCCCAAGAAAAAAATAGCCAAACGGAATTAGAAGAAGGTGCTGGATTGGGAATGGCAATTACGAAAAAATTAATAGAATTATTAGGGGGAACGATTACCATAGAATCAAAATTAGGTTTAGGAACAAACTGCTATTTGGAAATACCAGTGCAAGAAATCGATGATAAGGAATATCAAAAAATAAAATACGAAAAGAAGACCGAATTTTTAAGGGATCTTTCTGGAAAAAAAATATTAATATGTGAAGATAATGTCATTAATCAAGAGATTGTAAAAAAGATATTGGAAGCTAGAAATATGATTTGTGATATAGCAGAAAATGGACTGGTGGGAGTAGAAAAAGTAAAATTAAATCAATATGATGCAATTATCATGGATATTCGAATGCCAAAAATGGATGGACTTACAGCCACAAAGGAAATTCGTAAATTTGATAAAACAGTTCCGATTCTTGCTCTTTCTGCAAACACATACGAAGAGGATGTAAAAAAGTCTAAAGAGGTTGGAATTGACGTACATTTAAGCAAGCCAATTATAAAAGAAAAATTATATAAAGAATTAGAAAAAATAATGATAGAAAAAAGGCATGTTTTTGTTTGATATTAGAAGAAAATAAAAGAAAAATACAGCAAAAAAATTGATTTGAAATAGGATTGTGTTGCTATAATTTTTAATTTTGTCATACAATACAATCCCAGATCAATCAAAAAGAATACATTATTTTCCACGTATCGGAAGATCAAATTGTTCTCCGTAGCCATATTTTTCTTTTACAAAATCAATATCTTTATCTCCACGACCGGATAAATTGACAAGAATGGTTCCGTGGTCATGTTCTTTTGCATAACGAATCGCATAGGCAAGAGCATGTGCACTTTCTACGGCAGGAATAATTCCTTCTAATCGGCAAAGCAAGAAAAATGCTTCCATTGCTTCGTCATCACTAATTGTTTCATAAGTGACGCGTCCGGAGTCGTGTAAGTATGCATGTTCGGGCCCTACAGAAGGATAATCCAACCCACTTGCTATGGAATAAACAGGGGATGGTTCGCCATTTTCATCTTGTAGCATAATACTATTAAATCCATGCATGACACCTTCTTTACCATAAGTAAGTGAAGCTGCATGCTCTCCAACTTTTGTTCCCTTTCCAAGAGGTTCAACACCAAAAATATCAACTGGCTGGTCTAAAAATGCGGTAAATAATCCCATGGCATTAGAACCGCCGCCAACACAAGCAACGATGGCATCTGGTAATTCTCCAGTCATTTCAATAAATTGATCTTTTGCTTCATAACCAACGACGGATTGGAAGTCTCGAACCATCATTGGAAATGGGTGAGGACCAACGACAGAACCAATACAATAAATTGCATCATTATATTCTTTCATATATCCTTCAAAAGCCGCATCCACGGCTTCTTTTAATGTTTTTAAACCATGAGTAACAGGAATTACATTTGCACCTAACATTTTCATTCGGGTTACAGTTTCTGAGTAAGGTGGCAAAGTTCTTTGCCATTACTTTCCCATGTGATTTTTCGTCCATGCGATTTCCTGTTGCCCTCATAAGTCCATTCATTTATTATTTACTGATATATGGTTTGTCGGTGGGGTATCCACCAGAAAGTTTTTGCATACCTCGTGGCAAAGCATCTTTCGAATTTTTCCAATCCGCATCCGAATTTCTGTAATCAAATTTATCAATCAACCAAGAAATATCACTTTCGACACGAAGCAAATTCTTTTGAGAAAGTTCGATAATGGGAACCATATATTTTGTTTGTTCTTTTTCGTTTAAATGTTTTGGTGCAGCAATTAAAATATCGTGTAAGTGTTCCATACAAAACCCTTTTGAGTTTATTACTAATTCGAAAAAAGAGTCCTCGTGTTTTAGTAAATAAAAAAAAGTAGCAAGATATCTTTGATAATTATTTTCAATATAATCACATATAAAACAGGAGGATAGATGTTCTTCAAGAAACTGAGAAACACTATCTTTTTCAAGTGTTGTTCTGCCAAAAGCCTTTTTTTGTAGGGGGTGGTATTGTTTGCATACTTTTGAAAATTTGTTATTAAAATTTTTCATATGTGTATGTAAAATCAAGGAATTTCCAAGTGTATTTCCATATTGGTACATTTGTTTAAAATGTTTGCGGCAAAAACCAGATTCGTCTGTTTTTGCACGAGTATCACTTTGCATGTAAGAAGAAGAATTGCCAATGGTGTAGTCAAGTGCATCTTGTTCAAGTTTTCGCTCGATATAACAAAAAGGACATTCATCATTTTCGTGAAATGCATCAGTAAGTGGGATGGTATATAATTTTTCTTTCATAAGTTCCTTTCCGTAAAAAAGTTATTTTATAATTCATTTTACCAAAGTATAAAGGAAAAGCAAGTCTGAGGTGCTTTTGTGCAAGATTGTGTTAGAAATTTCAAAATAGTTCTTTTATACTAAGGGGCAAGAACAGAAAGTAGAGTTGAGGTAATTATGAAAAGGATAAAAGAGACACATGTAAAAAGAAAGCCGACACAACTGGTTGGTGATTTGACAACAGGAAATGTTACAAAAAAGATCATGCAGTTTGCAATGCCAGTTTTATTAGGTAATCTTTTGCAACAATTTTACAATTTAGTAGATAGTATTATTGTTGGGAGATGTGTTGGTAAAGACGCTTTTGCAGCAGTGGGCTCGACAGGAGCCTTGAATTTTATGATTATTGGGTTTGTTTTGGGAACGACTTGGGGAGTTTCCATTCCAGTTGCACAAAAATTTGGAGCAAAAGATTTTACGGCAATGCGGAAGAAAATATCGGATGCAATTTACGTATCTTTTTTGGTTGGAATTTTGATTACGATTTTAATGGTTATATTTACAAAACCATTGCTTGAATTAATGAATACTCCAGCAAATATTATTGAAGATGCCGCTTTATATATTGGTATTATTTTTGCTGGGATCCCAGCAATATTGTTATATAATATTCCAGCAAATATTTCGAGAGCAATTGGAGACAGCAAAACACCTTTGTATTTTTTGGTTTTTTCAGCCTGTTTAAATGTTGTCCTAGATTTGATTTTTGTTATGCCATTACAAATGGGTGTTGCAGGAACAGCAATTGCAACAGTAATATCGCAGGCTCTTTCGGGTATTTTCTGCATTATATATATGAAAAAGAAACATCCATTTTTAAAATTTGAAGCAGGGGAACGTCGAGTATCCGTTCCTTCCATGTGGGCATCGTTTCGAATGGGGGGACCGATGGGAATGCAATTTTCGATTACAGCAATTGGATCTGTAATTTTACAAACTGCGATAAATGGATTGGGTTCTGATGCCGTGGCGGCAATTAATGCGGCAAGTAAGCTGCAATTAGTTTTAGTAACACCAATGGATGCATTGGGGGCATCCATTGCGACCTATTGTGGACAAAATTATGGAGCAGGCAATTTTGAACGTATTAAAGAAGGCGTTCGAAAAGGTTTTAAAATTGCAGTTTTCTTTGCGGTAATCGCAGCAATTCTTGCAAATATATTTGCTAAACCAGTGCTTTATTTGTTTGTTGATGCATCGGAAATCACACCACAAATAGTGACTTGGGTAAGGACCTTTATGTTAATTAATAGTTGCTTTTATCTAACACTTGCGATAATCTTTATATATAGGAATGCAATTCAGGGATTAGGAAGAAGTACAATTGCTATGTTGGCAGGAGTAGCAGAATTACTTGGACGTTCGTTTGCTGCGATTATATTTGTTCAGATTTGGGGATTTACGGGAGTATGTTTTGGGAATATTCTAGCATGGATTTTTGCAGACGCCATACTTATCCCGGCATATCTTATTACACTAAGAAAAGTGAAGAAAAAACTTGACCCTATAGGTTATGAAAGTAGTCTAAAAACGGGCAAAAGAATCGAAATTAATGTGAATAAGAACGAAAATAAAAATTAGAGGTGCGTTTGCTTATGAACTATCAAGTGGGAGATATTATACAATTAAAAAAACAGCATCCTTGTGGAAGTAAAGAATGGGAAGTCTTACGAGTGGGAGCCGATTTTCGCCTTCGATGTTTGGGATGTGACCATCAAGTAATGATTCCAAGGAAATTAGTTGAGAAAAACACCAAAAAATGGATAAAGCATATGGAAGAGAATTAGCAACATGAAAAAAGTGGATTTGAAATCTGCTAAAAATACAGAATTAAGGGTTGAAAATGACCTTAATATATGTTAATATAACTCAGTGTGACATATTACCATTCCCCGTATTACGTGGGAAACAAATTATCCTTGCTCCAGATATGGGGCCAGAGACCAAAAGGAGGAAACAAGCATGAACAAATATGAATTAGCCATTGTACTTAATGCGAAAATTGACGATGAAACAAGACTTGCTACATTAGAAAAAGCAAAAGCTTATGTGGAACGTTTTGGCGGAGAGATTACAAGTGTTGATGAATGGGGTAAGAAGAGATTAGCTTACGAAATTCAAAAAATGAAAGAAGGATACTACTACTTTATTCATTTTACAAGTCCATCAACAACACCTGCTGAACTTGAAAGTCGTCTACGTATTATGGAAAATGTACTTAGATATTTATGCCTTAAAGATGAAGCATAAGACTCGAAATAGAGCAAAGAAGGAGAACGTATGAATAAAGTAATTTTAATGGGGCGTTTGACAAAAGATCCAATTGTGAGATATTCACAGGGAGAGAATACAATGGCAGTAGCTAGATATACATTAGCTGTTGACAGAAGATCAAGAAGAGACGAAGGACAAACGGCAGACTTTATTGGTTGCGTTGCATTTGGAAAGTCCGGTGAATTTGCAGAGAAGTATTTACGTAAAGGTACTAAGATTGCTGTAACTGGAAGAATTCAAACGGGAAGTTATACCAACAAAGAAGGTCAAAAGATTTTCACAACGGACGTTGTTGTAGAAGATCATGAATTTGCTGAAAGTAAAGCAAACTCATCCCAAGACTCATATCAAAATTCATCATATAATGGTGGAAACAATACTAACAATAATGATTTCGTAAGTATTCCAGATGGAGTAGATGACGAAATTCCATTTCTATAAAATTAGATAGGAGGAACTATCATGGCTTATGATAAACCTGAATATGCAGGACGAAGAAGAGGCGGCTCAATGCGCAGAAAGAAAGTATGCGTTTTTTGTGGAAAAGATAATGTAATTGATTATAAAGATGCAAACAAATTGAAAAGATATATTTCCGAGAGAGGAAAGATTCTTCCAAGAAGAATCACAGGAAACTGTGCAAAGCATCAAAGAGCACTTACGGTTGCGATTAAAAGAGCTCGTCATTTAGCATTAATCCCTTATGTATTAGATTAAATAAAAAAACACCACTACTGAAGTAGTGGTGTTTTTTTTCTTTAGAAAAAGGATGGATTATGATATACTAATTAAGTACGAGTTGTATTTCTTATGGAGGACTATAAATGAGTAAAAAAATAAAAATAACTGGAAAGTTAAAACTATATTTACAAGCCTCGTTACTTTTAGGTATCTTATTAATTGCGGTAAATATTGCAATATATTTTGTGAATATCTATGCGGGATTGATCTTGTCAATTTTTTCTGTTTTTTATTTTATTGTTGTATTGTTGTTACAAAGCTACAATAGAAAGTTAATATTAGATGAATTGGTTAGTTTTGCAACCCAATATGGGCAGGTACAAAAAAGATTATTACGAGATCTTGAACTTCCACATGCATTAATGGATGAAAAAGGAAAAATCGTATGGACCAATAAAGAGTTTGAAAAAATAATAGGAAAGAAAAAAGGATATAAAAAATCAATAACGGCACTTTTTTCAGAGGTGCAGCCAGATAAATTTCCAACAGATAAAAAAACAACGGTATTGAATTTCGAATATGAGCAACGCTTTTATAAAATGAAAATGAAGAGAGTGGAGCTACAGGAAATGCTAAATACATCATCTGTTATTCATGCAGAAGATTATGACAGTTATTTAGTTGCTATTTACTTATTTGATGAAACCGCATTGCGCTATGCATTACAAGAAAATGATGACCAGAGCCTCTCTGTTGGTTTAATATATTTAGATAATTTTGAAGAGGCACTAAATAGTATTGAAGAAGTAAGAAGAGCACTTTTGATTGCGCTAATTGATCGAAAAATAAACAAATATATTTCTTCCATGGATGGAATTGTAAAAAAATTAGAAAAAGATAAATACCTTTTTGTCATGCGAAAAAAAGCATTAAAACAATTGCAGGAAACAAGATTTGAAATTTTAGAAGATGTTAAAAAGGTAAATATCGGAAGCGAAATGTCAATAACACTGAGTATTGGTGTTGGATTAGATGGCCTTAGTTATTCCCAGAATTATGAATTTTCAAGAAGTTCAATTGATTTAGCATTAGCTAGAGGAGGCGATCAAGCAGTAATTAAAACACCAAAAAATATTGTCTATTATGGTGGAAAAACACAGCAAGTAGAGAAAAATACAAGAGTAAAAGCAAGGGTGAAAGCACAAGCATTAAAAGAGATTATTGAAGGCAAAGATCAAGTGATGGTTATGGGGCATCGATTTACAGATGTGGATAGTTTTGGAGCTGCAATGGGCGTGTACTGTATTGCAAGAGCACTAGAAAAACCTATTCACATTGTGATTGATGAAATTTCTACTTCCATCAAACCAATGATTTCACTTTTTCAAAACAATTCGGAATATCCAGCAGATATGTTTATGACTTCTGCACAAGCATTAGCTGCAGTAGGAGAAAACACGGCATTAATTATTGTAGATGTCAATAAATCCTCTATAACTGAGTGCCCAGAATTAGTAAAAGAGTGTAAAACAATTGTCGTAATTGATCATCATAGACAGGGAACGGAAATCATTGAAAATGCAACGCTTTCCTATGTAGAAACCTATGCATCTTCTGCTTGCGAAATGGTTGCCGAGATTTTACAATATGTAAGTGATAACGTAAAGATAAAGGGAATAGAGGCAGATTGCTTATATTCAGGAATTATGATAGATACCAATAATTTTATGGCAAAAACGGGAGTTCGAACATTTGAAGCAGCAGCTTATTTAAGAAGAAATGGAGCGGATGTTACAAGAGTACGTAAAATGTTCCGTGAAGACCCAACGGATTATATTGTAAAAGCACAGGCGGTAAGTCAAGCAGAAATATATAAGGAAGCTTATGCTATTTCCGTATGTAACGGAGAAAAATTGGAGAGTCCAACGATTGTGGGAGCACAGGCGGCCAATGAACTGTTAAATATCAAAGGAATTAAAGCAAGTTTTATATTCACTAAGTATCAAAACCAGGTGTTTATTAGTGCAAGATCAATTGATGAAGTGAATGTTCAAATCATTGCAGAACGACTTGGAGGAGGAGGACATTTAAATATTGCAGGAGCACAAATAGAAAATACTACGGTTGAAGAAGCAATTATAAAAGTAAAGAAAATGTTAGATTTAATGGAAGTGGAAGGAGCAATATAAATGAAAGTGATTTTATTAGAAGATGTAAAAAAATTAGGGAAAAAAGGTGACGTTGTTGATGTGAGTGATGGTTATGCAAGAAATTTTGTACTTCACAAAAATCTGGGAATAGAAGCAACAAATAAGAATTTAAATGATTTAAAACTTCAAAGAACAAATGAAAAAAGAATTGCTGAGGATATTTTACAGCAAGCAAAAAATTATAAAGAGGATTTAGAGAAGAAAACGATTACGGTTAGTATGAAAGCGGGAGAAGGCGGAAAAGTATTCGGGTCGGTTTCTTCAAAAGAAATTGTAAAAGCATTTAAAGAACAAGAAAATGTGGAACTTGATAAGAAGAAAATTCAAATGAGTGAACCGATTAAAGCATTTGGCTCTTATGAATTAGAAATTAAATTACATCCACAGGTGACAGCAATATTGCATGTAAAAGTTGTAGAAGCATAAAAATAGATAGTATAAGAGAAAGTACGAATGGAAAAGGAGGAAGGCGCCATGGCAACAATGGAGGAGGCAGTATTGAAGCGAATACTACCACACAGCACCGAAGCAGAACAATCGGTAATCGGTTCCATGTTTATTGATCCACAAGCAATTATTGTGGCGTCCGAAATAGTAACTGGAGAGGACTTTTTTAGTAAGCAATATGGAATTTTATTTGATACTATGGTAGAAATACATGAGGAATCAAAACCAGTTGATTTAGTGACTCTTCAAGCGAGATTGCAAGAAAAGGATGCACCTCCAGAGGTGAAAAGTCTTGAATTTGTAAAGGATTTAGTTTCTTTTGTACCAACTTCTGCAAATATAAAATATTATGCAGATATTGTAGCAGAGAAATCGACACTAAGAAAACTGATACGTGTAAATGAAGAAATTACAAATTCGTGTTATTTGGGAAAAGATGATATGGAAACTATTCTTGAAGATACGGAAAAGAAAGTATTTGAAATTGTACAAAAAAGGAATACAGGAGAGTTTACTCCAATTGATAAAGTCGTTAAGGAAGCACTTAATCGGATTCAAGAAGCCGCAAAACAGAAAGGTACTGTAACAGGAATTCCTTCTGGTTTTATTGACTTGGATTATAAAACAGCCGGGTTTCAGCCTGCCGATTTTATTCTAATTGCAGCAAGACCTTCCATGGGAAAGACGGCACTTGTACTAAATATTGCCCAACATGTGGCATTTGAACAAAACAAAACAGTTGCGATCTTTAGTTTGGAAATGTCCAAACAACAACTGATTAATCGATTGTTTTCATTAGAATCGAAAGTGAATTCACAAGCAATTCGTACAGGAACATTAAATGATATGGAATGGATGGATTTAATCAGTGCAGCAGAAACGGTTAGCAATTCAAATTTGGTAATTGATGATACGCCTGGAATAACAATTGCAGAATTACGATCAAAGTGTAGAAAATTAAAAATGGAAAAAAATGTTTCCATGATTTTGATAGATTACTTGCAGTTAATGACAGGAAGAGGAAAGTCCGAGTCAAGACAACAAGAGATTTCTGAGATTTCAAGATCTTTAAAATCATTGGCAAGAGAGTTAGATGTCCCAGTTATTGCTTTGTCTCAGTTGAGTCGTGCGGTGGAACAAAGACCGGATCATAGGCCAATTTTATCTGATTTAAGAGAGTCGGGAGCAATTGAGCAAGATGCAGATGTTGTAATGTTTATTTATCGAGATGATTATTACAACAAGGAAACAGAACGAAAAGGTGTAGCGGAAATTATTATCGCAAAGCAAAGGAATGGACCAATTGGAGAAGTTGAATTGCTATGGCTACCAGATTATACCAGATTTGTAAATATGGAAAAAGCAAAATACTAAATAAAAAAAGGCATTCCAAAGTAAATGTTGGAATGTCTTTTTAATATCCAAAATTATTCTGCAGAAATTGCTTCCACTGGACATTGAGATGCACAAGAACCGCAATCAATGCAACTATCTGCATCGATTTCATAATGTGCAGCACCTTCTGAAATTGCTCCTACTGGACATGCATCAACACATGAACCACAACTAATACAATCATCACTAATTACATAAGCCATTATAGTACCTCCTTTATTATCATTAACTTTCAAGGTATATTTTAACGCAAGCGTTCTATTATTACAAGTATTTTGTATACAAAGTTTGCAATCATTCAAGAAGTTCATTTTCTCTGGCAGATTTGATGCCTTGCAAAACTTGTTTTTTTAGTTGAATTGCTTTCTCGGGATCCATTTGAGGAGTGCCGGAAAGGCGATAAGGAATATTTAATGCTTTGTATTTTATCGTGCCCATATCATGATATGGTAAGATATCTA
>JBFHIZ010000016.1:0-49350 GCA_041596215.1 Lachnospiraceae bacterium
CAATTTTACTAGAACCTTGCTATAAATATATAGGAATGATAAAATGTAGTTATTATCTTTAGAGGAAAAGGAGGAATATTATGATAAAACCTACATTAGTTATTTTGGCTGCAGGTATGGGAAGCCGTTATGGCGGATTAAAACAAATGGACCCAGTGGATTCCTATGGAAATTTGATTATTGATTTTTCAATTTATGATGCAAGACGTGCGGGATTTGAAAAAGTAGTATTTATAATAAAAAAGAAAAATGAAGAAGAATTTAAAAAATGTATTGGAAATAAAATTAGTAAATATATGCAAGTGGAATATGTGTTTCAAGAATTGACACTTGTTCCAGAGGGTTTCAAAATACCAAGTGGTCGTGTGAAACCTTGGGGTACTGCACATGCAGTGTACTGTTGTCGAGATCTTATAAAAGAACCGTTTGCAGTGATAAACGCAGATGATTACTATGGAGTAGAAGCTTTTCGTAGTTTGTATGATTACTTGGTTACTCATATGGACGATGATAAATATCGCTATGCGATGGTTGGTTATGAGCTTGGAAATACATTGACGGATAATGGGTCCGTTGCAAGAGGGTGTTGTACTACAGATTTGGATGGAAATTTGGAATCGATTTCTGAACGTACTCATATCGAAAAAAGAGGGAATCATGCAGTATATACCGAGGATGAGGAGAATTTTTATCCTCTTCCATTTGACACCACAGTTTCTATGAATATGTGGGGGTTTACACCAAGTATTTTAAAGGAATTGGAAAGTTCGGTAAATGGCTTTTTTGCTCATGATGTAGAAAAAAATCCAATGAAAGCAGAATGTTTTTTGCCAATAGAAGTAGATAAATTATTAAAAGCAGAAGTTGCAACGGTACGAGTCCTTACTTCTGCAGAAAAATGGTTTGGGGTAACCTATAAAGAAGATAAACCTTTTGTCATGGAATCCATACAGGAATTAAAAAACCAAGGTGTATATCCAGAAAAACTTTGGGAAGAATAAGGAGAGCAAATGAAAATTTTAGTTACAGGAGGGGCGGGATATATAGGTACACATACCGTCGTGGAATTACAAAATGCTGGTTATGAGGTAGTGGTCGTAGATAATTTGTCGAACTCTTCTGAAAAAGCGTTAGAGAGAGTGGAAAAAATAACGGGGAAAAAAATTCCGTTTTACAAAGCAGATATTTTGGATCGCGAGGCATTAAATCATATATTTGAGGAAGAAAAAATATCGGCATGCATTCATTTTGCAGGTTTAAAAGCCGTTGGAGAATCGGTTTCAAAACCTTGGGAATACTATGAAAATAATATTACGGGAACTTTGGTATTGGTAGATGTAATGAGAAAGCATAATGTCAAAAACATTATTTTTTCTTCTTCCGCTACGGTTTATGGGAATCCAAAATTCATTCCCATTACGGAAGATTGCCCGAAGGGAGAATGTACGAATCCTTATGGATGGACAAAATCTATGCTTGAGCAAATTCTTACAGACATGCAAAAAGCGGATCCAGAATGGAATGTAATTCTTCTTCGTTATTTTAATCCGATAGGAGCACACGAAAGTGGAACAATTGGTGAAAACCCAAATGGAATCCCTAATAATTTAATGCCATATGTAACACAGGTTGCTGTTGGAAAATTAAAAGAACTTGGGATTTTTGGAGATGATTATGATACACCGGATGGAACTGGAGTAAGGGATTATATTCATGTAGTAGATTTAGCGGTGGGTCACGTAAAAGCATTAACAAAAATTGAGGAGAAAGCAGGACTTAACATTTATAATTTAGGAACGGGAATTGGATATAGCGTGTTAGACATTGTTCATAATTTTGAAGAAGCTACAGGTGTTAAAATTCCTTATGTGATAAAGCCAAGAAGACCTGGGGATATAGCAACGTGTTATTCGGATGCTACGAAAGCAAAAAAAGAGTTAGGATGGTCTGCAACACATGGTATTGCAGAAATGTGTAAAGACTCTTGGAAATGGCAATCAAAAAATCCAAATGGATATGAAAAAGTGTAGAAATAAAGACAAAAAAAGTGTTTGCAAGATGCAAGCACTTTTTTTGTAATTAGAATTAAGGAATCAGGTAATACATACATAAAAAATGGCAAATGCTTCCCCCCATAATGAATAGATGGAAAATTTCATGGGAACCAAAATGTGGATGTAACTGATTAAATAACTTAAGTTTTAAGGCATATAAAATACCACCTAAGGTATAGATAATACCACCAACAAATAACCAAATAAGGGAATTTTTAGGCATAGAAAGATACATTTCCTTTATCATAAAAATACAAACCCAACCCATGGCAATATATAGTAAGGAGGAAAACCATTTGGGGCAAGTTATCCAAAAGGCTTTTATTAAAATGCCTATAAGCGCAATTCCCCAAATAATAAACATGGCATGGTATCCAATGGTATCTTTTAATGAAATAAGACAAATGGGAGTATACGAACCGGCAATTAAAACGAAAATCATAATGTGATCGATTTTTCGAAAGACACGAAGCTTTCTACCGGATATATTTAATCCATGGTAGGTTGCACTAGCACCATATAATAAAATCATACTAGAAATAAAGATACTAATGGAGAAAATAACTGAAGTGTCATTTGTTGCAAATGCAGTTCCAAGAAGTGGAAATGCAGCAACCATAGTGATAAGCATACCTAAAAAATGAGTTAAGGAACTACCAGGTTCCCGTAGTGTAAATTGCATGGAATCACATCCTTTCATAGTAATTACGTCATATAGTTATAAAAACTACATCTCGTTATAATGATATTACGACTAAATTGAAAAGGTGTCAATAGAATTTTTAATCTTCTTCAAGAATTTGGAATTCTAGATAGTCAAAGGTGATTTCATCCACAAAATTGTCTTTTGTAAATCTTGTTCTACTTCGTTTTTTAAATTCTTCAATGTTGTTATTTAACCAAATAGGCTTACTTAGGTCATAGGTATAACAAACTTTTTCTAACGCGTGAAATATTTTATGCGTGCGTGTATCATCGTCCCCATTTTCAATTACACAATCTTGTATCAGATGATTATCATCCCAAATTTTAGCCCATATACGAAACATAAAAATCTCCTTTTTTTTTCTTTAGTATGATTTTACCAACTATGGATTAGCATTGCAAGAAAGATGAATCTTTTTTCAAAATATGATATAATATGAATGTTGAAAAATGATTTCTTTAGAAAAAATAAGGAGAAAAGGTAAAGCGTATGGAATTTAGACCAAGTACTGAGGATGATGTGGATAGTTGGAAAGAAGTACAATTGTTATATAGTTCCGCGTTGAAGGAAATGGAAACAAAATTAGAAATTTTAAATGAAGAATTTCAACACGTACATAAATATAATCCAATTGAACACATAAAATCAAGAATCAAAACATCGGAAAGCATTGTGAAAAAGCTTAAGAAATATGGTTATGAATCCACAATAGAAAACATGGTGGAATATATTAATGATATGGCAGGTGTTCGAATTATTTGTTCTTTTACTTCCGATATATACTGTATAGCAGAGATTTTAAGAAATCAGCCAGATTTACATGTGATTTCTGTAAAAGATTATATTCAAAATCCAAAAGAAAGTGGGTATATGAGTTATCATATGTTACTTTCTGTTCCAGTTTCTCTTTCAGATAAAATAGTAGATGTAAAAGTAGAAGTACAAATTCGAACGGTAGCGATGGATTTTTGGGCGAGTTTGGAACATAAGATTCGATATAAATTTGAAGGGAATGCACCTTCTCATATTTCAGAACAATTAGAGTTTTGTTCACGTATTGTAGCAGATCTTGATACCAAAATGATGAATTTAAATGAGGAAATACAAAGACAAGTAGTTAAAAATAGCATAGAGAATAAAAAAGAAAAAAAGATATGTGAAAAAATACAACCTAGAGTAATCTAGGCTGTATTTTTTTTATAAAGTAGATGTCAAAGCAAGTAAAAGTTCTTGTAAGTTTTCATTCTTAGCTTGTATTGTTGCGTAAGCTTCGTTAATTTGTGTTAATGTATGTGCATCAGAATTTGTAAGTATGTTACACGAAGATAGGTATGGATGTTTCGATTCCAAGACGGGTAATTTTTTGATGTCTTTTACTTCTACGCAAGAAAAGGTACTCCCTTCTGGAATGAAACCTAAATTAGAAAGAAGCGAATTTGCTTGCTTATCAATATGAGCGGGGAAAATAATACCGTGGTATTTTTGAACTAAGGAAGGTGTTTCCAAAAAGGGGATATCTGTTGCATTGATTAGCAACTGGGGTTCGCTTGCAATAATTTCATCCAATTCATTTACAAGATATTGATGCCCAAATATTTTTTCTTGATTTTTGATTTTGAGTAAATGGTCATATACATATAAATCAAATGCCATTGCATCTTCAATAGAAGGAAATAAGCATACAACGTGAACTTCTTCAAGGGTAGTAAGTTCCATTCCAGGAATAACGATGATGCCTGCTTCTTTTCCAAAATGCATAATGGATTTGCAATTCTTGCAACTGTTATGATCGGTAAGTGCAATAACATCTAAGCCAATTAACTGTGCCATTCCTATAATGTTTGCTGGAGTCATTTCGTCTTCCGCACAAGGGGAAAGACAGGAATGGATATGCAGATCATAATGGAAGGTTTTCATTGATTAAGTTGTGTACATGGAGTGCTGTTTCAAAAATTGGAGCATCTGTTTTTAAAACAGTTATATTTTCCGATTTTGCTTTTAACAGGGCTGTGTTATCCAGCGAAACACCTTCTGCAAGAATAATACATGCAGTATCTGTTAGAGAAGCAACCGCAAGTGTGTTTACATTACCCATGACTGTAATCCAAACCGCTCCAGAAGGAATTTTGCTCATAGCGATGCTTAATAAATCACAACAAAATGGTTCAAGAATGGGAATGGATGTATTAGTACTTTTATTGACGATGGTTAAATTGCTTTTTAGAATAAAGTCATGTAGTGTCATAAATCCTCCTTTTATAATGTGAAATTGTCCATACTTTTAAAATCCTCAGAAATTTTATTAACTTGTTTACGAAATATATGGATGCAATCATTTTCATGAGCAAGTCCTTTTACAATATCTTCGGCAAGGGCTCTGCAAGTAGGTGCACCACAAGCACCACAATCAAGTCCTGGAAATTTGGCGCATAATGCATCAATTTGTTGTAACATGGATAAACTTTCTTTAAGATTATTACTTAATTTATATACTGGTTCAAAAGCAACAGAAGTTGTCCAATAGGGGTTGTAAGTAACTGGTGTTGGAGGAGGATCGTTAACTGGGAGTGTTTTGACTAAATGTTTTAGTTTGACTTTGGCAACGAAAGGATTCTCTACCGTTAATACGCCACCAACGCAACCACCACTACAAGCATTTAATTCGATAAATTCTAAGTGTTCTAATTTGTTGTTTTCAATTTCTTCAAGAACACGCACAATATTTTCCATGCCGTCAGCAGCAAGATAATTTTGAGAATGCATGCCTTCTGCTTCTCCACCACTTGCTCCCCAACTAATTCCAACTTGTCCGCAAGTTACTAAATCTTCCATAACGCCTTCGTTCACCACATTTTGCATATTTTTAATTAACATGGGGTAAACGTCTTTGATGGCAAGTACGTGATCCACATTGCTTGACTCATAGCCTAAAGGATGTTTAATTGCACTTACTTTTGCTGCACAAGGAGAAATAAAAAAAATTCCAATATCCGCAGAAGGCAGATTTGTTTTATCAATGGCTCGTTGTCTTGCAACATCAGCAGCAATATCTACGGGTGCTTTTACAGGAAGTAAATGGGATAATAGATTGGGAAAACGCACGCGAATTAAACGTGTTACCGAAGGACAGGCCGTAGAAATAATGGGGTGTTGTTCCGGGTGTTTTTTGACATAAGTTGAGGATAGACTGGACACAATTTCAGCAGCGGCACTTACTTCATATACATCATCAAATCCCATTTTTTTTAAGGCATTTAAAACAATATTAATATCATCTAAATTATTGGCTTGTGCGTACAAGCTAGGTGCTGGTAAAGCAACCGTATATTTAAAATTGGTTAATTTTTCTAAATGGTCATAAATGGCTTTTTTTGCATGATGTTGGCAAATGCGAATGCATTCTCCACAATCAATGCAAAATTCTTTTCGAATATGTGCTTTCCCGTTACGAACGCGGATGGCTTCAGTAGGACAGCGTTTGATACAGTTAATACAACCCACACAAAGATCTTCGTCCAAACGAACGGCAGTAAAAAACTTTTCCATAAATACCTCCTAAAAAATGTTAAAGATAAACTTTCATGGTTACTGTAGTTCCTACACCAACTTCTGACTCTACATGCATTTCATCGGAATTTTTTTTCATATTTGGTAATCCCATTCCAGCACCAAAGCCTAACTCTCTAGCATTATCCGGGGCGGTAGAAAATCCGGCTCGCATAGCTAAATCAATATCTTGAATACCAGGACCATTGTCACTAAGTACCATGGATACGGCAGTAGAGGAGATGGAAACATGAATGTCTCCTCCATGGGCATGAATAAATAAGTTGATTTCTCCTTCATACATAGCGATAGCTATTTTTCGAATGATTGTAAAATCAACACCCATTTGAACTAGTTTTTGCTTGATGTCAGCGGAAGCTTCTCCGGCACGAGAAAAATCATTTCCATCCACCGAATAATGAAAATCAATGATATCGGTCATAATTGGTTCCTCCGCGAAGTCCTTTTTCATAGAGAATCCCACAAGCGCCAAATAGGCGGTGTCCAGAACAAAGGATTGGTATGTTTCTTTCGATGGCTAATTGAATCATTGCTTCATCTGGGCGTTTATCACGGACAAATACAATACATAAAATATCCATCATATCGGCGGTTCGTATAACTTGCATATTGCATAAACCAGTAAGCAATACGCTACGATCCTTTACATAAGCAAGAACATCACTCATCATATCGGAACCACATCCTGTAGAAATTTCACGGTCGAGAAATTCCTCTCCGCAAATTACGCGTGCTCCTAAAGCGTCTCTAATTTCTGAAATTTTCATTTTATTTTCCTCTCTTTACCTTACTTATGTTGAAGATTACAAAACTTACTCTTAGTATACCATTTCATAGGCTTTAATACAATTTTTAAAGAGAGAAAAAAGAGGTAAAAATGGTCTAATTGGTAGATTTTTAACAATCTTTATGCTATAATTAGAAAGATTTTGAAGTATAAAAAGGATAAGAAACAGTAAGGAGGATTTACAATGGGCGAGCAACAAGCAAAAGTCGTTTTTTCGGGTACAAAAGAGCAAGAAAAAGCTCTGTTGGACATAATCGAAAAAATGAAAAGTGATAAGGGCGCATTAATGCCAATATTGCAGAAAGCACAGGATATTTATGGGTATTTGCCAAAAGAGGTACAGACTTTAATTTCCGATGCAACTGGAATATCACTTGAAAAAATTTATGGAGTGGTAACTTTTTATTCTCAGTTTACCTTGTATCCAAAAGGAACATATCAGATTTCGGTATGTTTAGGAACAGCATGTTATATAAAGGGAGCGGGCGAAATTTATGACAAGCTACAAGAATTATTGGGAATTGGAGATGGTGAATGTACGCCAGATGGAAAGTTTTCATTGGATGCATGTCGCTGTGTGGGAGCATGTGGTTTGGCCCCAGTTATGATGGTGAATGAAGAAGTTTATGGAAGGTTAACCGTGGATCAATTGCCAGGAATTCTTGCAAAGTATCAAGATAAGTAAGAAACATCGAGAGGAAAAATATGTTGCCAGAAATTTCATTGAATATTTTGGATATCGCACAAAATGCAATGCGTGCAAAAGCAACTAAAGTAGAAATACGTGTAGAAGCAGATATGAAATCTGATTTATTGCAAATATGGATTAGAGATAATGGTTCGGGTATGACATCGAAACAAGTGAAGCAAGTAACGGATCCATTTTTCACAACGAGAACAACAAGAAAAGTTGGACTAGGGATTCCTTTTTTTCGGGAAGCGGCACTTGCAACAGGAGGAGATTTTCACATAGAATCAGAAGTAGAAAAAGGAACGCTAGTAAAAGCATCCTTTATCTTATCGCATATCGATCGCATGCCTTTGGGTAATATGGTAGATACGATTTACACCTTGATACTTATGCATCAAGAAGTGGAATGGATATATACCTATCAAGTAGACAAAAGAAAGTTTACGCTAGACACGAAAGAATTCAAAAAAATTCTAGGAGAGGTACCTTTTGAGACACCTAAAGTATCTAAATATATTAAAGAATTTCTAAAAACAAATATGGAAGAAATCAACGGAAATATAGTACTGTAAAAATTATGGAGGATAAAACATGAAATCTCTTGAAGAATTAAAAGCAATTAGAGAAAAAATGCAAGGCCAAATTGGATTTCGTAGCGAGAGTTCAAATGCAACAAGAGTAATTGTTGGCATGGCTACTTGTGGTATTGCCAGTGGTGCAAGACCAGTTTTAACAACCTTTGTTGAAGAAGTTGCAAATAAAAAATTAGAAAATATACAAGTGACACAAACGGGATGCATTGGACTTTGCCAGTTTGAGCCAATTGTAGAGATTTTAGAACCGGGTAAAGAAAAAGTAACTTATGTGAAAATGGATTCAGAAAAAGCGAAAGAAGTTGTGGAAAGACATTTAGTTCGCGGACAAGTAATATCTGAATACACAATTGAAAAATTTATCAAATAATAGAAGGAGGTAACGCATGTATCGTTCACATGTATTAGTTTGTGGTGGAACCGGTTGTACTTCCTCAGGAAGTCTCGAAATTATCGATGAAATGAAAAAAGAAATTGATAAGTTAGGTTTAGCTAAAGAAATTGCAGTAATTAAAACAGGTTGCCATGGGTTGTGTGCCTTGGGACCAATAATGCTTGTATATCCAGAGGGAGTATTTTACTCTAGAGTAGCAGTAACAGATGTAAAAGAAATAGTTAGTGAACATTTATTAAAAGGAAGAATTGTAAAACGGTTAATATATGATGAAACAATAGAAGGGGATGGGCTAAAACCTTTAACAGAAACAAACTTTTATAAACGTCAACATAGAATTGTTTTGCGTAATTGTGGTGTGATTAATCCCGAAGTAATTGATGAATATATTGGAACTGGTGGATATGAAGCGCTAGGAAAAGTGGTTTCTGAAATGACACCTGAGGATGTAATTCAAGTGATAACAGATAGTGGACTCCGTGGTCGTGGAGGCGGTGGATTCCCGACGGGTTTAAAATGGAAATTGGCAAAAGGAAATGATGCGGATCAAAAATATGTATGCTGCAATGCGGATGAAGGAGATCCAGGTGCATTTATGGATCGTTCAGTATTAGAAGGAGATCCACATGTTCTGTTAGAAGCAATGGCAATTGCAGGATATGCAATTGGTGCTTCTCAAGGATATATTTATGTAAGAGCAGAATATCCGATTGCAATTGAACGATTAGAAATTGCGATTGAGCAAGCAAGAGAATATGGATTACTAGGAAATGATATTTTTGGAAGTGGATTTAATTTTGACATTGGATTACGATTAGGGGCTGGAGCTTTTGTTTGTGGAGAAGAGACAGCACTTATGACTTCAATAGAAGGGAATCGTGGAGAACCACGTCCAAGACCTCCATTTCCAGCAGAAAAAGGATTGTTTCAAAAGCCAACGATTTTAAATAATGTAGAGACCTATGCGAATGTGCCACGCATTATTTTGCATGGACCAGAATGGTTTTCTGCTATGGGGACTGAAAAATCTAAGGGAACAAAAGTATTTGCTCTTGGTGGAAAAATTAAAAATACAGGGCTTGTGGAAATTCCAATGGGAACAACACTTCGTGAGGTGATTGAAGAAATTGGTGGCGGTGTTCCAGAAGGTAAGAAATTTAAAGCAGCACAAACGGGAGGACCATCTGGTGGATGCATACCATTTGAACATTATGATATTCCAATGGACTATGATAATTTGATTTCGATTGGATCGATGATGGGGTCTGGCGGATTAATTGTTATGGATGAAGATAACTGTATGGTAGATATTGCAAAATTCTTCTTGCAATTTACGGTGGATGAGTCATGTGGAAAATGTACGCCATGTCGTGTTGGAACCAAACGTATGTATGAAATTTTAGATAAAATAACAAAAGGTCAAGGAACAATAGAGGATCTTGATAAATTAGAAGCTCTTTGCTACTACATTAAAGACAATTCTTTATGTGGACTAGGACAAACAGCTCCAAACCCAGTACTTTCAACATTACGTTATTTTAGAGATGAATATGTTGCACATATTGTTGATAAGAGATGTCCGGCAGGGGTCTGTAAAGATTTATTGCAATTTGTAATTGATCCAGATAAATGTGTGGGATGTACTTTATGTGCAAGAAATTGCCCGGCTAGTGCTATCACAGGAGCGGTAAAAGAAACACATGTGATCAATCAGGAAAAATGTGTAAAATGTGGTGTTTGTTATGAGAAATGTAAATTTAGTGCAATTAGTAAAAAATAACTAAAGTGGAGGTTATTATGTCGAATGTAAATATAAAAATAAACGGCAAAGATGTTTCAGTTCCAGCTGGTTCAACCATCTTAGAAGCTGCCAGATTAGCAAATATTAAAATTCCCACCTTATGTTACTTAAAGGGGATTAACGAAATTGGTGCGTGCCGTATTTGTGTAACGGAAGTAAAAGGTGCAAGAAGTTTAGTAACTTCTTGTGTATTCCCAGTTCGGGAAGGAATGGAAATTATTACAAATTCTCCTCGTGTCATTGAATCTAGAAAGAAAACATTACAATTGCTTCTTTCCGATCATGATAAAAAGTGTTTGTCCTGTGTTCGAAGTGGTAGTTGCGAATTGCAAGATTTGTGTAATGAATATGGAGTGGAAGATGAAAATTATTACGCAGGGGAATCTAATACCTATGAGTTAGATTTTTCAGCACCACACATGGTAAGGGATAATAATAAATGTATCTTATGCCGTCGTTGTGTGGCAATGTGTGAAAAGGTACAAGGAATCGGAGTAATTGGGGCAAACGAACGTGGATTTAAAACTCATATTTCAAGCGCTTTTGAAATGGGACTAGGTAGTACGAGTTGTGTGTCTTGTGGACAATGTATTAATGTATGTCCAACGGGTGCATTATATGAACAAGATTCTAGTGCAGGAGTTATGGCTGCCATTGCAGATCCAACGAAAGTAGTTGTTGTACAAACTGCGCCTGCAGTACGTGCGGCACTTGGTGAAGAATTTGGATATCCAATAGGAACAAATGTGGAAGGGAAAATGGTTTCTGCCTTGCGTATTCTTGGATTTGATAAAGTGTTTGATACAAATTTTGCAGCAGATCTTACCATTATGGAAGAATCAAATGAATTTTTAGATAGAGTTAATAATCAGGGAGTATTACCAATGATTACATCTTGCTCCCCAGGGTGGATCAAATATTGTGAGCATTACTTCCCGGACATGACGGAAAATTTAAGTAGTTGTAAATCACCACAACAAATGTTTGGTGCAATTGTAAAAACATATTATGCAGAGAAAATGAATATGGATCCAAAGGATATTGTCAGCGTTAGTATTATGCCTTGTACAGCTAAAAAGTTTGAAATAGGACGGGAAGATCAAAATGCTTCGGGTTATCCAGATTTGGATTATACAATGACTACAAGAGAACTTGCTAGATTAGTGAAGAAGTATGGAGTGGATTTTAAAGCACTTGAAGACGAAGAATATGATAATCCGTTAGGGACAAGCTCAGGAGCCGCTGTTATTTTTGGTGCAAGTGGTGGCGTTATGGAAGCAGCACTACGTACCGCAGTATGGAAATTAACCGGAGAAACAGATGACTCTCCGATTGATTTTACAGAAGTTCGTGGTATGGAAGGAATCAAAGCGGCTACTTACAATGTAGCTGGGTTGGAAATTAAAGTAGCCGTTGCGAGTGGATTAAATAATGCAAAAACATTACTTGAAAAGGTAAAATCTGGAGAAGAAACGTATCATTTTATTGAAATTATGGGATGCCCTGGTGGATGTATTAATGGTGGCGGACAACCACAAGTACATGCAGATATACTGAATTCGGAAAATGTACGTATTCTTAGAGCAAAAGCATTATATAGTGAAGATGAAGCAAATAAGATACGAAAATCACATGAAAATCCAAGTATTCAAAAATTGTATCAAGAATTCCTTGAAAAGCCAGGAAGTCATAAGGCCCATGAAATTCTACATACAACTTATGTAAAACGAAAAGTAAATGAAAATTAAGTAATTTTACTTAGAAGATAAATAAGAAATGTGTAACCATAAATATGGTTGCACATTTTTTGTTTGCACCTAGACTCGAATGATGATAAAATATGAACATAGTTTATTTGGAGGGAAGAAAAATGGATAATTTCATAGATAAAATTGCGCAAAAATTGGGTTCACAAGATTTGATTCGTGCAAATGCTAGTGCGGAGGCAAAGGAGATGGTTCAAATGAAGGGGAAACTAGAGGAGTATGAGACATTAATATTACAAATGCGACAGGTACATCTTAAAAACGTTGAATTGCTAAGACGAATGCAAAAAACAGTGGATGCATTGGAACAATTAGAGGATGATAATGTAGTGGATGAGAAAAAAATAGAGAGCAATAATGGAGAAAACTTAGATGAATTAAAGGAAAAAATTGAAGCGATAAAAGTTTCTCTTGAAACCTCTTCAAAATGTATCGAAGAATTGATTCATACAGAGGATGTAAAAGTATTTCGAAATGTGGAAGCAGTAGTAGAAGAAGGATTTTCGAAACAATGGAAAATGATACAAGAAGATAATATTTCCTTAAAAAAGAGATTAAGGGGAATTAAACCAATAATGATTACCATTCTTGCAATTGTAGGTGTGGAATGTTTCGCACTTATTGGTGTGGCAATTAATTATTTCTTCGAACTAAATTTATTTTAGGAGACAAATAATCTTATGGCAAAAGAAATATGGAAACCAGGAAATATGTTATATCCATTACCAGCAGTATTGGTAACGGTTATAGATAAAAAGGGAAATGAAAATGTAATAACAATTGCTTGGACGGGTACAATGAATTCGGATCCAGCAATGGTATTTATTTCCGTAAGACCGAGTAGATATTCGTATCATATGCTTGAAGAAACGGGTGAATTTGTAATTAATCTTACAACGAAGGAGTTGGCGCGTGCCACAGATTATTGTGGTGTAAGAAGTGGGAAATTGGAAGATAAGTTTCAGGCAATGCATCTGACAAAAGCACCGGCAAAATACGTGAAGGCACCTTTAATAGAAGAAAGTCCAGTAAATATTGAATGCAAGGTGGTAAAGACAGAAGTGTTGGGCAGTCACACCATGTTTATGGCAGAAGTTTTGGCAGTTCATGCGGACGCAAAATATATGGACGAGACAAATAAGTTTTCGTTAGAAAAAGCAAATCCAATTGTTTATTCGCATGGGAACTATTATCCATTAGGAAACAAAATTGGAAAATTTGGTTATAGTGTGGAGAAAAGAAAAAAGAAAAGGAAATAGCAGTTCTAATATGGCTATTTTCCTTTTTTCTTTACAAGAAAGAGAATAACTGATAAAATAAATTTGTTACGAAAATATTACGGATAATTTGAGGAATAAACTAGGATGAAGCGAGTTACTAAATATTATAAAAGAATGCGATGCCAATATATAATGACTGCAATTATAATAATGATTGTTAGTGCATTTTTTTTGCCAACATTTGAGAAAATTGAAAAAACAGGAAATAATACCTTTCGTGTTTTTCTAAACGAGGATTATATAGGGACCGTTGGTGATATGGATATCATTGCGGATTGTTTAAGCGCTGCAAGATTAGCAGTTTCAAAAGCTAGTAATTCGATGCTACTAATAGAAACGGATTTAACGGTAGATGGAAGAGAAGTGCTTTGGGAAAAAGTGGATTCTGCGAAAACGATTACGGAAAACATGAAAAAAACATTAGCCTCTTCAGATACCGAAACAATTAATCAGTCATATACTGTTAAAATTAATGAATTTACTGTGAATCTAGCATCTTCTGATGAGATACTTACGTTATTACAAGCTTGCATTGATAAATACGATACAGAATCACCTTATGAAGTTTCGCTTGTTATGAATCCAGAAAGAGAATTAAATGTTTTAACGACAGAAGTGAAACCGGTGGAAGAAATACGGAGTGAAGAAATTGTGGATCCACTTCCGAATGCTGGAGTGGAAGCTTCGATCGAAGAGGCATTAGAAAATGCATCCTTTAGTGATAATGGAAGTTTTGAAGATTTATATTATGGAATACTAAATGTGGATTATGCAGATAAAATCGAGATTGTAGAGGCATATTTACCTTCTAATGAGATAACATCATTACAAGAGGCTATTGAGTTGGTGACAAAGGATCAGGAAAAAGAAGAAATATACGAAGTGGTTGCAGGAGATAGTTTGTCAAGAATTGCAATGAATACGGGACTGACAATTGATGAAATTATTGAAATGAATGAGGCAATTGAAAGCGAAACATCGCTGATTCGTATTGGAGATGCAATTGTTATTACCGTACCACAGCCTGAATTGTCGGTAGCATGGTCAAATGAAGTGTACTATGAAGAAAGTTACGATGCGGAAATTGAATATGTATTAAATGATGAATGGTATACAACGACAGAAGTTGTATTACAACAGCCTTCTGCGGGATATCGAAAAGTAGCAGCCATTGTAGATTATGAAAATGATACGGAAGTGGGTCGAACAATTGTACAAGAGGAATTGGTTCGAGAGGCGATTCCGATGATTGTTGAAAAAGGTACTAAGATACCACCAACATATATTAGACCAGTTTCAGGTGGAAGTATTACTAGTGGATTTGGTGCCAGAGTATCGCCTACTAGAGGGGCTTCCTCTTACCATCAAGGAGTTGATTATGGAGTTCCAACAGGAACGACAGTGGTTGCATCCTCAGGTGGAACGGTCGCAAAAGCAGGATGGGGTAGTGGATACGGTTATGTAGTTTATATTAATCATGTGGATGGAACACAAACAAGATATGCACATTTAAGTAAAATTTATGTAAGCGCAGGACAGCAAGTATCACAAGGGCAGAAGATTGCAAGCTCTGGAAATACAGGAGTTAGTACAGGACCACATTTGCATTTTGAGATGCGAATCAATGGAGTAGCGGTTAATCCAGTCACTCGACTTGATTAAGTTTTAAAATTACGATATAATATTTTAAATAGTTAAATCGAATTTAACAGAGTTTACGAGGTGAAACATGGAACAATATGCAATAAAAGGTGGTACACCTTTGGTTGGTGAAGTGGAAATAGGTGGCGCAAAAAATGCAGCCCTTGCTATATTAGCAGGAGCGATGATGGCGAACGAACCTATTACAATTGACAATATTCCAAATGTGCAAGATATCAATGTTCTTTTAAAAGCAATGAAAAGCGTTGGAACGAAAATAGAACGATTAGATGAGCATACGGTTCGCATAAATGGAAAAAATATTAATAAATTGGTAATTGAGAATGATGATATAAAAAAAATAAGAGGTTCCTATTATTTATTAGGAGCGTTACTAGGTAAATACAATTCTGCATCGGTATCTTTGCCAGGTGGATGTAATATTGGTAGCAGACCAATTGACCAACATTTAAAAGGATTTCGCATGTTGGGTGCAAATGTAAAGATTGAGCATGGATTTATTGAAGCAAAAGCAGAACATTTAAAAGGAGCACATATCTTTTTGGATATGGTTTCCGTTGGTGCAACCATTAATCTAATGTTAAGTTCAATCTTAGCAGAAGGGACTACCATTATTGAAAATGCAGCAAAGGAACCACATGTGGTAGATTTGGCCAATTTTCTGAATTGCATTGGAGCAAATATAAAAGGGGCTGGTACGGATGTGATTCGTATTATGGGAGTAACAGGATTGCATAAAGCAGAATATACTATTATTCCAGATCAGATTGAAGCTGGAACTTTTATGGTAGCTGCAGCAGCGACAAAAGGTGATATTACAGTAAAGAATGTTATTCCAAAGCATTTAGAGTCGATTTCCGCAAAATTAATGGAAGTAGGCTGCGAAATTGAAGAATCTAACGATGAAGTTCGTGTTGTAGCAACGAAAACATTAAATTCTACACAATTAAAAACGCTTCCATATCCTGGTTTTCCAACAGATATGCAACCACAGATGTCAGCAGCATTAGGAATATCAAATGGTACGAGTATTGTTACAGAGGGCATTTATGAAAACCGTTTTAAATATGTGGATGAATTGACTAAAATGGGTGCAAATATTAAAGTAGAAGGAAATACAGCAATTATAGATGGTGTGTCTCGCTATACGGGAGCAAGTTTAACGGCTCCAGATTTACGTGCAGGAGCTGCATTGGTAATAGCTGCATTAGTAGCAGAGGGAATCAGCTTTGTCGATGATATTAAGTATATTGAGAGAGGATATGAGAATTTTCATATTAAATTACAGAAACTAGGCGGTCAAATTGAAAAAGTTTCGGAAGAGGTGGACATTCAGAAATTTCGTTTGAAAGTTGGATAAGATATAGAGAAATAAAAAACTCGCAGGTAATCTGCGAGTTTTTTATTTCTAATAAAGACTTAAAAGATTTGATTATAGTACTTTTACAATATTAAGGGTAGGGTTTGTTGCTAAATCGATAAATCGATTACCCGCACGAATAATTGGTCGAGATAAATCTTGTTTATTAATAAAGATAATTGTACCTTCGGTTCCGTCATTGAGCTGTACACCATAATGCATATAGGTATTAACGATATTTTCTAAAAATGTCATAATGTAAAGCACATCATATTTTTGAATTCCTTCAGACTGGAAAAGACCAATGACTTCAAACGGTGAAAGAGGACCTCGGTAAATTCTAGGAGCGGTTGTGGCTTCATACACATCAACAATGGCTACAAGTTTTGCCATAGAGTCAATTTGATCCCCATAAATTCCTAAAGGGTAACCAGAACCATTGCAACGTTCATGATGCATTAGTGCAGAATTCTTAACGTGTGGATCTATTTTCATAGGTTGAAGAATGCGATAGCCTTCCGTGGGATGTGTTTTAATAATTTCAAATTCGGTTTCCGTTAGCTTGTCACATTTATGAACGATGTTTTCTGGAATTTTAAGTTTTCCAATATCATGTAAAAGGCCACTTAGCGTAGCTGTTTTTATTTCGTCTTCACTCATATGCAGCCATTTTGCAAAAACATTACAAATTAGCGATACGTTTATACTATGTGCAAAGGTATCGTCATCATAGGTGCGTAGATTATGAAGCATATTAAATAAGTTGAAATCCCCTTGATTTACATGAAAAATAGAGAGTGTTTGTTCTAATAAAACATCAATATCAACATCGGAATCGTGTTCAACGAGGTCAATCATAGCATGGCTAAAAGAACGAACCGTATTTTCGAAACAAGATTTGAATTCATTAAAAACCGCTTTTGATTTCAAAGAATCAGAATAAGCGGTAGGTTTTTCTTCCTCGTGATAAAGGTTAGTATTGATATGAACAGAGTTTTCTTCAACGTTAATAAAGGAGATGGAGTAAAAACGCAGTCTAGTGATGGATTTATCAGTTAATGTCAACCCTTTTGGTAGGATAAGTTGATCATTATAGGTATATACATCCGTTGCGATTACCATGCCAGGGATAAGCTCTTCAGTGTTGATTTTTTTCATAGTTGCCTCTTATCTTTCATAGTACTTAGTTACCATAAGAGAATTATAAAATTTATAGTAAGAAATGTCAATGAAATTAGGGTTGACTTGCATTGCAAAGTAGTGTATTGTAACAGTAATATTAAAGTTCATATAGTTATTCTCTTATTCAGAGTGGTGGAGATACATAGGATCTGTGAAACCACGGCAACCCCTTTTAGGAAGGTGCCAACCTGAGCGAGCAATTTATTGCATTGATTTTCGAGCAATAAGAGGATTTGAGTATCAAAATCAAGTCCGCTTATTTTTAAGCGGTTTTTTTATGTTAAAAGGTTCATTAATTAGAAGTGGAAAAAAGAAAGGGAAAAAAATGGAAAAATTATTATTTACATCAGAATCAGTAACCGAAGGACATCCAGATAAAATGTGTGACGCAATTTCAGATGCCGTATTAGATGCGATGGTAGAGCAAGATCCAATGAGCAGAGTAGCGTGTGAAACATGTACAACGACAGGCATGGTTATGGTAATGGGAGAAATCACATCAAAGGCAATTGTTGATATTCCTAACATTGTTCGTGAAACGGTTTTGAAAATTGGATATGACAATGAAGAATGCGGATTTGATGGTAAAACATGCGCAGTAATGGTTACGTTAGATAGTCAATCTACAGATATTGCTATGGGAGTTGATCATGCATATGAATCAAAAGAAGACACATTGTCTGACGTAGAAATAGGGGCTATAGGAGCAGGAGATCAAGGAATGATGTTTGGGTATGCAACAAATGAAACACCTGAGTTCATGCCATATCCAATATCACTTGCACAAAAATTAGCATTTGAATTAACAAATATCCGAAAAAATGGAACGCTTCCTTATTTGCGACCAGATGGAAAAACGCAAGTCTCTGTTGAATATGATGAAGAAGGAAAACCAAAAAGACTAGAAGCTGTTGTGCTTTCTACACAGCATAATGAAGATGTTTCACAAGAACAAATTCATAAGGATATAAAAAAATATATTTTTGATGCGTTTATTCCTCAAGATATGGTAGATGACCATACGAAATTTTTTGTAAATCCAACGGGACGTTTTGTTATTGGTGGACCACATGGAGACAGTGGATTGACAGGAAGAAAAATCATCGTGGATACCTATGGTGGATATGCAAGACATGGTGGGGGAGCTTTTTCTGGTAAGGATTGTACAAAGGTGGATCGAAGTGCAGCTTATGCAGCGCGATATGTTGCAAAAAATATTGTGGCAGCAGGCTTGGCAGAGAAATGCGAAATACAATTAGCTTATGCAATTGGAGTAGCACATCCTATGTCAATCATGGTGGATACGTTTGGCACTGGAAAAATTTCAAATGAAAAATTAGTGGATATTGTACGTGAAAACTTTGATCTTCGTCCAGCAGGAATTATAAAGGAATTAGATTTAAGAAGACCAATTTATAAAGATACAGCAGCATATGGTCATTTTGGAAGAACGGACGTTGAATTTCCATGGGAACGGTTGGATAAAGTAGAAATATTAAAATCATATTTATAGAATTGAAATAGTAGTAATGAAAGATACGCAAATCAAGTAATTGGTTTGCGTATCTTTCTTGTATCGGAAGACATAGAGTGGTAAAATAAATTACATATAAACTAAAAATGAAAAAGAAAAAAAGAGGGTTATGCATGGCATTTACACATTTACATGTTCATACAGAATATAGTTTGCTAGATGGATCGAATAAAATAGAGGAATGCGTAAAACAAGTGAAAGAACTTGGAATGCATAGCGTTGCAATTACAGATCACGGAGTTATGTATGGTGTCATTGATTTTTATCGTGCTGCGAAAAAAGCGAAAATCAATCCAATCATAGGTTGCGAAGTGTATGTTGCTCCAAATTCAAGATTTGATAAAGAATTGACAGGTGGTGAGGACAGGTATTATCACCTTGTTTTATTAGCAGAAAATAATGTGGGTTATGCCAATTTAATGAAAATAGTTAGTCGAGGGTTTACGGAAGGATTTTACTATAAACCAAGAGTGGATATGGAAATTTTGGAAGAATTTCATGAAGGATTGATTGCACTTTCTGCGTGTTTAGCAGGAGAAGTACAAAAATATATTACCAAAGGTTTACTCGATGAGGCAAGAAAAGCAGCGAAAAAATATGAGTCATGTTTTGGAAAAGGCAATTTCTTTTTGGAATTGCAAGATCATGGCATTGCAGAGCAACAAATTGTAAATATGGAACTGTTGAAAATGAGTAAAGAGTTAGATATTGATTTGGTAGCGACAAATGATGTACATTACTCCTATGCTGATGATGAACAGTCGCATGATATTTTACTTTGTCTGCAAACAGGGAAAAAACTTCAAGATGAGGACCGAATGCGTTATGAGGGCGGACAATTTTACATAAAGAGTGAAGCGGAAATGAGAAAACTATTTCCGTATGCCCAAGAAGCAATTGATAATACGGAAAAAATTGCAAAGCGTTGTCAGGTGGAAATTGAATTTGGAGTTACAAAATTGCCAAAGTATGATGTTCCAGAAGGGTATGATTCTTGGGGGTATTTGCAAAAATTATGTAAGGAAGGAATGCAAAATAGATATCCACAAATAACCAAGGAAATTGAAAATCGGTTGTCCTATGAACTACAGACAATCAAAGAAATGGGTTTTGTCGACTATTTTCTAATAACTTGGGATTTTATAAGATATGCTAGACAAAACCATATTATGGTTGGTCCAGGAAGGGGTTCTGCAGCAGGAAGCATTGTGTCATATTCCTTGGAGATTACCAATATTGATCCCATTAAATATGATTTGCTTTTTGAGCGATTTTTAAACCCTGAACGGGTCTCCATGCCAGATATTGATATTGATTTCGGGTATGAAAGAAGACAGGAAGTTATTGATTATGTATCCGATAAATATGGGGCAGATAAAGTGGTTCAGATCGTAACATTTGGTACGCTTGCAGCAAAAGGCGTGATTCGCGATGTTGGTCGTGTTATGGATATTCCGTATGCACGAGTTAGTGAAATTGCAAAAATGATTCCGAATGAATTAAAAATGACAATAGATAAAGCATTAGAAATGAATGGGGAATTTCGCAAATTATATGAAGATGATGAGCAAATCCATTTTCTGATTGATATGTGTAAACGATTGGAAGGATTGCCAAGACATACATCCATGCATGCAGCAGGAGTGGTAATATGCCAAAAATCAGCGGATGAGTTTGTACCCTTGTCGAGAGGGGCGGATGGATCCATTACAACGCAATTTACCATGACAACTTTGGAAGAATTGGGTTTATTAAAAATGGATTTTTTGGGTTTACGAACACTAACGGTAATTCAAAATGCAGTTCGTATAGTCAAGGAGAATATGGGAATGGAATTGGATATGGATGCCATTTCCTACGAGGATGAAAAGGTATTAGCTTCTATTGGAACGGGTAAGACCGATGGAGTGTTTCAATTGGAAAGCAATGGGATGAAAAGCTTTATGAAAGAGTTGAAACCACAGAGATTAGAAGACCTGATTGCTGGAATTTCTCTTTACCGACCAGGCCCGATGGATTTTATACCTAAATATATCCGAGGAAAAAACAATCAAAATGAAGTGAAGTATGCTTGCAAAGAACTAGAGCCTATTTTAGAGGACACATATGGTTGTATTGTTTATCAGGAACAGGTTATGCGTATTGTTCGAGATTTGGGAGGGTATACCCTGGGACGAAGTGACTTACTACGAAGAGCCATGTCCAAAAAAAAGTCACAAGTTATGGAGAAGGAACGAAAAAACTTTGTCTATGGAAATGTAGAAGAAGGAGTACCTGGTTGTATTGCAAAAGGAATTTCTGAAAATATAGCCATGGAGATATATGATAATATGATTGACTTTGCAAAATATGCATTTAATAAATCACATGCGGCTTGTTATGCGGTTGTTTCTTATCAAACGGCATATTTAAAGTATTATTATCCAGTAGAGTTTATGGCAGCATTAATGACTTCTGTCATAGATAATCCAACCAAAGTTTCGGAATATATATTATCATGCAAGAACATGGGGATAACTATTTTGCCACCAGATATCAATGAGGGAGAAACAAAATTTAGTGTAAAGAATGGGAAAATACGATATGCATTAACTGCGATAAAGGGAGTAGGACAGCCAGTAATGGAAGCTGTGGTAGAAGAACGAAATCAAAATGGAAGATATCAAGATCTATATGATTTCATTACAAGAACGGCAAATGCTGATGTGAATAAACGAGCGATAGAGAATTTTATCAAAGCAGGAGCATTGGATAGTTTACAGGCTACAAGAAAACAGTTGATGTTTGGATATGCTCAGATTCTTGATCAGATTCATCAGGAGAAAAAATCTTCCATTGCAGGACAAATGACACTGTTTGATTATGCTTCTGAGGAGGAAAAGACAAGTTTTAAGAGTTCCTTGCCAGAGGTTGGAGAATATGATAAAAACACGATTTTATCCTTTGAAAAAGAAGTGTTAGGTATCTATGTTAGTGGACATCCATTAGAAGAAGTTCAGGAAGTTTGGGATAAATTAAAAACAGCAGTAACATCGGATTTTTTAATTGATGAAGAATCAAATGAAATGCAGGTTTTTGATGGAGAAACTGTTGTATTGGGAGGAGTCTTAGCAGAAAAGAAAATAAAGTATACAAGAAATGATAAAACGATGGCATTTCTTACGTTGGAAGATTTGTTGGGGCAAATAGAAATCATTGTTTTTCCGAAAACCTATGAAAAATATATGAATGTATTGACGGAAGAAGAAAAAATCTTTGTTAAAGGACGCGTTTCTGCAGAAGATGAACGAGATGGAAAGTTGATTGCGGAGCAAATTGTTCCTTTCTCCAATGTACCGAAACAAATATGGATTCAATTTTTAGACAAGGACGATTATTCGAACAAAGAAACCAAAATGTATCATATTTTTAAAAAATATCCAGGGACAGAACAAATTGGAATTTTTCTAAAGGATGCAAAATCAATGCGTGTTTTACCAGAAAATTATGCAGTTCATATTTCCGAGGAATTACAAAAAGAATTAGAGGAAGAATTTGGAAGCGAAAATATCAAAGTAATGTGGCCAGCAATGAAGTTTCATATATAAGAAGACACTTGAAAACTAAGGGAAAATAGATTAAAATGAAAAAGATTGGAATGATAACAGAAATTCTTAGAAAATAAGAATTCGTAAGATAAAAAACAAGTTGGAGGTGTTAAGGTGTCAGAAGGAATGAAAACAATAGGAGTGCTTACAAGTGGTGGCGATGCTCCTGGTATGAATGCAGCAATTCGAGCAGTTGTTCGCCAATCTCTATATAATGGGGTACGTGTAAAAGGCATAAAAAAAGGATATTTGGGACTTCTTAACGAAGAAATTGTGGATATGAATGCCAATAGTGTATCGGATATTATTCAGCAAGGTGGAACTATTTTAGGAACAGCAAGATGTATGGAATTTCATACGTTGGAAGGACAGCAAAAAGCAGCAGAAATATGTAGAAAACATGAGATCGATGGCTTGGTTATTATCGGTGGAGATGGTTCTTATCGTGGAGCACTTGCACTGTCGGCACAAGGAATTAACGTTATTTGTCTTCCAGGAACAATTGATTTGGATATTGCATGCACGGACTATACAATTGGATTTGATACTGCGGTTAACACCGCGTTAGAGGCAATTGACAAGATTCGAGACACTTCTTCCTCTCATGAACGTATTTCTGTAATTGAAGTAATGGGAAGAAATGCGGGATATATTGCTTTATGGTGTGGTATTGCAAGTGGTGCAGAAGAAATTCTGTTACCGGAAAAATATGATTATAATGATCAAAAAATAATCAAACATATTATGGAAAATAGAGATCATGGAAAACGTCATAATATTGTTATTAATGCAGAAGGAATAGGACATTCTACATCGATGGCAAGGAGAATTGAAGTTGCTACTGGAATAGAAGCACGAGCAACCATATTAGGCTATATGCAAAGAGGTGGTTCCCCTACTTGTAAAGATCGTATGTATGCATCGATTATGGGTGCAATGGCCTCAGATATGATTTGCCAAGGAAAAACAAATCGTGTCATGGCACATCGTGGAGGAGAATTCATTGATATTGATATTGAAGAAGCACTACAGATGAAAAAAGATATACCAGAGTATCAATATAAAATAAGTCGGTCTTTATCGATTCACTAATATAATTGATTGTGAGAAAAGTATGAAAAAAAGTAGTAAAAAATTAGGACATACCGGTGAAATTGCAATTAGTTTCCTTTTGATTATTATGATGGGAACAATTTTGCTTTCACTTCCGATTGCAACAAGAGATGGGTCTGTGAATTTCTTCACATCTATATTTACGGCGACCTCTGCGACTTGTGTGACAGGTTTGGTGGTAGTGGATACGTGCACCCATTGGTCCGCATTTGGACAACTTGTGATTCTAGCAATGATTCAAACTGGTGGATTGGGATTCTTGACAATTGGCGTGTATGTATCTGTTTTGTTACGAAAACATATCGGATTAGCGAGAAGAGAAGCCTTGCATGAAAGCGTAAATACGATTCAAACTGCAGGTGTAGTGAGACTTGCAAAAAAAATCATCCAAGGAACAATTATTTTTGAAAGTTTAGGCGCTATTTTACTTTCGGTACGTTTTGTTCCAGAATTTGGATGGGGGAAAGGAATTTATTATGGGGTATTTCATTCCGTGTCTGCATTTTGTAATGCGGGATTTGATCTATTAGGAATTGAAAATCCATATATTTCGTTTGGCAATTATGTTGGTGACCCAATTATAAACATTACGGTTATGGTTTTGATTATTGTTGGTGGAATCGGATTTATAGTATGGGAAGACATTTCAAAAAATAAATTTAAATTTAAAAAATATCTATTGCATAGCAAAATTGTTTTGGTTGCTACGTTTTTACTAATATTTGGAAGTGCATTTTTATTTTGGATTTTTGAGCATGGACATACGTTAGAAGGACTTAACGTAGGAGAACAAATACTAAGTTCTTTCTTTAGTTCCGTTACTGCAAGAACGGCAGGATTTAATACTGTTGATACAGGGGCATTAAGTAATTCAAGCAAGTTATTAACGATGATACTTATGTTTATTGGAGGAGCATCAGGATCTACTGCAGGAGGAATTAAAATTACAACATTGGTGGTAGTAATTGTTTCGGCATCTTCGATGATTCGAAATCGTCAATCTGCAGAGATATTTGGAAGACGATTGCCTTCCGAGTCCATACGAAAAGCCACAACCATCATTTTGATAAACTTAAGTTTAGTTTTAATATCGGCTACCATCATTTTTTCGGTACAAATGTTTCCGTTTGAAAATGTATTATTTGAAGTTTTTTCAGCAATTGGAACAGTAGGTATGTCTACGGGAATCACCAGAGAATTAAATACAACATCAAGAATTATTATCATATTGTTAATGTATTGTGGACGTGTCGGAAGTTTGAGTTTCGCGGTTGCATTTGCAAGAAGAAATAAAGTGGCAAGGGTAATTAGCCCAAAAGAAAAAGTAGTGGTTGGATGATAAGAATATAAGATCCATTCTTTATATATAGAAGAAAGCGAATCAAAAACTTGAAGACAACTGGAATTCAACGAAATGGAGAAGCATATGAAATCAGTATTGGTTATAGGAATCGGCAGGTTCGGAAGACATTTAGCATTAAATTTTTTAGAACAGGGAAATGATGTAATGGTAATTGATTCGAATGAACTTAGAGTTGAATCCATAGCACCACTTGTTACAAGTGCAAAAATTGGAGATTGCACTGATGTTGAAGTGCTTAAAAGTCTGGGAATTGATAATTTTGATTTGATTTTTGTTTGTATTGGAACAAATTTCCAGAGCAGCTTAGAAATTACAAGTCTTGTAAAAGACATGGGTGGAAAAAATGTTATTTCAAAAGCAACAAGAGATATTCAAGCAAAATTTTTGCTTCGAAATGGAGCAGATAATGTGATTTATCCTGAAAAAGATGTTGCAGAACGTTTAGCAAAAAGATATAGTATGAATAATGTATTTGACTATATGGAATTGACCAATGGATATGGAATATTTGAATTTCCACCACTTAAAGAATGGGTGGGTAGAACGATAAGAGAATCCAATATTGCAGCAAAATATAAAATTCAAATTTTAGGAATAAAGGACCAAAAAGGAAAATCTCAAATTATGCCTACCGCAAATTATATTATTAAAGAGGAAGAGCATTTAATTGTGTTAGCCAAAAATGAAACAGCAGATTATTTGGTCAAAAAAGTAGGCAAATAAGAGGATTATAAATATGATAACATCTGTTATGAATAAAAAAATGAAACATATTTTGCAACTGAATCGTAGTTCTAAGGAAAGAAAAACAAGTGGTGAATTTGTGGTTGAAGGCAAAAAAATGTTTATAGAAGCGCCAAAGAATTGGATTCGGGGAATTTATGTTTCCGAATCTTTTCTTTTCAAAGAGGAACATAAGGAGTTGCTAAAAGAAATATCTTATGAAGTGGTTTTGGATGAGGTATTTCATAAAATATCGGATACGATGACTCCGCAAGGAATTCTTTGTATTCTTTCGAAACCAAAATATCAAATGGAAGATTTGGGAAACCAAAAAGACAATCTTATACTTGCATTGGAAGATTTGCAAGATCCTGGAAATTTAGGGACCATTCTTCGAACTGCAGAAGGAGCAGGTGTGAATGGGATTATTCTTACATACAAATCGGTGGATGTGTTTAATCCGAAGGTGATTCGCGCGACGATGGGATCTATATATCGTGTTCCATTTATTTATGTAGAGAATTTAAAGGAAGAATTGCAAACATTACAAAAAAAAGAATATAAGGTATTTGCTGCAGATTTAGAGGGGGCAATGGATTATGATCAAGTTTCGTATTATGGGAAAACTGTTTTTTTAGTAGGAAATGAAGGAAATGGCTTGAAAAAAGAAACAAGCAAATTGGCTGATGAAAAAATAAAAATTCCCATGCTTGGGAAGGTGGAATCTTTAAATGCTGCGATGGCAACTGGATTATTGATATATGAAGCTTTGAAACAACGAAGGGAGAAGTAAAATGGTAGTTGGATTTATTGGACTAGGGAATATGGCAAAGGCTATGATTTCTGGAATGATTGCAAAAAAAGTTGTAGCACCAGAGAATATTATTGCGTCAAGACGAAGTGAAGCAGAAAGAAATGTCAGTGCTGCAAAATTTGGGATACGAGTTACCGAAGATAATATAGAGGTTGTAAAGCAAGCGGATCTTATTGTCTTAGCCATTAAACCGCAATATTATTCACAAATCTTAGAAAAAATAAAACCTTTTGTGGAAGGCAAATGTATTGTTTCAATTGCACCAGGGAAAAGCATTGCATATTTGCATGAAACGCTTGGAAATTCATGCAAAATAATTCGAACCATGCCAAATACACCTGCGCTAGTAGGAGAAGGATGCACGGCAGTCACATTCGATGAATTTGTTCCTTCAGATAGAAGAGAAGAAATTTTAGAAATTTTTAAATCTTTTGGAAAAGCATATGAAATCGCGGAATCATTAATGGATGTTGTAGTAGGTGTTAGCGGAAGTTCACCAGCATATGTTTTTATGTTAATTGAAGCAATGGCAGATGGCGCAGTTTTACACGGCATGCCAAGAGAATTAGCATATCAATTTGCGGCGCAAGCGGTACTTGGTAGTGCGAAAATGGTTTTAGAAACAGGGAAACATCCAGGCGAGTTAAAAGATATGGTTTGTTCACCTGGAGGCACCACAATTCAAGCAGTAAAAGTGCTGGAAAATAAAAAATTTAGAGGTGCAATCATCGATGCAGAAAATGCTTGTATTGAAAAAGCAAAAAATCTATAATTTGTATAAATAAAACAAAAAAAATAAAATATATAACAATATATTGTGCTATATTACCAAGAAAATGAACTTGACAAATAAAAAAGTGTTTGCTAATATAATAACCCGAAGCAGGTGTTAACAAAGTTGTAACAATTTGAGAAGGAAAGTAACGTGTTTTTTACTTTTACTTGGAGGAAAAGATGAACTTAAAAACAACCAAAACTCATGGGGTTCGGCTTGTTATAATTACTAGTTTAACGATTAGCATTGTCCTTTTACTAATGGTTAATAAAACAGTATTAGCAAGTAGCAATGGATATTTGACAAACCTTAATGTAGGAGCTGCTGCAATCATTGATTCGGATATTAATGTGAATTCAGTAGAATTTAATGAATTGAAAAGTGCAGTAGAAGCAGAAAATAAAAAAGAAGAATCCACATTAGTAATATCAAATGTGAATAATTCGCTAAATGTTCGAGCAGAAGGAAATGCAGAAGCTGAAATTGTTGGGAAAATGTACCAATATTGTGGTGGAACAATTCTAGAACAAGAAAATGGATGGACAAAATTTCAATCAGGCGATTTAATTGGATGGGCAAGTGATGAATATTTATTGTTTGATGAAGAAGCAGAGGCGAAGGCGGAAGAAATTGGAGAGTTAGAAGTAATAGCTGTCGCAGATGCATTAAGAGTACGAACGGAACCAACGTTAGATTCGAAGATTGCAGGAGTAATTCCAAATGGAGAGATATTAGATGGAATTGAAATTTTTGATGAATGGGTTGGTGTATCATATGATGATAATGAGAGATACGTTTCTTTGGAATATGTTGAGGTTCAAAGAAGACTTCCAGAAGGAGAAACAAAAGAAGCGATTGAAGAAAGAGAACAAGAGTTATTGGCTTTAAAGCTTGCATTAAATACGAATAACGGAATGTATGAACCAGCACCAGGAGATTTAGATTTGCTAGCAACTATAATTTACTGCGAAGCTCGTGGAGAAGATTATGATGGAAAAGTTGCAGTTGGAGCTGTTGTTTTAAATCGAGTGAGATCAACAAGATTTCCTAATTCGATTAGTGAAGTTATTTATTCACCAGGACAGTTCTCTCCTGTGCTAAGTGGAAATTTTGATACGGTATTGGCATCAAAAGGTGCAAATGAAGAATGCTATCAAGCGGCGCAAGAAGCGCTAGATGGAGCAACAACCGTTGGAACCTATTTATATTTCCGTAGAGCAGGTTCTAAAAAAGGATATATTTTAGGAAATCATGTGTTTTATTAAAGAATAATTTTGTATAATAAAAAACGGACAATACGAATTTTCGCATTGTCCGTTTTTTGTTGATTATAAATGAAAAATGGTGTATTATTACATTAACTCGAAAATTTGAGTTTGTTAGGAGGTAAGCGTATGGCAATGTTTTGGTTAATTCTTTTTGCAGTATTATTAGTGATAGAAATATTCACAATGGGTCTTACGACAATATGGTTTGCAGGAGGAGCATTGATTGCTGCTTTAGGAGCATGGATTGGATTTCCTCTTTGGCTCCAAATTGTATTATTTATTTTGGTTTCCGTTACTTTGTTGATTTTTACAAGACCAATTACGGTTAAATATTTCAACAAAAGTAGAACGAGAACAAATGCGGATCGTGCAATTGGAGAACAGGCAGTTGTTGCCGAAAAAATTGACAATTTACTGGGAGTAGGACGCGTGATGATTAAAGGTGTTGATTGGAGTGCAAGAGCAGAAGACGATACGAAGATGTATGATGTTGGGCAAACAGTCACCGTAGTAAGGATCGAAGGAGTAACTGCAATCGTAGAATAAATAGGTAGGCACAAATCGTGTAGAAAAGGAGAAAAATATGGATTTATATGTATTAATAGCCATTTTAGCTTTAGTAATTATCATTGTAGTATCATGTATTAAAATAGTACCACAGGCACATGCATTTGTAATTGAACGTTTGGGAGCTTTTCAATCAACTTGGACTGTTGGGTTGCATTTTAAAATTCCAATTATTGATAAAGTAGCAAAGAGAGTAAATATGAAGGAACAGGTTGTTGATTTTGCACCACAACCAGTAATCACAAAGGATAATGTTACAATGCGAATTGATACGGTTGTGTTTTTTCAAATTACGGATCCAAAACTCTTTGCATATGGAGTAGAAAATCCAATTATTGCGATAGAAAATTTAACAGCAACGACATTAAGAAATATCATTGGTGATTTAGAATTGGATCAAACATTGACTTCAAGAGAAACCATCAATACAAAGATGAGATCGTCTTTAGATATTGCAACGGACCCTTGGGGAATAAAAGTAAATCGTGTTGAGTTGAAAAACATTATTCCACCAGCAGCAATTCAAGATGCAATGGAAAAACAAATGAAAGCAGAACGTGAACGACGTGAATCTATTTTACGAGCAGAAGGAGAAAAACGATCCACTGTGTTAGTAGCGGAAGGTAAAAAAGAATCGGCTATTCTTGAAGCAGAAGGTGAAAAGAGAGCTGCAATTCTTCAAGCAGAAGCAGAAAAAGAAAAGAGAATTCGAGAAGCAGAAGGTAAAGCGGAAGCTATTCGAAGTGTCCAAAAAGCTACTGCAGAAGGTATTGTATTTATTAAGGATGCGGCAGCAGATGATGCGGTATTACAAATTAAAAGTTTAGAGGCGTTTGAAAAAGCTGCAAATGGACAAGCTACGAAAATTATTATTCCGTCCGATCTTCAAGGTATTGCGGGATTAGCGACTACATTTAAAGAAATGATTTCCAAATAGAAACAAGAACACTCACGCTATCTTTTTCTTGGCGTGAGTGTTTTGTTATAAAATAAGAATATGATAGACGAGGTGTAAAATGGAAGAAGTTCTAGATTTAAACGGACGCAGTTTCTTGAAATTGCTTGATTACTCAAAGGAAGAAATTAATTATTTATTGGATTTGGCAGCAGATTACAAGGATAAGAAAAAGAAAGGTATTTTAGTTGGAAATTTACGTGGAAAAAATATTGCGTTGATTTTCGAAAAAACAAGTACCAGAACAAGATGTGCGTTTGAGGTAGCAGCTCATGATTTGGGGATGGGAACAACCTATTTGGATTCAGCAGGTTCTCAAATTGGGAATAAGGAAAGTATTTCTGATACAGCGAATGTGTTAGGTCGTATGTATGATGGAATTGAATATAGAGGATTTGCACAGGATATTGTAGAAGAATTATCATGTCATGCTGGGGTTCCAGTATGGAATGGTCTAACCAATGAATTCCACCCGACACAAATGCTGGCAGATCTTCTAACCATACGCGAACATTTAGGTGAATTGGAAGAAAAAAAAGTAGTATTCATGGGAGATGCCAGATATAATATGGGAAATTCATGGATGGTTACTTGTGCAAAAATGGGAATGCATTTTGTTGCATGTGCACCAGAGGCATATTTTCCAAAGAAGGAACTTGTGGAACAATGTACCAATATTGCAAGAGCATCGGGCGGAAGTGTTACGCTTACTTCGAATGTAGAAGAAGCCACTAGAGATGCAGACATAATCTATACTGACGTTTGGGTTTCTATGGGAGAGCCAGAAGAAGTATGGGAAAAAAGATTACAGGATTTAAGAGCATATCAAGTGACAAGTGCGGTGATGAGAAATGCAAAAGAAAATGCAATATTTATGCACTGTCTTCCTGCCTATCATGATACGAATACAAAAATCGGAAAACAGATTTTTGATAAATATGGTTTTTCAGAATTAGAAGTAACAAATGAAGTGTTTGAATCAAATGCTTCGGTGGTTTTTGATGAAGCAGAAAATCGTATGCATACAATAAAAGCAGTGATGGCAGCAACATTAGGTGCAGTGTAAGGGAAAAATATGTTAAAAACAAAGGTCTTAAAAATGCTTAGGGAAGCAAATGGATATGTTTCGGGACAACAAATATGTGAAGAATATCAGGTGTCACGAACAGCCATTTGGAAAGTAATCAATAAGTTGAAAGAAGAGGGATATGAAATTGAATCCGTTTCAAATAAAGGATATTGTTTGCTTAACACACCAGATGTTTTGACAAAAAGTGAAATCGAAAATCATTTGCATACAACTTGGGTTGGAACGGAAATTTATTCATATAAAGAAATTGGATCCACTAATACAGTAGCCAAAGAGTTTGGTGACAACGGAAAACCACATGGGACACTTGTAGTTGCAGATATGCAAACAGAGGGTAAAGGTCGAAGAGGAAGAAATTGGGAGTCCCCTAAGGGAAACTCGATTTCTTTGTCCGTTCTTTTACGTCCAGAGATATCCTCGGAAAAAACTTCGATGTTAACTTTAGTAATGGCACTTGCTGTGCAAAAGGGACTTTATGAAATGACGAAAGTTGCACCAGAAATTAAATGGCCAAATGATATTTTGCTCAATCAGAAGAAGGTCTGTGGAATATTAACTGAAATGAGTGCAGAGCCAGATATGGTTCATTACGTGGTGATTGGTGTTGGAATCAATGTAAATATGGAAGGTATCCCAAAAGATCAGGCACCATATGCGAGTTCATTGAAAGCAGAAATTGGACAAGTATATAATCGTGCAGAAATAATTGCAAAATGTATGGTTTGGTTTGAAAAATATTATCAGATGTTTTTACAAACAGAAGATCTTACGAAAATCATGGAAGAATATAATGCGTGTTTGGTGAACCGAGAACAAAATGTATGTATTTATGAAAAACAAAAACAAATAGTTGGTATTGCAAAAGGTATTACCAATAAGGGAAAGCTGCTTGTAGCATTAGAAGATGGGGAAGTACTTGAAGTATATGCAGGAGAAGTATCGGTTCGTGGAATTTATGGATATATTTAAGGAGAATTATGGAAAATAACAGAGTGGTTTTATGTGGTGCAAACTCTTATGAGAAAAAATATTATTTTAATGAGAAGTTTTCAAAACTTCCGAAATCGATTCAAGAAGAATTACATATTATATGTGTCTTATATACAGAAGAAGTAGGTGGAATTTTCACAATGGCTTTTGATGAGGAGGGATCCTTAATTTTAGAAACCATTTCAGATGAACAAGATTTTCTTTATGATGAAATTAGTGCTGGCTTATTAATTAAAAAAATTCAGTCAACAAGGCAGGAATTATTAGAGTCTCTTGCACTTTATTATAAAGCATTGACAGGGAAAATTAAAATGGAAGAATAGAGAGGTGTGGATATGTTACTTGTAATCGATGTTGGAAATACAAATATTACAATTGGTGTATTTAAAGAAGAAAAATTATTAACTTCATTTCGTATGATGTCGAATGCGTCGAGAACTTCGGATGAAATAGGAGTGATGATTAGTGACCTTTTGAAATTTAATGAGATAAAAAAGGAAGAACTGACGGATGTAATTATAGCTAGTGTGGTTCCCAATTTAATGCATGCGATAAATGGCGCAATGCGCAGATATTTTGGAATGGAACCATTAATTGTAGGCCCAGGAATTAAGACGGGGATTAAGCTTACGAACGATAATCCGAAGGAGTTAGGTGCAGATCGAATAGTTGACGCGGTAGCAGCTTTTGAAATATACGGGGGTCCTTTGCTGATCATTGATTTCGGAACGGCAACAACTTATGATGTCGTGACAGAAAATGGAGAATTTGGAATTGGAATTACTGCTCCGGGTATTCGAATTAGCGCAAATGCCTTGTGGGAAAGAGCTGCAAAATTACCTGAAATCGAAATTAAGAAACCAAAATCTATTTTGGCAAAAACAACGGTGACGAGTATGCAAGCTGGTTTGGTATATGGTCAAATTGGACAAACGGAATATATTGTGAACCAAGTGAAGAAAGAAACGAGTTATCAGGATTTAAAGGTAATTGCAACGGGTGGTCTTGGAAGAATTATTGCGGAAGAAACGGATGTAATTGATGTTTATGATACGATGCTTACCTTGAAAGGGTTACGCATTCTTTTCAATAAAAATAAGAAATAGGAAAAGTAGATAGGCTAGGTATGGAAAAGTTAAGAATTGGATCAGTTGAATTAAATAATAATTGTATATTAGCACCAATGGCAGGCGTATCAGACCTGCCTTTTCGTTTACTTTGCAGCAGATTAGGAGCAGGTATGACGTGTACGGAAATGGTAAGTGCGAAAGCAATTTATTTTGAAAATAAAAAAACAGAAGCATTGATGGATATTCATCCAGAAGAAGGAGCGGTATCGTTACAGATATTTGGGTCGGATCCGTTAATTATGAGTGAAATAGCAAAACAGATTGAAGAGAAACCATTTTCCATATTAGATATTAACATGGGGTGCCCCGTACCTAAAATTGTAAATAATAAGGAAGGCTCTTATTTGATGAAAACACCTATTCTTGCTGGTAAGATTATTGAAAGTGTGGTAAAAGCAATAAAAAAACCAGTAACCGTTAAAATAAGAAGAGGATTTAATGAGGAAAATTTAAATGCGGTAGAGATTGCACATATCGCAGAAGAATCAGGAGCATCTGCAATTTGTATTCATGGAAGAACGAGGGAAGAATATTATGCAGGAAAAGCAAATTGGGAAAGCATTCGTGAAGTAAAGGAAAGGATATCAATTCCAGTAATAGGAAATGGTGATATTACATCGGCAGTAGAAGCAAAAAGAATGCTTGATGAAACTGGATGTGATGGAATTGCAATTGGAAGAGCATCGAGAGGAAATCCATGGATTTTTCGGGAAGTGTGTAGGTATCTAGAAACGGGAGAAATAGTCAATAGACCGACGGATAAAGAACGAAAGGAAATGATTTTGCTTCATGCAAACTTGCAACAAGAATGCAAAGGCGAATATATTGGCATACGAGAAATGCGTAAGCATGTGTCGTGGTATACAGCGGGACATAATCATGCAGCAAGAATAAGAGATGAGATTAATAAAGTGGAAACTTTCGAACAATTGTTTCGTTGTATAAAAAATAATTTTTAGGGTCTATTTGAAATTCGAAGATGAATTTGATACGATAAGAAAAAGAATTTGCAACCGTCAACCTTAGTTATGAAATAGGAAGGCTGTGATTATTCGTGGCAATTACTGTAGAAAAAATGTACCGATCATTAAGAAAAAAATTTCATATTGAAATCGTGGCGGGTATGAGTGGCGATCGGAAATTGGTGCAGTGGCTAAGTAACATAGATAATTGTGAAGTTATTCCATATATGCGTCAGCGGGAATTGGCAATATTGACGGGGTATATAAAAAAAACAGATGAGGAATTATTGGAGATATGCAAACAACTGCATGAGGAAAGACATACCTGTGGTTTGCTTTTAAATATTGGACCCTATATTAATCATGTTTCGGAAACGATTATTACTTATTGTGAGGAAAATGAATTTCCTTTACTAACATTTCCTTGGAAAGTAAGAATCATCGATTTGATCAATGAATCAACAAAGTTGATATTAAAAAGTGATACCAAAGAAGAGAATATTAATGAAATATTTAAAAATTTGCTTTTTACGAAAACAATTAGTCAGGGTAATCGTGATTTGTTAGCAAGAAATGGATTTCATAAAAACCAAAAATACAGTATGTTAATATTTGAATTGAATCATAAACAAAACATGGAAATTCGCCATAGTTTCATTGAACAGGTTAAAATTGAAGTGGAAAGAATGATTGCATGGAGAAGCAATAAGTATGTAATTATTAAAAATTTTAATCAAATCATTGTGTTTTTGATAGAAAAGACGGAAGAAGAAATTCGAATTATTACGAAAGAAATGTTTGAAGATTTGGAAAATCGTTATCTGAAATACCAAACGTTGGTATTGGTAGGGCCTTTTCAAATGGAGTTTGAATTTATTGCATTGTATTATCATAAAATGAAAATCGCAGGAACTTTAGTAAAAAAGAAAAACAGATATGTGACATGCTATGATGATATGGGAATAGATAAAATATTTTTAGAAGCCTTGGCAGCCCCGGGAGAAGTGTTAAAAGATTATTATGACAGAGGACTAGGGGTATTAGAGGAGTATGATGCAATGAATGACACGAAAATGGTTGCATTTTTGATAAAATATTTTGAAGAACAAGGAAACATTAAAGAACTTGCAAAAAAACAATTTGTACATAGGAATACGATTACATACAATTTGAAAAAGATTGAAGCGATAACAGGATATCATATAAATGATTGGAATGACCGCTTTACTTTGCAGCTGTGTATTTATATAAAAGATATTATTTAGTTGTGCATGTGCACAAACAAAATCATGCAGGTGTCTATTACATTAAAGTGCTTATTAGTATATACTAAAGTTATCTCGAGAGAAAATATGAATATATCAACCCAAAAATCAAAGAAGATTTTACTCCTCTTTGATTTTTTTTATGAAAAAAGGAGAAAAAGTATGAAAAAACGTGTAATCAATCTAGTAATGGTAATGGTTCTGTTAATTGGTTTAGTTGGTGCAAGTACAGGATGTGGTGCATCGGATCAAACAACATGGGAAAAAATTCAATCGGAAGGTAAATTTACATTTGCTTGTTCTGGTGGATATCCTCCTTTTAATTATACAAATGACCAAGGTGACTTAATTGGTTTTGATGTGGAAATTGCACAAGCATTAGGTGATGTTATGGGAGTTGAAGCAGAAGGAATTACAACAGAATGGGATGGTATTCTTGGTGGTTTGACAGGACTTCGATTTGATACCGTAATTGGTAGTATGGCAATTACGGATGATAGATTAGAACAAGTAAGTTTTACCGATCCATATTATTATGATGGAGCTCAATTCTTTTCAGTAGAAGCAAATGGATATACTGGTTTAGATGATCCTAAAGTAGCAACGGTAGGTGTGGTAACAGGAACTACTTTTGAATCAGAAATTGAAACATATGAAAATGTAACGGATATCATGAATTTTTCTAGTGATGAAGAAAATTTCATTACAACAGACCAAGGAAGAACCGATGGATTTGTAACTAGTCGTTTTGTAGGCTTGGAAGCACCCGAAGATTATGGATTTGTTGCAACCGGAAGTTTACTCTATACAGAAAATATCGGAATTGCCGTAAGGAAAGAAGATACGGAATTGCTTAAACAGTTAAATGAAGCATTAGCAACGATTGTCGAAAACGGTACTTATGAAGAAATTAGCATGAAATATTTTGGATATAATATTCTACAAAAATAAGAGATGAGCAAGGAAAGGTGAGAGATAAATGAAGAGTATCATAGATTTTTTTAAAGTAGCAATTGAGAGTCTACCCGTTTTTTCGGGCAGTATTGTTACGACATTAACACTTTCTATTTTGTCTATTGTTATAGGAACGGCAATTGGTGTAATTGTTTGTGCAATGAAAATGACAAAAAGCAAGGTATTAAATGCAGTAGCAACTTCTTATATTGCAGTTATTCGTGGAACCCCTCTCCTTTTGCAATTGTTCTTTATTTTTTATGGATTACCACAAATAGGAATATATTTTAGTAGTTATGTAACAGCAGTAATTGGATTGGCATTTCATAATGGAGCATACATTAGTGAAATATTTAGAGGATCTATACTCTCGATACCCTATGGACAAAATGAAGCTGCAAGGGCAATGGGAATGACAAAATTGCAATCGTTTGTACATGTTATTTTTCCACAAGCGGTAAAAGTCTCTGTCCCGGCGTTAGGGAATCAATTTCTACTTGCAATTTTAGATTCATCATTAGCAAGTGTAATTACAATAACAGAAACCATGATGAGGGCAAAAAAATTAGCTGCAGCAACATTTGATATTTTCCCTATTTATTTTGATGCTGCCATTATCTATATGGTACTTACTTATTCGTTAGGATACTTATTGAAAAAATTTGAAAAAAGATTGAAGGTGAATGAACGATGAACACAATAATTGAAACTAAAAATTTACAAAAAAATTTTGGGGAATTGCAAGTCTTATGTGGAATCGATTTTTCAATTGAAAAAGGTGAAGTCATTAGTATTATTGGAGCAAGTGGTTCAGGAAAAAGTACTTTTTTAAGATGTATAAATTATATGGAAGAAAAGAATGCTGGAAGTATAATTTTTGAAGGAATAGAAACGGAAGGTAGTGAAAAATGTGTAAATGCGATGCGAGAAAAAGTTGGAATGGTTTTTCAAAGCTTTAATTTATTCCCAAATATGACAGTACTTAAAAATGTAATGAGTGGTCCGTTGTTCGTTCAAAAAAAGAATAAGATAGAAGCGGAAGAAATTGCTATGGAGATGTTGGATAAAGTGGGATTAAAAGAAAAGGCATTGTTTTATCCATTGACCCTTTCTGGTGGGCAACAACAAAGGGTAGCAATTGCAAGAACATTAGCAATGAAACCAGACATTGTTTTGTTTGATGAACCAACATCCGCATTAGATCCAGAATTAGTACAAGAAGTATTAAATGTAATAAAAGAAATGGCAGATGAAGGAATAACAATGATGATTGTAACGCATGAAATGGGATTTGCAAAAGAAGTATCGGATCGCGTGTTGTTTTTACATGAAGGAAGAATTGCAGAAAGTGGAACGGCAGAAGAAATATTTATTCGTCCGCAAAATGAAAGATTAAAATCTTTTCTAAGTAGTTTGACATTCTAGATTAAGTAAAGGAATAAATGATGAAGAATGAATCGTATATATTGAAACCATATTTGAAGAAAGCGTATCCGGTTATTGCATATGGAGAAGGAGTCTATATGTATACAGAGGATGGACGAAAAATAATAGATGGATCAAGTGGTGCTGTACTAGCAAGTCTTGGCCATGGACAAAAAGAAATGAGCGAAGCCATAAAAAAGCAAGCAGATAAGATAACATTTGCTTATCGCTATGATTGTATTACCAGTGTTCTTGAAGACGCGAGTAGACAGGTATGTGAGGCGTCAAATTATGATTTTAACAAAGTGTTTTTTGTGTGTGGAGGTTCAGAAGCGGTTGAAATTGCTATGAAACTGGCAAGACGATACTATTTAAATTGTAATCGTCCAAAAAAATATAAAATTATTGCAAGAAACCAAAGTTATCATGGAAGTACAATGGGTGCATTATCCATAACAGGATTTCCAGCAAGACAGGATGGCTACGCAGATTATTTGTTTGAACAAGGACACATAAAGCCATGTTACTGTTATCGATGTTGGGATGGCTTAGAACCAAATACGTGTAGCCAGGAATGTGCCAAAAGCTTAGAAACGGAGATTTTGAGACAAGGGCCAGAATCGGTAGCAGCATATATTATGGAACCAGTATCTGGAATGTCACTTTGTGGTGCACATGGAGAAATAGAATACTTTAAACAAATTAAGGCGATTTGTGAAAAATACGATGTATTATTGATTTTTGATGAAGTTATGTGTGGTATTGGAAGAACAGGAAAAATGTTTGCATACCAAAACTTTGATGTCAAACCAGATATTATTGCATTGGGAAAGGCAATATCGGGTGGCTATTTTCCCGTTGGAGCGATTGCTTGCAATTCGAAAGTATATGATGCAATCGAAGCAAATTCAGGAGAGTTTCCTCCAGGATATTCGTGGGCTGGAAATCCAGTAGGTGCAGCGGTGGTATGCAAAAATTTTGAAATACTTGCGAGAGAAAATCTAGTAGAACAAGTGGAAGAAAAAGGGGAATATTTAAAACAAAGATTAATAGATATGGCTAAAAACCATAAAATAATTGGAGATATTAGAGGGATGGGCCTTATGATAGGTCTTGAACTTGTACAGGAAAAAGAAACAAAACAATCATTTCCGCTAGATCAAGGGATTGGGAAAAAAATATGTCGTGCGGTTTTGGAAGAAAATATGTTTATAGAAACAAGCACTGGGTGCAATCATGGAACAAAAGGTGATATGTTAATGGTGGCGCCTGCATATATTGTGACCTTTGACGAAATGGATGAAATCGTTCGTAGAATAGACTTAGCAGTGTATAAAGTGGAAACGGAATTAGAGAAAAAACAATAAGAGGTGCATGCAATGGTGGAGAACACATTTCAGAAAATAAAACATTTAGAAGATGCAATGGAACATATCAAAGATGGGGTCCATTTAATGGTTGGAGGTTTTGGAGGTGTTGGTTCCCCCCCACTATTGTGCCATGGAATTCATGAAAAAAAAGTAAAGAATATTACCTTAATATGCAATGATGCAGGTTTTCCAAAGGTTGGTATTGGTCCCGTTGTGTGTGATGGACAGGTGAAAAAAATGATCACGACACATATAGGGTCAAATCCATATGCAGGAAAACGAATGAATGATGGAAGTATGGAAGTTGAATTTATTCCACAAGGGACTTTTTACGAGCAGATTCGTGCGGGAGGAATGGGAATTGGTGGAATTTTAGTAGATGCAGGTATTGATACTGAAATTGGAGAGAAATATGATAAATATAAATTAAATGGACATACTTACATGGTTGTGCCACAAATGACAGCGGAAGTTGGAATTATTTATGCAAAGAAAGCAGATCCGTATGGCAATCTTATATATGATAAAACTGCAAGATGCAGCAACCCGATTATGGCAACCGCCTGTGATTATGTGATTGTGCAGGTAGAAGAAATAGTACCATTTGGGGAAATAAAACCAGACGAGATGGTTACTCCAGGAATATATGTAGATATGATTATCTGTGAAAAAGGAGGCGAATGGACATGGGCATGGGAAGAAAAGAACTAATTGCTAGACGTGCAGCAATGGAAGTTTGTTCGAATAGTGTCATTAACTTAGGGATAGGAATTCCAACGTTAGTTGCAGATTATTTACCAAGAGAAAAACAGGTAATGATTCATGGAGAAAATGGAATACTGGGCATTGGAGAAGCACCTACAAAAGGGATGGAAGATCCTTATATTATTAATGCAGGTGGGATTCCATGTTCCTTGGTGGAGGGAGGATCTTATTTTGATAGTGCACTATCTTTTGGCATGATACGAAAAGGAAGGATTGATATTACTTTTTTAGGAACACTTGAGGTAGATGAAAAAGGAAATTTAGCAAATTGGATTGTACCAGGGAAAAAAATACCTGGAATGGGTGGTGGTATGGAATTGGCACAGTATGCGAAAAAAGTAATCGTTGTAACAAGACAACTGGATAAAAATGGAAATTCAAAAATAAGAAAAAAATGTACGTTGCCAATCACCGCATTGGGTTGTGTAAAATTGATTATTACGGATATGGCAGTATTTGAAATTGTAGAAAAGGGATTGTTACTAAAAGAAATATTTAGTGATACGACGGTGGAAGATGTGAAAAAATGCACGGAAGCAGAAGTGATGGTCTCAAAAGATTTGAAAATTATGGAAGTGGAATAGAACGGAGTGAAAATATGAAACGTGATGCAGTAATTGTTGCAGCAGCAAGAACTGCTGTTGGTAAATATGGAGGTGCGTTAGCAACGGTAAAAGATTACCAATTAGGAGCAATCGTAATGAAAGAGGTAATACAAAGAGCAAACATTAATCCGGAATGTATCGATGATGTTTATTTTGGAAATCTACTAGGCGTACCTGGGAATGTTGCAAAAGTTGCAGCAATGGCAGCAGGTGTCCCCGATCATGTTCCAGCGGTAACCATTGATAGACAATGTGCTTCTAGTTTGGAATCTGTTAATATAGCAACTGCTTTGATTCAAGCAGGTAGAGGGGATGTATATTTAGTAGGTGGATGTGAGAGCATGACCAATCGTCCCTATTATATGGAAAAACAAACAAGAGCATATAGTAATAAAGCACCTGTCTTTTTAGAAAATATGTTTGTACCACTAGAAAATTTTGAACAAATTGGAATGGGAGATACCGCAGAAAATATTTTGGATGATTATGAGATTTCAAGAGAAGAGTTGGATGCGTTTGCATTAGAAAGTCATAAAAAAGCTATAAATGCGATAAAGGATGGACGTTTTCAAGAGCAAATTGTTCCTGTGCCAGTAAAAACAAAAAAAGGAGTGCAAAACTTTGAAGTAGACGAGGGACCAAGGGAAGACACATCCATGCAATTGTTAGAAAAACTCAGACCCTTGTTTCGAGTAGATGGAAAAGTTACGGCAGGAAATAGTTGTCCATTAAATGATGGAGCGGCAGCGCTTATTATAATGAGCCGAGAAAAAGCGGAAGAACTACATTGTAAGATTTTAGCAACGGTAAAAGCGGTTGTGGCAGCAGGTGTAGACTATAAAAAAATGGGACTTGGACCGATTGCAGCAGTAAAAAAGCTAATGAAAAACACTGATATTGCAATGGAGGATATCGGATTAATCGAGTTGAATGAAGCATTTTCAAGCCAATCAATTGCATGTATAAGAGAACTTGATTTAAAAAAAGAAATTATAAATGTCTCAGGTGGAGCAATCGCATTAGGGCATCCATTAGCAGCGACAGGAAGTATTTTATTAACAAAATTAGTATATGAATTGCGGGCGCAACAGATTCGTTACGGAATGGTAACCATGTGTATTGGTGGTGGCCAAGGTATGGCACTTTTAATCGAGGGGGAAAAATGGAAAAATACGTAGTTACAATCACTAGGCAATTTGGAAGTCTTGGAAGATCCATCGCAAGTAAGATGGGAGAAATTCTAGGAGTGGAATTTTATGACCGTGATTTAGTGGATGCAGCAGCAAAAAAGATGAAATTACCTATTTCAACAGTAAGTAAGGGAGAAGAGTCGGCAGGAAACGATTTTTTTAAAATGATATTTCCATTAGGGAATAATAAAACAGAAATGCAAGATGAAATTTTTGCAATACAGAAAAAAATGATACTTGATCTTGCGGATAAGGAAAGCTGTATTATTGTTGGAAGATGTTCCGATTATATATTAAAAGATTATCCCAATCACATTAATATATATATCTATGCACCGTATGAGAATCGTTTTCAAAATTGCATCAATATTTTAAATATGAAGTGTGAGGAAGCAAAGTCCATGATTCGTGAAGTGGATAAAGCGAGAAGACAATACCATCTTAGGTATGCAAAATATGCACCAGAAAATTTGGAGGCAAAAAATATATTAATTGACAGTAGTAGTCTTGGAGTGGATGGCACCGCAGAATATCTTGCAGAATTGGTAAAAAGAAAATTTCAATAAGAAAAGGAAGTAGGGTGAAAACTGTGAGTAGGAAACTAATCTATAATGCAGAAATAATTACGGTCAATGAAAAAAATGAAATTGCAGAAGCTTTAATTATGGAAGACCATCATATTGTGTTTGTGGGCAGAAAGGATGAAGCTTTTCAATTATGTGATGAGTTTGTGGAAAAAATTGATGCAAAGGGAAACAGCGTATTGCCAGGATTTATAGAAACGCATATCCACTTAGCATCAAAATCTATTTTTACAAAGGGTATCGACTTTTCGAAAAAATCAGGAATCCATAGTAGAGTTGATTTTTTTAGTAGAATAAAAAATCAAGTGGAAATGTCAAAACCAGGGGAGTGGTTAATTGGGCATGGCTTTACTTTTGAAGATTTAGAAGAAAAAAGATGGCCCACACGTTGGGAGCTGGACAAAATTTCTTTGGATATCCCGATTGCAATCACACATTCCTCTGCACATACGGGATTATATAATACCAAAGCCTTTGAATTATGCCATGTTCTAGATGGACAGGTTATGTATCCGCAAGAGGATATTATAAAGAATGTACAAGGAATCCCCAATGGAGTCTTAAAGGAAAGTGCACATTTTATGTGTTCCGATATGGTAACGAAATTCAATCCGGTTTCCGAAGCAGAAATGAAAAATCATATTCAACAAACAAATCAAATGATGAATTCGGTTGGTATTACTAGTGCACATGACGCAGGTGCAACGGGAACAAGCACCATCAATGCAATCATGAAATTGATGGATGAAGGAAAACTAACTTGCAGAATGTATCCCATGGTTTTTAGTTTGTTAGGGAAAAAGGACAATATGGAATTGGTAAATGCGCAAATTCGTACTGGCTTTTTCACGGGACTAGGAAATGAATACATAAAAATTGGACCAATAAAATTAATGATTGATGGTTCAGGAGCTTCAGGAACTTGTGCGACGAGAAAACCTATGACTCACAATGGACTGCAATTAGAACCGGCGATGACAAAAGAAGAAGTGGAAGATATAGTGGAAAGAGCACATAAAGCGGGATTTCAATTGACAGCGCATGCGATTGGAGACAAGGCGGTAGAAATGATTCTGGATGCTTATGAGAATGCACAAAAGAAATATCCAAGAAAGGATTGTCGTCATAGAATTGAACATTGTATGATTGCCGAACCTGATTTGTTGGAGCGAATAAAGGATGCAAAGGTGATACCTGTGTTTAATCCTGCGTTTATCAATCTTTGGGGTACTTCCTTTAATAAATACTACCAAGGGTCTAGAAAAGACTATTTGATTGCTATAAGGAGTGCAATAGATAAAGGCATCGTTTCAACGATTGCTTCGGATTGGGAATGTATACCGGATATTCGACCAATACAAGGAATTGCTTCTGCGATGGATCGCATGGTGTATGAAACGGGAGAAATGGTTGCAGGTAATCAAAAGATATCACTTTTGGAAGCCATTCGCTGCTATACTTATAATGCAGCTTTTAGTAGTTTTGATGAAAAAATAAAAGGAAGTTTGGAAGTCGGAAAAGTTGCAGATGTCATTATATTAGATGGTAAGATTACAGAGAAGAATTCGAAAGAGATAAGTGAAATGTGTGTGAACCAAACAATTTTTGATGGCGAAATTGTATGGAATAAAAAATAAGATAAAATTGAAATGCCCAGGAAAAGTTTATACGTTTCCGGGTGTTTTTCGTTTGTGGGGAGCACATCTTGACTAGAAACGGAATTCAGTATATAATATCAAAGTTATCGAGACCATGTAAAACCCAAACAAGGAAGGTACATAAAATGGAAAACAAGAAAAATATCTTAACCTATGAAGGTTTAAAAAAATATGAAGATGAATTACAAACACTAAAAGTGGAAAAAAGAAAAGAAGTAGCACAAAAGATTAAAGAAGCTAGAGAACAAGGTGATTTATCTGAAAATGCAGAATATGATGCAGCAAAAGATGAGCAACGAGATATCGAAGCTAGAATAGAAGAATTAGAAAAAATATTAAAAAATGTCGAAGTTGTAGTGGAAGAAGAAGTTGATTTAGAAAGTATCAACGTGGGATGCAAGGTTCGAATTAAAGATATGCAACTAAAAGAAGAAATGGAATATAAAATTGTGGGATCGACAGAAGCAAATAGCCTAAAAGGGAAAATTTCAAATGAATCACCAGTTGGAAAAGCATTACTTGGTGCAAAAAAAGGTGAAATTGTTAAAGTGGAAACGCAAGTAGGAATAATAAAATATAAGGTAGTAGAAATTCAAAGATCTGTCAATTAGAAATAAAAAGAGGTGAAGACGTGTCCGAACAAAATAGGAAGGAACAACCAGTTCAAGATATTAATCAATTATTAAAGATTCGAAGAGAAAAACTTGCAAATTTACAAGCAGAAGGGAAAAACCCTTTTCAAATCACAAAATATGAGGTGAGTCATCATTCGCAAGAGATAAAAGATGAATATGACGTATTAAATGGAAAGACCGTGACCGTTGCTGGACGTATTATGTCAAAACGTGTTATGGGAAAAGCATCCTTTTGTAATATACAAGATTTAAAAGGAAATATTCAATCCTATGTGGCAAGAGATAACATTGGTGAGGATTCCTATAAAGATTTTAAAAAATATGATGTTGGTGATTTTATAGGAATTACAGGTGAAGTCTTTAAGACAAAAACAGAAGAAATATCAATTCATGCATCAAAAGTGGAATTGCTATCGAAGAGTTTGCAAATTCTTCCAGAGAAATTTCATGGATTAACAAATACGGATATTCGATATCGTCAAAGATATGTAGATTTGATTATGAATAAAGAAGTCAAGGAAGCATTTATTAAGCGTTCTCAGATCATTAGTTGCATTCGCCGCTATTTAGATGGACAAGGCTTTATGGAGGTGGAAACGCCAGTATTAGTACCAAACGCTGGTGGAGCTGCAGCAAGACCATTTGATACCCATTTTAATGCATTGGATGAAGATGTACATTTGCGTATTTCTTTGGAATTATATTTAAAGAGACTGATTGTAGGTGGATTAGAGCGAGTGTATGAAATTGGCCGCGTATTTAGAAATGAAGGAACGGATACGAGACATAATCCTGAGTTTACCTTAATGGAGTTATATCAAGCATATACCGATTATAATGGTATGATGGATTTAACCGAAAACTTATATCGTTTTGTAGCAAATGAAGTGTTAGGTACAACGACGGTTACTTATGGTGAAGTGGAAATTGACTTAGGAAAACCATTTGAACGAATTACAATGGTAGAAGCTGTTAAGAAATATGCAGATGTTGATTTTGATCAAATTAAAACGGATGAAGAAGCAAAAGCATTAGCAGATAAATTAGAGATTCATTATGAAGCAAGACATAAAAAAGGCGATATTTTAAGCTTGATTTTTGAGGAATTTGTGGAAGATAAATTGATCCAACCTACATTTGTTATGGATCATCCGGTTGAAATTTCTCCGCTTACTAAGAAAAAACCGGAGAATCCTGACTATACGGAACGTTTTGAGCTTTTTATAACTTGTCGTGAAATGGCAAATGCATATTCTGAGTTAAATGATCCAATTGATCAACGTGAACGGTTTATGGCGCAAGAAGACTTAAAAGCACAAGGTGATGAAGAAGCCAATAGCATTGATGAGGATTTCTTAAATGCATTGGAAATCGGTATGCCACCAACAGGCGGCATTGGATTTGGTATTGATCGTATGGTTATGTTACTTACCAATTCCCCAGCAATTCGAGATGTATTATTATTCCCTACGATGAAGAGCTTGGATAAATAGAAACATTTGGAAGGAATAAAGGATAAACTTAAAAGAATATTATAAGATAGAGAAAGAATGCTTTTCGCTTAAAGAGAGGGCATTCTTTTTTTCTTTAAAAAGAAAAGCTTTTCGTATTTATAAAAATGTAAAAGTGGTAAAATATAAATAGGAGTTTAGGATAGGAAGAAATTTAAGGGGGAAATATGAGAAATAAAAAAATATTTTTTGCATTTATTTGGCATGGTTTGTTTTTGTCGTTAACGATGTCCATGTTAGATTTAAACACGGTGTTTCCATCACTTATTGATGAAATGACACATTCCAAATTTATTTTTGGTTTGTTATATTCGATTATGTTGGGGGTGCCACTTGTTTTTAATATTATTTTTAGCCATTACTTAAAAAAATACAAAAGAAAAAAGAAATTTTTGTTATTTGGTATTTATCTAAGAAGCTTTTCTTTTCTTGGGATGGCTGTATTTACTACCTTGTTTGCAATTCATCGCCCCATATTAACGGCTGGAAGTTTTTTTGTTTGGATATTTTTGTTTTCTATTAGTGCAGGATTTGCAGGAATATCTTATGCAGACATTATAGCAAAAACAATGTCGTCGGTAGAACGAAATAAATTATATGCAACAAAACAATTTGTGGGATCACTTGCGGCACTTTTGGGGGCATTTTTAATTAAGCAAATATTCAGCATGCCGTCATTGGTATATCCTTATCAGTATGGAATTAGTCTCTTTATAGGAGCAATTGGATTATTTGTTGCCTCTTTTGGAATTCTTACGATAAAAGAACCAGATAGTAAAATACGTACTGACAGTGCAGAATCTTTAAAGGATTTTTTGAAAACGATTCCAGGAATTATTAAAAAGGATGAAAGGTTTAAGCGTTTTATTATCGTAGAAAATCTTGCGAGTTTCAGTATTATGATTTTGCCATTTTATATTATTTTTGCAAAAGAAGTTTTTAAATTAGACACTTCGTATATCGGTGTATTTTTAATTGCACAAGTAGCAGGCACTGTGTTATCTAATTTTTTGTGGGGGTTTTTGGCTACAAAAAGTAATGCAAAATCCGTAGTAAAACTGTGCGTGTTTATGGGAGCTATGCTACCAATATTTGCGATTCTTCTATCCTTTACTTCTCCATTTGTGTATACCATAATATTTGTATTTTTGGGATTTATTATTAGTGGTAGAAGAATAGGATTTGAGCCATATTTACTTGATATAGCACCAGAAAATCAAAGAACAGAGTATTTAGGAATTCGTGGAACAATGAATATCTTTGTAGTTGTGCTTCCAATTATTGGGGGTATATTTATTGACGTGATAGGTTTTTATATTACGTTTTCAATGGTAAGTATTTTTATGATCATTGCATATTTTTTTCTAAGAGGAACAAATTCTAAAAGCAAAACTAAGGTATAAGTACAGAATCCGTTTTTATAACAATGATACAAGTTTTTTAAAACTCGAAAGAAAATCAAAAGCACATCAAATGACTATGAAAGTATCGGCTCGGCTGACACAAGAAGAGGTACATAATATTTATGAAGGGAAGTATGATTTCCCGAAGGAAAAGAAAGAAGATATTTTCAAAGACTTTTATATTGAATTGGCGCATGGATTGATTAAACCCAAAGTCATTGTTAAATATGAAAGAGTAGCATTTGTTCATCCTGTTGGAGATTTGAGAATTACTTTTGACACATGTATAAAAACATCCAATAATCAGGTAGATATTTTTGAAAAAAACATTGCATATGGGTTTATGGAAAACTACTCTTTGGTGCAAACGGTTTTGGCGAAAGAGAATTATGTGGCACAATATCATGAATATCTTGCTATTTTATCGGAAGGATATTTAAAGGAAGAAACATTAAGCAATAAAGTGTTATCTGTGTATGAGATGATTCACACATATGTAAAAAATGATCCAACTTCTTTTTATAGTTATGAGGAATTTGAAAATGGGGTATATGGAGAGGATTCAACGGAAGTTGGTTTGTTAGATTTTGCAAGAAAAAGAGTGGAAAATGTTATGTTACAGCTATCGGGTGAAATGAAAAGCATTAATTTTGGTGAAGGAAATGATGGAAGTGCTCTTGGAAGTGGAATGGAAGGACAAACATTACCTGAAGTGGATGATGGACAAATGTTACCGGATGGAGAAATTGGAGAAAATCCACCAGAAGGGGATAATGGGCAAATGTTACCGGATGGAGAGTTTGGAGAAAATCCACCAGAAGGGGATAATGGGCAAATGTTACCGGATGGAGAAATTGGAGAAAATCCACCTGAGATGGAAGAAATGACTCCGATGAATGAAAAAAATCAAAATATAGGTGATTCAAATGAACTTTCAAATGAAATAGAGGAACAAGAAACGGAAGGCATTCTTCTGATTTTTTTGGTTTGTTTGTTAACAATTATGGGAGTGTATTTAAAAAAGAAACATTAAGCGGATCACATGGATAAATGAAGAAACACATTCTAAGTAAGGATGTGTTTCTTCGTTTGTAGGATAATAAGATAATAAAATTAGGCTAGTAGACTGTTATAGCGTAAAATTACCTTAAGTTGAAAAGTACATAAAAATATAGAGAATATCGCTTTTGTGTTATGATTAAGTTACGACACAAAATATAAACAACGAAAGGATACTCTCTATGAATAATAGTATACTACATTTTAACGAA
>JBFHIZ010000017.1:0-47926 GCA_041596215.1 Lachnospiraceae bacterium
AGTCCTAATGAAGCTACTAAATAACTTTGGGCGTCATCTTCCGGGGTTATAAGGGAATGGGAGCAATCCAAATAGCTGACTAAGCTTGTAGAAGTACAGTGGATGGGTTTTCGGACACGGGTTCGACTCCCGTCTACTCCATTAGCAAACACTGATAGAAAGGGGCTTTCTTGTTTCGTCCATATAAAAAGGCAATCAAAAAGGCAATCAGAACACATGTTTGAACATTAAAACAAGTATCTTACTTAATTGTAGGGTGCTTATTTTAATGCTTGAAATTAATTCTTTGTAGTTATATGATTGAAAAGCAAGTGTAAATTAAATAATTAGATTGAAAGGGAATGAAAAGATGGAAAAAAAGTAGAACTACAAGACATTCAAGATGCAATTAATAAGATTGATATGGTTTTTGATGCGGAAAAGAAGAAACTATCAACTCAATATGATGTTCGTAAAAAGGGTACTTGGTATAAAGATAATAAAGAAAAACAAGAGGAATTTAGCAAAAAATATCCAATAGAAGATGCTGTTATAAGGCAAATAGTGGAAAAATTATAGATTTAGTAAGAGAACAAAAAGAATTAAAAGCGACAGGAACAGAAGGTAGGGCGAAATCACCAAAGCAAGTTTTGGAAATGTTAACAAAGGAAGTGAAGGATCAAAATAGTTATGCAATAAATAAGTTACAAGCATCAATACCAGGATATAAAGCAAAGGGGCAAGTATCAATAAACACACATTTGATAAAATATAGATAACAAATTCAACATAACCAAGGGATAACTTTATTTTTTTACAACTTAAGGTAACTTGATGCTATCATGATAATTTTTTAACTTGAAATTTTATATAGAGAGGAATATAATTTGTTTTAGGGAGCTATACTAATAACAAATAAAGGGAAAAAATGAAAAAAACAAAAATTTTACTTACTATGTTAATTATTATTTCAATGGTATTACCATGCAATGTAACTTATGCAGCAGAAAATACTATCAAATCTGAAAAAGAAATTTTTATGGATGAACTTTCTCAAGCAATAAAAGAATCTGATATTTTAAATGAGGAGAATTATACATTTAAAGTTTCAGATGATTCAAAAACTGAAACTTGTTTTGAAGGAACTTCTGTTGAGGAAGTTGTTGCGTATTTAGAAAAGTTAGAAACCAACAAGGCTTATACTGGAACAACGGTAATAAAAACAACATTGGGAATGGAAGAATCCAATTTAACATCAAAAAACTTGATGGCAACAAGAGGTTCAACTATAAACAATGTAAGTCATACATGGCGTCTAACATCTGCATATACGCTATCAGCAAATGTACACATGGATAGTTCAACACATCGTGTTACTGGAATATCTAGTCCATATTTTTATTTACATGGAGTTACAATCGGAATTGGAATTGAAGATATCTCGTATGATACATCTATTTTAGATATGGGCGAGACTGCATTTATCAAAGCAAAATATACACATATATCAAAAATCACAACACCGATAGGAGTTGTTGAAATTTCAAGATCTAGATGTGAAAGACATTTTTCTTACACATATGATACTGTATATGATGCTGGATTTAATTATATTTAAAGGAGATGATTAGATGTTAATAGTTGATACAATTTTTTCGATAATCAGCATTGCTTGTACAGCGATTATACTTGTATTATTATATAAAATAATAGGCAGTTTAACAAGAAAAACAAAATAATAAAAATTAGATATAGTATCCCTAAACCCATTAAATATGATGTTTAATGGGTTTTATGTATATTTATATCGGATTCTTGTGTGTGAAATTATTAGATAAAGAGATGCTATTTTATGATATAGGCAAAGGGAGGCCAAATCGATTTCTGGTAAAATTATATATCATTGAAAACTTGTTTATGTAATAGCTAGAAGACAAGTGATAATAAGATAAACTGATCAAACTGACTAATGGGTGAAGATGCCATCATATTGCCATCAGCACGGAAATTGTATAATGGTAAAATAAGAAATGAATATGTAAATATTGTCAATTTATTTTTTGGATATACGATTCATGTTGAAACAATGTCCACATAATGTCCACAAAACACCTCAAGATCCCTATAAAATGGGCATTGAGCACTTGACTTTTAATCAAGTTATCTAAACATGTCTGTCAAGTTTAGAAAAAGAAAGTATATAAGTGAATAGGATTGGTTAAGTAATTTACGCGCAAGCAACGAAATCAGTTAAGATTTTTAAACTTAATGTTTGATATTACCGCGGGTAAAAGAATATTAGAAATGAAATGTATGCTATATTTTGATATAAAAAGAAGGATATAATATGTTAAATAAAAAAAGCAAGAAAAAACAATTAGATTTATTACTGGATCAAGCGAAAATGATAATTGAATCTTCGCCAGTAGATAGAGGAAGAAATCATCCAATATTTATTTATGTTTCGTCGATAGTTAGAAAAATTATGTATAGTGATATTTATAAATTGAATGCAACTTATAAAGAAATAATTGAAATTTATTTGCATAATCATGATATGCAGTGGATGTTGTATAGTAATAGTGGAGAAAGAGAGTATATTGATAGACATGCTCTTCAGAAACCGTTACAAATTAACTTAGCAAATAATGTTGTATGGCCAAGTCCTTGGAAGATTGATAGGTTCGCAAATGCTATTTCAAGAATTGGAAAGGATGTTGAGAATCCATTTGAGTTTAAAGATTATAATCATTTTTCGTTTTTGATGATGCCAATTGGAATAACGTTTATTACTAATGGGAATCATTCTATAACAAGTGGTGTGATTAAAGGTGAAGGAACTATTTTAGTAAATGAGATTAAAGATATATCATATCATTGTGAAAAATATTATTTCGATGGGGAATATATGCGAAGAATCACTGACAACAAAAAAATATATAAAATTGAACAGTTTGAATGTGGCGTCCTTTTTGAAATATCAAAGCTTATTAGAAAAAATAATATTAATTTTTTGCTAAATGAAAATGTTGAGAGAAAAATTAAAGAAAAATGTCAACCTACAGATAAAAAGTGGAGAATATTTAGACAAAATGGACATCAGTTTTTGCATTATTTTATTGGTACTTATGAAGGGCAATGTGAAGTGGATGTTATTGAAAACCAGATTCTTTTTACATCCACAAAGGAAAGTTATGGTTCGTCTATAACAAATAACGTTGAGGAATTATCAATGTATGTAGCACAAAAATTTAACATTCCGTATAATAAACTTGTTTGTTTTCAACAATATATTAATAAAAATTGGACAGAGAAAACAATGTCTGATCAAGTGAAATTCCAGATAATAGATGAACGTTTAGTTGCTCCCGAGTTCAATCATAAACCTATTCCAGAAGAATTTATACAACTTAGACAGACATATAGTTAGTAAGAATAGAAATTTGTTGAGGTATAGATAGTTATTTTTATATTGCTTTATTGTATTGCTAATTACAATACCAATGATTACTTTTGTACGAGAATAGTATATAAAAGGAATATGTCTGAAAATACTTTATAAAGACCTGAAAATAAAATGATATTTGCCACAAAATTTGCAATGAAAGTCATAAGGGCCTTTATAATACGGGCATTTATGACTTTTTAAACGGGTTCGACTTCCGTGCTGTTTTTGCTGATTGAGCTTAAGAATAATATTAAAAGTAATTATTTTCACGAATCAGAAATAGTTCTAAATTATTATAGGTTTATTTTATGTTATTATATATTACATTAGGGGGTGATTATAATGAAATCACATGTACAAGTTCCAAAAATGTTGTTAAAAGAATTTTGTATAGATGGAAAGTTAGTGTATTTGAATATTAATAAAAAAAAGATTGAAAATGGAGATTTAGGATTTAATCAAATTAAAGGATACTATTCTGAGGAATTAGAAGAAAAATTGTCAAAAGGAGTTGAACAACCATTTGGGTTGGCAAAATCTAAAATTAAAATGTTTTTTAAGGGTAATAATAGATATTTACGGTTGAATGAAAATGAAATAGAAGGGATTAAAAATTTTTTTGCGGCATCGTATTATAGAAGCAAAGATGCTTTAGCCAAATTTGAGAAATACAGTAAAACAGCTGATTGGTTTAAGCCGAATGAGAATCATGAAGCGTTAATAAAAATGACGTTAGATAAAAATGACAAAATTGAAAATTTTTTTGCATTAATGACGCCAACGATAATATATAATAGGACAAAAAGAAATTATGTTTTATGTAAAAATTGCTTTTTTATTCTAGAAATAAAAGGAATAAAACTTTTTGCAATTGCGATTACTCCTAAAATTTTAATTGTATTGGGAAATAGCATTGAACTTAAAGGAATGTTGAATGCAGAGAATGCAGATTTTATTTCTATTTCAGATGAAAAAAGTATTGATGAAATTAATATATATTCATTGCAAACAGAAAAAATTCTAGGGGAAGGTTTTATTATTTCTGTTTCAATAGAGGAATTGATATTTATTCAAAAGCATATTTTAGAACAGGTTACTTCTATCTAATTAGAATTAAAAAAATAAGATTATGATAATAAAATTGTTTTATAAATGGAGGTTTAGATGCTATAAGTAATAATATCGAAAGAAGAAAAAGAAAATAGAGTTATCAGATCAATTATTGCAAAAATATGGAATTATATGCAATTGATGAAAGTAGGATTGCATGTACATGTAAATTTACAGTTAGAACTTTTCAAAATAAAATGAAAAGGTCTGAAACGTTTACATTAAAAGAATTAAGAAAAATGACAAAATTATTTAAAATTTCAGATGAAGATAAGGTATTAATGTTATGATAAAATTGCAATTTTGATAATTTTCACAACTTTGAACATTACACATATATGACACAAATAGCTTGTAAATGCTTATTTTACAGTATAAAAAATTATCAAAGAGATAATATTGGAATAAAATGTCTACAAGATGTCCGCGAAACACCCTGAAAACAGGCACTGAATACTTGACTTTTAATCAAGTTATTCGAATGAAAATGTTACATAATATTTTATATCTGTTTTTAGGAGAAAATATATGAAGTGGTCGGAATATGATAATAGGAATTTTTATAAAAAATATAGTGAAAATGAAAAATGTATAAAGGGATATTGGCTTACTACTTTAGGGATAGATTTAGATGATATACCAAATGTTTTTAATAATGATTTTATTTTAATTAAGAGTAAAGAAGAATCAAAAGAATTTATAGAAAAGAAAGTATTTCTTGAAGATATTGTAGGAACAAGTCACATTGATTATTCAAATATAAAAATTATAGAATCATATATAAGATTAAAAAGAGGTTGTGGATATATAGAATGGAATAAAGTGACAAAAAATAAGTATTTTCAAATGCTTAGAAAGCCAATAGTAGATCAAGAATTACCTATAATATTGTCAAAACGAGAAGATGAAAAATATTATGTTGATGGAAATGGAAACCACCGTGTAATATTTTTTAAAATGATGATGCTTGCAGAAATTATTGAAAAGTATTCTGACTCAGAGATTGATGATTATCGCTATGGATTTAAAGAGGTTAGAGAAAAATATTTTTTAATGGCAAAAGTTAGACTTTAGTATTTTAACTATGATGAGCCATATATATCAAAATATATGGATTGAATTATAATTATGATATAAGTGAAAAGCAAAAAATAAATGAATTGAAATTTAATATTATGGGTTTCGACTCCATACCCGTCAAGTCCATCATCAAAAACCCAGTAAAATCAAGGGTTTGCGGGAAAATATTAATAAAAAAAGTTAGTTACTTTAGTTACCTATGTAGGGGCTATATAGTAACTAATTTTTTTTACCCATTTATAAATTTTTTTTGAAACTCTTAAGCTTTGTTTTTTAATAAAGCATGTTCGATTTGACTACGTTTTTTATCCTCGCTTTTATTAGATTTATAATAATGAGTCTTTGTAGTTGAAAAGTCAGCATGTCCCAGTTGTTCCATAACTATGATATCGTCAACATCATCATTAATAAGAGTAGTAGCATAGGTTTTTCGAATCTTATGACTTGAACGATAGATAATCCCAGCTTGATTACATGCTTGATACAAATATTTATTAAATGAACTACCATGAACACGTTTTCCTTTTTTTTAATTTGTCCTCCATATTGTGCTTTTCCTGAGTTTCTAATAATTATAATCTAATATTCTCAGGATATTCTTGCAAATCCTCTAATTTGATTGTGATTTCTGTATTACTTACTATTTTTTGCATATAAACAACCTTTTGAAGAACAAGTTTTAGCCCTTCAGTGATATATGTATAAAAGGTCAGCAAAAGTAGGTGCGTTTTTTAAAAAAAATAAAATGGATTTGTAAGAAACTTGTTTAGGATTAACAGTAAACGAAAGGATTTGTGTTTTAGAAATAAATTAAGTCGACTTTTTAGATATTCTTTCTGACTAAAGGATTTTTTAATCTCAGCAAAAGTATAAATTAATATGGAAAAGACGTATTTGATAAGGAATTTTTAAAAATTTATTTTAAATTGATGGTAATAATTCTAAAGTTAAAATATCTGATTATTTATAAATAAAATCAAAAAAATAAGAATAAAACATAAAAAATTGATTTTTATTAAAAAAATATATATACTTGTAGTAAATATTTTGTAAACAATGTGTATTATTTTAATGTGGAGGAGAATTTAAATGAAAATCAAATGGAAAATCAGTGTATCGGTTATTGCAATGATTTTAGTTTTAACAACGGTTATTTTAGGCGCAAACTATAGTGCAATAAAGAATTTGTTGACTGAAAAAAATGCTACAGAATTGCAACATTATGCAACTATGGGAGAACAGATATTAAATGAGCGCTATATAGGAGATTGGGAATTAAAAAATGGAAAACTATATAAAGGGGAAGCCATATTAAATGACAATAATGAAGTGGTTGATCAATTTACAGAAGGGACAGAAATATTAGCAACGATATTTATGAAGGATACTAGAATTGCCACAACGGTTTCGGACGAAAATGGAAACCGAATGACAGGTACACAAGCGTCTGAAGAGGTAATACAAACAGTATTGGTCGATGGAGAAGTTTTTTCAGGAGAGACAGAAATTCTTGGTAAAGATGCTGTGACATATTATACTCCGATAAGAGATTCCCAAGGAAGTATTATTGGAATGTGGTTTGTAGGAATTTATACAGATGTAGAAAATAAAAGTTTAAATGATTCTTTAAAAAACATTTTAGTGATTGCTTTGATTTTTACTATGTTAGGTGTTGTTGATTCGTATATTATAGGAAACGGTATTTCTAAAGGAATTGTTAAAATGAAAGAAAGAATAGCGGAAATGGAAGAGGGTATATTTTCCAATTTACTTGATGAAAAGGTTCTAGCTAGAAAAGATGAAATAGGGGATATTGCAAGATCAAGTTATAATATGCAAGAAAAAATTTCTGAGATTGTAAAAGAAATTCAAAATGAGTCGGAAAAAGTAAAAGTTTCAGCAGAAGAGTCCGTAAAAAATGTTGAAGATACGCATATTCAAATTGAAGATATTTCTGCCACCACCCAAGAACTTTCTGCTGGAATGGAAGAAACTTCTGCATCGACAGAAGAACTAAATGCCTCGGCAGTTGAGGTGGAAGCGGAAATTGAAAGAATGAAAAAAAGAACAGTACAAGGAGATACTCTTGCAACAGAAATTAAAGATAGGGCAATCGTACTTGAAAAAGATGCAGATAATTCGAGTAAAGTTGCAGTAAAGATTTATGAGAAAACGAATAAACAACTGAGAGAATCGATAAAAGAAACAAAAGCAATAGAAGAAATTAAAGAACTATCACAAACAATTTTACAAATTACTGCACAAACGAATCTACTTGCATTAAATGCAGCAATTGAAGCAGCAAGAGCAGGAGAAGCTGGAAAAGGATTTGCAGTTGTAGCGGATGAAATAAGAGTACTCGCTGAAAATTCAAAAAACGCAGTAACTAGAATTAATGATATTACAGAAACAGTGTCCGATGCAGTGGAACATGTGGTACATGATTCAGAGGAACTGCTTACGTTTGTAGATGATCAAGTGCTTAAAGATTATGAATCTTTAGTAAATATTGGAAAACAATATAACATAGATGCGGATCAAATACATCGTGTAATAACAGAAATTGATGGTGGTGCAGAGCGATTAGTAACGACGATTCAAGAAATCCGTATTGCGGTTGATGATATTGCAAAAGCCACAGGAGAAGGCGCAGAAGGAACAATGAATATTGCAACAAAGATAGCAGATATTGCTAGTATGACAACGAATCTTTTGGATGAAGCAAGAGCAAATGGAAAAAGTGCAGAACAATTAGATGAATTAGCTGAATTCTTTCAAGTGGAGATCTAATTTATCTATCGAGAAATAAAAAATAATAGGAATATATATTGCAAAATAGGCAGACTACTCTTTTACGGAGTAGTCTTTTCATATGTAGTATGATAAAATTTTCTTTTTTAAAGTAATATCATGAAATGTTTGTATTGAAAGGTAAGTGGAATTTGTAAAAAAGAAGAACGCAATGGGTAAATCTATAATTTCAGGTGAAGGCATAATGCATGCAATTCGATTCGAAGCAGTTTGAAAGTATCAAATCATGCCAGGGATGGTTGAGAAAAGATATTTGATTTATACTTTCTGGAAGAAGTTATATTCTATCATGGTTACTTCCTACTTATTATCAAAATAATTCAACTTAGCTTATTGTAACTTATTAAATATTCGCATATAATTACAAAAAGAGCTATTTTGATAGGAGCGGAAAGCCATGCAATTAAATAAAATATTAGTATTAAAGAATAAAGATACATTGGCACTTACAATTCATTATGCCACATTAGTTGCGATTGCAATTTTTATCCCTTATCATGCTTTATCAAAAAACTGGAATATGTTTATCTTTGACATTATGACAACCCTTTGCTTTCTATTTATTGGGATAGCGTATAAGATAAATAAGTTTTATGTTGGGAAAATATTGACATTAAGTGCAACTATGATATTTGTATATTTGCTTAGCTTTATTTGTTTGCCACATGAAATAAGGATGAATCTTTTCTTTTTTTTATTGGCAATTTCCGCATTGGTAATATTTGATTATGGGAACAAAAGAGAACGTACCACAGCTATTTTGTTTTCGATTGCGAATATACTTTTAGTCATTATAAGTGAGGTGGTTACCTATAAACCTGCTTTTGAATTATCTGAAGAGTCGATTAAGTTTCAAAGGGTTGCAAATACAGCAGTATTTGGAGTGATATTAACGGTGTTGTTATTTCTATATAATATTTCCTTATATCGAGCTGAGAAAGAGTTAGAGGAATTTGCAAGTATTGATTCCCTTACTGGAATTTATAATCGCCGTACACTTTTAGAACGTGGACAAAATAAGATTGTTTACAATAATGTAACTACAAAAGCAAGTGTTGTAATGATTTTTGATATTGATTATTTTAAAAAAATAAATGACCGATATGGCCATTTGGCTGGGGATATCGTATTAATTGAAATTAGTCAATTAGTTCAAAAGGAAATACGAAAAGAAGATGTATTTGGACGCTATGGGGGGGAAGAATTTGTACTTGTTAGTCAGGGGACAAGAGAACAAGCAAAAAAATTAGCAGAAAGAATTAGAAGTGTTATAGAAGAATATCAATTCATTATCAAGGATAGTATAGTGATTAAGGCAACGGTAAGTATTGGTGTATGCACAGAAATACAAAAAAATCTTGCAGTAGAAATGTTTATTAATAAAGCTGATGAAGCACTTTATGAGGCGAAGGCTTTTGGGCGTAATAAAATTGTTTTTTCAAATATTTAAAACTATATATATTATCCATATTAGAAAGAGAGAATGGTATGAATTCGAATATTAAAATAAGAATGGCCGCGGATACGGATGCAGAAGAAATATTAAATATATACTCTTCCTATGTTTTGGAAACTGCAATTACATTCGAATATGAAGTCCCATCCGTCAGTTTGTTTAGAAAACGAATCGAAAATATATGCAAAAAATATCCATATATTGTTGCGTTAGAAAATAATTGCATTATAGGATATGCATATGCTTCTACCTTTAAAGATCGTGCTGCTTATGATTGGGCAGTCGAGACAACAATATATGTACAGCAGGATTGCAGAGGTAAAGGTGTTGGAAAAAAATTGTATTTTGCTTTAGAGGATATTTTAAAACGGCAAAATGTGCTAAATCTAAATGCGTGTATCGCATATACGTCCATGAGGGATAAGCACCTTGATAATTCAAGTGCTGCTTTCCATCAACATTTCGGATACCAAAAAGTAGGACATTTTTCAAAATGTGGATATAAATTTGAGACTTGGTATGATATGATTTGGATGGAAAAAATACTTGGAAAACATGATAAAAATCCAGTTGATTTTCTTCCGATTACAGAAATTCAAATTTAAAATAAATTATTTTTATAAAGGATTAGTTACCAGTAATGGTAACTTTTTTTGATCATATTGCCCTCGATTTTTGGGGCAAAGGAATCGAAATTGACATGAATTTGTATTTTCTTCTTTAAGTGTATATACTTAATAGCATACGTTATAGATTTAAACTGGAATGATATAATTGAAGGTATAGTAACTGATAACAAATGAGAAGGGGGAACAGAAAATGAATGATTTTAATTGGAATTTTCCTACAGAGTTAGTATATGGGGCAGGAAGAATTAATGAAATTGGGAAGATTGCAAAAGATTATGGAAAAAAAGCGATGATAGCAACTTATCGCAGAGGTGGCTCGTTGGACCCAGTAATTGATAAAGTGGAATCTTATTTAACGGAAGCTGGTGTTGAATTTGTGACTTTTACAGGAATAGAACCAAACCCAAGAACACAAACAATTGATAAGGCGATTAACATATTTAAAGAAAAAAATTGTGATTTTGTTATTGCACTTGGTGGAGGCAGTGTAATTGATGGTTCGAAATATATTGCTGCAACTGGATTTTCAGGTGGAAAATCTTGGGATTATGTGGTGTTAGGCGATAGAGTACCTAGAGAATATACGGGTTCATATCCAATTATTTCAATTCCTACGATTTCCGCATCTGGTTCAGAATGTAATGCGGGTGGCGTTTTAACAAATGCAGAAACAAATGAAAAAAGTTTTTCAAGATCAGCTTATAGATATCCCAAAGTGGCATTGGTTGATCCAGAATTATTTACTTCCATTCCATTATCTATTACAAAAGATAGCTGTATTGATATTTTTTCTCATTTAATTGAACATTATTTGTCTAGTCATGCAGAATCTGAATTTGCAGATAGAATGACAGAAGGTATGATTCTTACGTTAAAGGAAAACTTTGCTAAGGTTATTGTAAATCTTGAAGATACAGAAGTTAGAGGACAACTTGCTTTATGTTCTATTTTTGGATGGTCGGGTATTCAAGCTTTAGGCAGAATGGGTTCAATTCCAATGCATTCCATTGAGATGCCATTAAGTGCTATTTATGATTTGCCACATGGAAGAGGAATGACCATTGTTATGCCACCATATCTTGAATTAATGGCAGAAGTTATGCCAACTAGGTGGGCGAAATTAGCTAGAAGATGTTTTGACGTAACAGAAAAAGACGATTTAAAAGCTGCGAAAATGTTATCTGGTAAAGTGATCGAATGGTTTAAATCGATGGATTCTTATTTGACTTTGTCCGATGTTTTTATACCAGATGATCAATTTGAAAGAATGGCGAATGATGTCATAAGAATGTTCCCAGGAAGTAAAGTAAATACTACCACAGGACCAAAACCAGTAACTAGAGATGAAATTATTAAAATTTTTGAAATGTGCAAATAAATAGAAACTAAATAATTAGTAGTTTATGTAGTCTTTATACGAAATTTATACAAAAGTCCAAAGTGAAAGCTTTGGCTTTTTGTTATGAAAGATTGAGAGGGAATGAAAATGAAATATAATTTTGATGAAATTATAGAACGTAGAGGAACAGGATCGATAAAATGGGATGGAGGGGAATTTATTAAAAAATGGGGATTAACAGAAAGGTACGATGAAGATACGCTACCTTTATTTACAGCGGACATGGATATTGCGTCACCTTCTTGTGTGGTAGAGGCAATGCATCGTGTAGCAGATCGCCGAATTTATGGATATACTATGCCAACAAAAGAATATTATCAAGCAATAGTAAATTGGTTTCAACGACGCTATAATTGGACAATTCAAGAAGAAGAAATTATTTTTTCACCAGGGACAGTTTATGCGTTAGGAGTCGCAATACGTGCATTTACCAACCCAGGTGAAGGGATCATTATTCAAAGACCCGTTTATACACCTTTTACAACAACAATTGAAACAAATGGACGTACGGTTGCAAACAATCAGTTATTTCTTAGGGAAGATGGATATTATGTCATTGATTTTGAGGATTTTGAAAAACAGGCAAAAAAAACGGAAAATACAATGTTTATTTTATGCAACCCACATAATCCAACGGGGCGCATTTTTAATAGAGAAGATTTAAAAATATTAGCCAGAATTTGTAAAGAAAATCACGTGACAATTGTTGCAGATGAAATTCATGGAGATTTAATACGAAAGGACTCCATATTTATACCCATAGCAAAAGTTGCAGAGGAAACAGATCATATTGTCACTTGTACAGCGATAAATAAGACATTTAATGTGGCAGGTTTGCATGCAACGAATGTAGTTATTCCAGATTCAAAATTAAGACATGCTTTCAAAAAAGAATTAGGAATGAGTATGCCTACACCATTTACAATTGAAGCAGTTATTGCTGCCTATAATAAAGGAGAAGATTGGTTAGAGGAGTTGAAAGTATACTTTGATAAAACCATCGAATGGGTTATAAATTTTTGTGAAATCAATTTGCCAAAAATGAAATGTATTAGACCTGAGGGTACGTATATTTTGTGGATGGATTTTAAAGACTATGGATTGTCAGATAAAGAAATTCATAAAAGAATTTATATAGATGCTAATGTGTTATTAGAAGGAGGAATTATGTTTGATCCAGATAAAGGGCAGGGATTTGAGCGAATGTGTCTTTCTTCTCCAAGGTCATTGATACAAGAAGCTTTTCAAAGAATCGCATTGCAATTTAATGAAAAATAGTATTTAGGTAGTATAGCAGACTATGTTTTATAGAAGGTAGTTGTACAATGGTTTACTATGCTTTATAATTTATTTATGAAAAGTATTTTATATTGATTTTTAGGGAAAATCAAGGATTCATATTTTAATTTGAAAACTGGAATCAATTCATAAAGAATTTATACCGGTTTTTTCTTTTCACGGAGGTAAATAATGAAAAAAAGGGGAATGATAGTAGCAATTCTTATGCTGCTGATTTTATGTAACAATGATTTACATGGAAAGGCTAGTGAGATTTCAAATGGGGAAGCAGAATTAATTAACAATTCGACGAACATAGTTGTAATTCATTCTTATAATTTGGAATATCAATGGACATATAATCAAAATGTTGGAATACGAAATGTAATTTTGGAAACATATCCAGAGGCAAATATTTATACAGAATTTTTGGATTGGAAACGATTTCCAGAAGAATCCATAATATTGGGCAAAGCAGAAGAATTTAGAGATAAATATAAGGAAATGGATATTGATCTTTTGTTAGTAACTGATGACCGTGCGCTAGAATTTGCGATTGCATATCGAGAAGAAATTTTTCATAATGCACCTATTGTTTTTGGTGGAATCATTGATACAACGGCAGCAGAGATTATTGGGGATGCTGAAAATATCACGGGTGTATATGAAAATATGCAGCCTGAAGGAGCAATTCATTTACTTCAAGCGTTGCAACCAGAAGTAAATCATTTGATTTTAATTCATGATTTATCAGAAAGTGGTATTCGAACAAATGATACGTTTATAAATGCACTCTATTCGTTACAATTAGAAGATAAATATACCATTACGGATTGGTCGGAAAAAACATATGATGAATTGCTTTACGACGTTAGTACCCTTGATACTAAGACTGCAATTATTTTTATATCTTATGCAATTTCATCGGATGGTGTAGTTAAACAACCACAGACATTTTGCAAAGAATTTGCAGCGGTTTCTTCGGTTCCAATGTATAGTATTGATGAGCATCAGTTTGGATATGGGATTATTGGAGGAACGTTTTTAAGTGGGGTACTTCAAGGGGAAGCGATTGCAAATCAAGGGATACGTATCTTAAAGGGTGAATGTGCCGATACAATTGCGCCTATCAAGGAAGCAACCGTATACAGTGGAGTAGATGATAAGTATATAAAAAAATATAACATAGATAAAAGTGTATTGGACTCAAATGTGGTGATTTTAAATGAAAAAGAGAATTTTTATGAACAAAATCCGATTCTAGTGCATGCATCTTTATCCATATTTATTTTTCTAATAATCCTTATTGGTTTTCTTTTATGGGTTCAAGGAAGACTGAAAAAATCAAGAGCACAGATTTTGAATAGTAAAAATCAATTGCAATCGATGAATGAAGAATTACAAGCGGGTGAAGAGGAACTTATTGCACAAAATGAAGAACTTGAAGAAATGCAAGCAAAATTAGAATATGAAAACCGACATGATTTGCTTACGGGATTATATAATCGAAATGCGTTAGAAGAATATGTGAATCGAAAATTGCTTGAACTTAATACTGAAAACAAAACAATGATTGTTTTTATTGATCTTGATAATTTTAAATTTATAAATAATACTTATGGACATCATTTTGGAGATCAGTTATTAATAAGAGTAGCAAAAAGACTAGAAATAATAGATGAGAATTTCTTTGTATCTAGAATTGGAGGAGATGAATTCGTTCTAGTTAAAATTTTTTCTGGTTTAGAAGATCTAGCTGGTTTAAATTGTTTTTTATTGCGAATCAGCAAATCAATTATTAAGAAATATGAAATCGAAGGACAACATGTTTCTATTACCGCAAGTATTGGTTATTCTATTTATCCAGATAATGGGAATACATTTGAACAATTATTAATTGAAGCAGATGTTGCAATGTATAATGCAAAAAAAGATGGGAAATCTGCATTAAAAAAATACGTAAATGGTATGAACGATGTTTATCAAAATGAATATCTTTTAGTACGTAAAGTTAAAGAAGGATTGGACAAGAATGCGTTTTATGTGCAATATCAACCGATTGTTAAAAGCGATGGGTCGGAGGTTGTTTCTTTTGAAGCACTTATTCGATGGAAAGACGAAGAATTAGGTGCAGTTTCTCCACTACAATTTATACCTTTGGCAGAAAGCAGTGGTTTGATTCTACCAATTGGAGAACTGGTATGTCATAAAGTCATGGAGTTTTATATGGAATTAAAAAAATTTGGATATGATAAAATAAAACTCTCGATTAATGTTTCAATTGTACAATTTTATCAGAAACAATTTGTAGAAGATTTGGTGAAATTAACAAAAGAATGTGGTATTGATCCAAAATATATACAGTTAGAAATAACAGAAAGTGTCATGATTGAAACCTATGATTATATTGTGGAAAAATTAAATGAATTGAAAAAACATGGATTTCAAATTGCACTTGATGATTTTGGCACGGGATTTTCTTCCCTGGCATATCTTCAAAAATTGCCAATTGACGTGATAAAAATTGATAAGACTTTTACTGATCAGATATATGATTTGCGTGGTGCAACACTTGTGGATGCTACGATTAGTATTGCAAAACGTTTTGGAATAACAACAATTGCAGAAGGTGTGGAGACAAAAGAGCAGGTTGATTACTTGATAGATAAGAAATGCGATTTAATTCAAGGATTTTATTATAGTAAACCGCTTATGGCGAAAGATGCGATTCAATTTGTTATTGATCGAAATCAGAAATAATATTTAGTAAAATAATAAATTATAACAAATAATTAAGATATAGAAAACAAAGAGAAAAATTTGGATAGCATTATTTTTAGAAATAAAAGAAAGGTGGAATATGAAAAATACAAGAATTCTTTTATCAGGATATAGTGTTGAGAATAAACCCAGCATTGCATTGTATGAGATGCAAGAGAATGATATGCCATGTATATGGTCAGATTATATTCAATCCCCCACTTTTATAATCACATATAAGGAGTTCTTATTTACGGTTACGGAAACGGATAATGAAAGTACGTTTTATATGTATAAAGAATATAAGAAAGGATATCGATTAGTAGATCGTTATGAGGTTTCAATTGGAGGTGTTTGTCATATTAGTTATTTAGAACATCAAAAATTATTAGTAGCATCTAGTTATGGAGAAGGAACGTTATTTACCATAAGTGTAAAAAAAGAATCTTTTGGAGAAATTTCTAATAAATTTGTTTTTGGTACAGAAAAAAGAAAAAGTAGAATTCATTGCTCTCTATCAAATGCGCAAGAAACGAAACTTTATGTTACTGATTTGGGATTGGATTGCCTTTATGAATTCCAAATTGAAAATGGAATATTTCGCAAATATCAATGCTTACAATTACCAAGAGGAAGTGGGCCAAGACACTTGTGTTTTGGTGTTGAGGAATCTTATCTTTTTATAATTACAGAATATAGCGACGAGATTTTTTTGATTGAATGTATTGATGAAGAAATGAAACTTATAAATACAAAAAACAACCGAATTTTGGATCAAGGAGCAGAACATATTGGTGCTGCTATATGTATAAGTGATGATAAACAATTTTTATATACATCGACAAGAGGGCAAAATTGTATACATGTTTACAAAATTGAAAAGAAGATAGAATTACAGGAAATTCAAAGTATTTTGACCAATGGTATATGGCCACGTCATATCGCATGTATTCAAAAGGAAAGATATTTACTCGTGGCAAATCAACGAAGTGGTACCGTAACATTCTTTCATAGAAACAAAAAAAGTGGGTTATTAGAGTCTGAGAACAAAAGGTTACATTTCAAAAATGTTAGCTTTGTAAATGAGATATAGAAAATAAGATTTGGATGATGGAATATACCTGATTTAAGAGGATAAATAGTATTAGGGAAGTATTGAAAGACCTTATGTAAAGGGGAAAATATAAGAATGACTAGAAAGGCGACAATAACGGATAATATATCCATTTCTTGTTGCTTTTTTTAATGAAAAGCATCAAAATTCTTTTTGTTTTTACAATTAAAAAATATCAGACCATAGAATGTGGTACAATTAAGATAATTCTAATGGAAAAAAATATAGGTATATTATCTTGAAAAAGGATAGGATGAAAGATTAACATAGGATTGTTAATCGAAGGGATGGTTATCAATGAATAACAATAACATACAACAAATATTTTCACATTATATAGAACAATTTGAATATATTAATAATGCAGAACATAATGAGAATTATAAGTGGAAAGTTGCAAAGCAATTTAAGGAATTAATGGATGTAGCACTTACAAAAAACAAGGAAGAATTTGCAGATGCACTAGATAATGTGCGAGAAGTTACACAAAATATAATAGATAGTTCAACACAACCATTTCATGGACTTGTTGAATTTGCAAGAAAAGAACCAGAAACAGTAAAAAAGATGTTTCAAGAATTATATATTGATGATGGTGGAGATTTAAAACAACAACAGAAAGGTATCGCTGCTTTTTTTCATAAAAGCAATGAACTTCTAGAAAAATATTATCCAGGAAGTTATCGTTTTAAACAAAATTTTCATGCGGTATCTGCATACCTGTTTTTATATGAACCACAAACACATTATTTGTTTAAAGCTACACAAGCTTCTGTTTTTGCAGATTTGCTTGAATTTTATGAAGACTGGGGAGCTGGAGAAACAATCAATTTAGAAGTGTATTATAAAATGTGTGATTTTATTTTGGAACAAATTAAAGGTAATAAAGAGCTTATAACCATAAATCAGACTCGTTTTGCAGGGGGATTTCAAGTAGAATCTAAAGACCTTTTTCCAGATAAAGAGAAACATATGTTGGTATATGATCTGATATACTGTGCATCGGTATATAATTTATATGAGGGAATTTCTTTTAAAAGACCAAAATCAAAAGAAAAAAAATTATATAATGAAAGAAAGAAGAAAGCAGCATTATTATTAAAGAAAAATAGTTATGCGACAGAACAATATAAAAATCTTCAAGAAGCGAAACAATACTATCTTGATGCAATTATAGTTGGAAGTGAAATTCAACATAAAGTATTTGGAAGTGGGATTGTAGAAGCAATTGATGAAACGTATATTTCGGTTTTCTTTCGTGATAAAAAACAACATAAGCATCTTGGATTATCGGTAGTAATTGCAAATGGAATCCTTACCTTAGATACAGAGGGGGTTGAGAAAGCGAATGCAAAGTATGCTCCGATTTTGAAACGAGAAGATGCAATTGTAAGTAGATTACGTAGAAGTAGTAATGCATTAAAACCATATAAAGAATTCTTAGATTAAGTAAGAAAAATTAGAAAGTGAGGAGAAGTATGAAAAATGGAATGAGTGAATTTAAAAAGTTTATGCTTAAGGGTAATGTGGTAGATTTAGCGATTGCAGTAGTAATTGGTGCAGCTTTTGGGAAAATAGTGGCATCACTAGTAAATGATATTATTATGCCATTTGTAAGTTTATTGATGGGAGGAGTAAGTTTTGCGGATTTGAAAGTTATGATTACTCCGGCAAGTGAAGGGATTGAAGAAGTTGCAATTCGATATGGTATGTTTATTCAAACAATTATCGATTTTTTAATTATCGGAATCACAGTGTTTGTTTTTGTTAAGATGTTAGCAAAACTTCAAAAGAAAAAGGAAGAATTGTCTGTTGAACCACCAAAACCGTCGAATGAAGAAGTTCTATTATCTGAGATTCGTGATTTATTAGAACAAAATAATAAGGAATGATTTTATTTTAAGTATTAGGGGTTATAAGAATTTTATAAAAATAGGAGGGTTTATGTCAAAATATGATTATCAATTACTTGTAATAGGAGCGGGAAGTGCTGGTTTGGTGGTGGCATCCGGTGCAGCTGGTTTAGGAGCAAAAGTTGGATTGATTGAAAATGAAAAAATGGGTGGCGATTGTTTGAATTATGGTTGCGTTCCAAGTAAGAGCTTTTTAAAAAGTGCACATGTCGCAAATAGCATTTCTAGTAGTGGGGAACTAGGGCTGGAAGATGTAAAAACAAAAATTGAAATAGAAAAGATAATGAAACGAGTGGATTTAGTAATAAAATCCATTGCTCCTCATGATTCAAAAGATAGATATGAAAGTTTAGGGGTAGAGGTGTTAGAGGGTTTTGGAAAGTTTGTGGATAATCACACCATTGCAATTGGGGAACGTAAAATAACTGCGAAAAGTATTGTTATTGCAACCGGTTCTGAACCAAGTGTACCACCCATACCTGGATTACAAGAGAGTTTATTTTATACAAATAAAACAATTTTTCAAATGAAAAAGACACCAAAAGAAATGATTGTTTTAGGTGCTGGACCGATTGGATTGGAATTAGGACAAGGGTTTGCACATTTAGGAGTTAATGTGACTGTGGTGGACATGGCGACAACCATTTTTGCGAAGGATGATTTAGAAGTCGCTTCTTTAATGTTACAACGTATGTTGCAAGATGGAATGCATATGGAGTTAGGTGTAAATATAAAAGCAGTTCGAAAGATAGGAGATGCTTTATCTACAAAAGTAGAGGTGGATATTGAAGACGGGAATGGAATTCGTACGATAAAAGGAGATGCTTTACTTGTAGCATTAGGAAGAATACCAAAAACAAGGAATTTAAATTTAAGTGAGATTGGTGTTTCTGTAACAAAAAGAGGTCATATTGTAACGGATAGTTATTTAAGAACGACAATATCTAACATCTATGCATGTGGCGATGTAACGGGACCGTTTGCGTTCACACATATGGCTGGATACCAGGCTGGTGTTGTGATAAGAAATATACTTTTCCCTTTTAAGAAAAAAGTATCTTATAAAGCTGTTCCTTGGGTGACATATACAAAACCAGAGGTTGCACATATAGGATATACAGAACAAGAATTACAGAAACAAAATATTTCTTATAAAAAATATATATTGCCATTAGAAAGTAATGATAGAGCGAAAGCGGAAAATGACAGGGAAGGTTTTTTGAAACTTATGGTGGATAAGAAGGGAAGATTAATTGGTGCAACTATGGTAGGAGAAAAGGCTGGAGAACAGATAGGTCTTGCTAATATGGCTATAGTTAATCATATGAAAATTCGTTCTTTTATATCGATGATATTTCCTTATCCAACGGAATTAGAAATTTATAAGTCCGTTGCATTTATTGCTTTGAAAGAGAGTTTTAAACCATGGCAAAAAACACTTATTAAAAAAATCTTTCTTTCTGAGAGTAGGTGAAATGATGAAAAAAAGCATAAAAATTGGAGTGATACTTTTGATTGTTTTGGGAGTTTTTGTTGCTTGGAGACTGGGGCTATTCCAGTATATTTCGATAAATCAAATCTCCGAATTGTCAGAGTATATTCATTCTTTTGGAATCTTTGCACCAATTGTATTTGTTACTATATATGTTGTTGCTACGGTTCTCTTTCTTCCTGGATTACCATTAACGTTATTAGCAGGTATTGTATTTGGACCAGTTTATGGAAGTATATGGGTATCTATTGCATCAACAATAGGAGCTACGTTTGCTTTTGTAATCGGTCGATATACGGGGAGAGATTGGGTTGTTAAACGTTTTGCGAAAAATGATTTGTTTAAACGATTAGATCGAGGAGTAAGAGAGCAGGGATGGAAAATGGTTGCTATCACTAGATTGGTACCATTATTTCCATATAATGCACAAAATTATGTATATGGATTAACAAATGTTCCAATTGGTATATATGTTTTGGTTTCGTGGATATGTATGTTGCCAGCAACCATAGCATATGTTTTTCTTGCTGGGGCAATTATAGCGGGAGAAGGTAATATGGTGAAAACTATTGGTTATATTGGAATTGCTATTGCACTCATTTTAGTGCTTTCAATAATAGGTAAATATTTATCGAAAAAACAAATGATAAAAGAAGATTAAAAGTATCGAAGAGGGGAATATAAATGATAGATACACATGTAAGAAAATATGTACAACCTGTATTTGACCAGGTAGGAAAGAAATTAATTGCTCTTGGATTAACACCAATGCGAATTACGATTGTCGCATTTGTAATTGGAATGATTTCTTGTATTATTCTATACTTAGGTTATCCCATATTAGCTGTTTTTTTCTTATGGATATCAGGATTATTTGATGTGTTGGATGGGACCGTTGCTAGATTATCAGGGAAAAGCAGTGAATTAGGAGCGTTTATGGATATTACCTTTGACCGTATGATTGAAATAGGACTTATTATTTCGTTATCTTTTTTGGACCCCAAGGCTTCTCAAATGTTAGTGATTTTAATGGGAACAATTCTCTTATCCATATCCATATTTTTGACGGTGGGAAGTTTTGCAAAAAATACGGGGAAAAAATCATTTTATTATCAGGCGGGTGTGATGGAACGAACAGAAGGTTTTCTTTTTTTTACATTCATGATGTTATTTTCAAATTATCGAATTTGGATTGGTTATCTATTTGCAATTCTTATTCTATTTACCGCGGGACAACGTTATGTCCAAGCAATTCATATATTAAAAGAACAAGGAAAGAAGTAAGATAATTAATTTGATAGGAGAAGAAGTATGAATTACAATGAGACAATCGTAAGAAGTGTGTTTTTTGTGGGTGGATTTTTATTGTTTGGGTTGTTACAATTTGTGATTCCTAGTAGAACATTTGAAAAAGAACGATGGCAATATATGGCATCAAATATCGTTTTAGTTTTATGTAACAATATAATGTTAATTTTATTGCCATTGATTCCGTATCAAACTGCTATAATCGCTCAAGAAAAAGGAATCGGTATCTTTCATTGGATGGAAACATTTGCATGGGGATATCAATTAGAAAAAACTGGAATAGCAATTAGTATCCTTGTGATACAAATATTGATTTTAGATCTAGTTATATATTTTCAACATCGCTTGTTTCATCATGTTCCTTTTTTATGGAGATTTCATGCAATGCATCATATAGATCCAATGTTGGATACTACAAGTGGTTTACGATTTCATCCGATAGAAATTATAATTTCAAACTTTATAAAGGTCGCTGTTATCTTGATGGTTGGAATCAATCCGTTATCTGTTTTGATTTTTGAAGTTGCATTAAATTTCTTAGCTATGTTTAATCATAGTAATCTTTCGATACCAGAGAAGCTGGAACAAAAAATTTCAAAAATCGTAATTACACCAGCATTACATACAATTCATCATGCAAAGAATTGGGAAATGACCAATAGTAATTTTGGATTTTCAGTGCCATGGTGGGATAAATTTTTTGGTACATTTCTTTCCAATGGAATTGAACCGCAAGAGAATATTGAAATTGGAATAGTCCCTATGCCAAAAAAGAAATGGATTGTCTTTCCGGGTATGTTATTATACCCTTTTAAAAAATGAGTTAAAAGTTATTTGCGGATATTCATTATATAAAATCAGAGTTGCATAGATTGAAAAGATGTTTTATAATGGTTGAAAAAGAATGAAACGAGGTTTTACATTATGGAACAAGGGGATATAGTACAATCCGTAGACCGTGCTTTGCGTATTTTGGAAGAATTATCCAATGGGGAAAAAGGATTACAAGAAATCTCAAATCATTTGGAATTAAACAAAAGTACAGTTCATAGGTTGTTACAGACTTTAATTTATAAAGGTTTTGTAAAACAAAATACGGACAGATTACAATATGGTTTGACAACAAAAATATTAGAATTAAGTCATAATATTATTGAAGATTTAGATATTGTTTCAATTTCAAAACCTTTTCTACAAGAATTGAATAAGCAAACGGAAGAAGTAGTGCATTTAGTTATGCTAGAAGAAAATGATGCAGTGTATATTGATAAGATAGAAGCAAAGAATAATATTCGAATGTATTCTTATATTGGCAAGAAAATTCCGTTATTTAGTTCTGCAGTTGGGAAAGCCTATCTAGCTTTTTCTCCAGATTTAGTTAGAGAGAGTAAATGGCAAATGATTTTAGAGTCGATGGAATCTTTTACAGAGAATACAATTATTACAGAAAATGAACTAAAGGAAGAACTTCATATAATTAAAAATAGAGGGTTTTCAATTGATAATGAAGAAAATGAATTGGGAATTATATGTGTTGCAGCTCCCATTTATAATCACTTGGGGATCGTTGAATATGCAATTAGTATTTCAACTCCAAAGTTTCGTCTTACTGAAAAGAAATTAGATTATTTTGGAAAACTTGTTAGAAAAGCAGCAAATGAAATATCAGGAAAACTTGGATATATTAGGTGAGAAAAAATAGAACAAAAAAGTTCTATTTTTTTTGTGTATTTTTTTGTTGAAATTTAAAATATGGTATTGTATAATAATCAAGTAATGAAACAGCGTTTCACAATGTGAAACTTGAAAGGAAAATAATTGTGAATAAATGGAATGTATTAAATAAAATAGAAAAAGTTGGTGTAGTTGCAGTTGTAAGAGCAGAAAGTCCCGAAAAAGCGATTGAAATTTCGAAAGCTTGTTTGCAAGGTGGAATTAATGCAATCGAAGTTACTTATACGGTTCCTGGAGCAACAGAAGTAATAAAAGCATTGACACTTGAACTTGGAAAGGATTTATTAATTGGAGCGGGAACAGTGCTTGATTCTGAAACGGCGAGAATTGCAATTCTTGCAGGCGCAAACTATATAGTAAGTCCATCATTTGATGAAGATACCGCAAAGCTATGTAATCGATATCAGGTTCCGTATATGCCAGGATGTATGACAATTACAGAAATTGTAAATTCGATGGAAGCTGGGGCAGCAATTATTAAAATTTTTCCAGGAAATGTATTTGGCCCAAGTTTTATTAAAGCAATAAAAGGTCCTTTACCACAGGCAGTTTTAATGCCTACTGGTGGAGTGGATCTGGATAATGTAGAGGAATGGATTCACAATGGTTGTATTGCGGTAGGAGTTGGCGGAAATCTAACAAAAGGAACTGCGAAAGAAATTACAGAAACGGCAAAAGCATTTGTTGACAAAGTGAAAGAAGCAAGATTAGGGAGAGTATAGTATGGATAAAGTGATAACAATGGGCGAAATTATGTTAAGGTTATCGACACCCGGGTTTAAAAGAATATCACAAGCAGATTGTTTTGATGTTGTGTATGGTGGTGGAGAGGCAAATGTTGCAGTTTCTTTAGCAAATTATGGAATGAATGCATACTTTGTTTCAAAATTACCTAAAAATCCAATAGGAGATGCTGCAATAAGTAGTTTGAGAAAATATGGAGTGAATACTTCCTATATTGCAAGAGGAGGAAATCGAGTTGGTATATATTTTTTAGAAACAGGGGCATCCATGCGACCTTCAAAAGTTGTTTATGATAGGGCTGGTTCTTCCATCACGGAAGCAACAGAGGAGGATTTTGATTTTGATGAAATTTTTAAAGATGCAAAATGGTTCCATTTTTCTGGAATTACACCTGCAATTAGTAAAGAAGCAGCATATGTAACGGAATTAGCATTAAAAGCAGCTAAAAAACATCATGTTATGGTAAGCGTAGATTTGAATTATAGAAAAAAACTATGGACAGAAGAAGAAGCAAAAATAACAATGAGTAAGTTGATGGCATATGTTGATGTTTGCATTGGAAATGAAGAGGATGCAGAAAAAGTATTAGGGTTTAAACCGGAACATACAGATGTGACAAGTGGAACTCTTGAATTAGAAAGTTATAAAAGTATTTTTCGACAAATGAAAGATACCTATCACTTTAAATATGTGGTGTCTACACTAAGAGAGTCTTATTCGGCATCTGATAATGGGTGGTCTGCTATGATATATGATGGAAAAGAATTTTATCATTCAAAAAAATATGATGTGAGAATAGTTGATCGTGTTGGTGGTGGAGACTCCTTTGCAGGAGGCTTGATATATGGATTGATGAAAAAAAATAATATGAAAGAAGCTCTTGATTTTGCAGTTGCAGCATCGGCTTTAAAACATACGATACCAGGAGATTTCAATTTAGTAAGTGTAAACGAAGTCGAAATATTATCAAAAGGCGATGCATCAGGACGTGTCCAAAGATAAACAATAGTATCATAATTGCTCAAGGATTCTACAAATTTGAATATTATAAAAAATATTTGTATTTGCGTAGAAGTTACGCTATAATTAATACAAATAATATAGGAGTGAATAGAAAGATGAAAAAAAGTAGAACAGCAACTAGAGCAATTGACATTTTAGAATTAATTTCTAATGAAACAAAAGGATTGACCTTATCAGAAATTGCAACATCGTTAGAGATACCAGTAACAAGTGCAAGTGATATTATAAAAGCTTTACTCGATAAAGAAATGATCGAAGTTATTGATGAAAGAAGTAAAATTTATGGAATTGGGGTAAAAGCTTTTTTTATCGGAAATGCTTTTATTAGTAATACATCTCTAATTGATAAAAGTAAGGATATTATTGAAAAATTAGGTACGGATTTAAATAAAACTGTTTTTCTTGGAAAAGAAGTAAATGAAAAGGTGACTTATATTTATAAGTTTGAACCAAAAAGTACGTTAATTACAACTTGTTCGATTGGTGCAAGAACAAAAATTCATTGTACATCTTTAGGAAAATCAATTATGGCATATGATAATGAATTATTTCAAAAGGTTTTAAAAAAAGAATTATTAAAAAATACAAAATATACAATTACAGAACCGGAACTTTTAAAAAAAGAAATAAAGAAGATACGTGAAATAGGATATGCTGTGGATAACCGAGAACAATCGGAACATTTACTTTGTATTGGTGCTCCTGTGTTTGATAATAATAATAAAGTAATTGCTGCACTTAGTGTAAGTGGTTTATATAGTAAGGATATTGATATTGAAAAACAAGGTTTTATTGTAAAAGAAAGTGCGTTGGCGATATCGAAAAAAATGGGATATCATGTGGAGTAGAACCTTTACAAAAACAAAAAATAGTGTTAAAATTTAATTGCGTAATGATTACGCATAAACGAAAACAGTAACTAAGACGTCACTGTTGTTTTTTTAAAAAACTTACTACGTAACAAATACGCAAATACGAAAAATAGTTGTAAAGATGAGGGAAAATGAAAAATTATCTGTTTATTGATCAGAATATTGAAGAATTAAAAAAGGAGATATATACTACAAAAGCTTCTGTTTTTAAAAGATTAGTTGAGCAGTGTAAACGTTATGAGGTGGTTCAACTTAGTAAAGAGCATCCAAACGGAAGTACGACATTTATGGGAATTGCTATTGCAAATTTGGCACTCGCATTTGTTTTGACAAAAAATGAAAAGTATTTAGTAGAAGCAAAACGTTGGATATTTAAAGTTGTTAACTATAAACATTGGGGAAATGCACATTTAGTTGATGTGGATTTATCTGCAGCATGGATATTATTTGGTTTGTCAATTGGTTATGATTGGCTAAAAGATGAATTGGATGAAAAAGAAAAGGGTTTAGTTCAAGAGAAATTGATACTTCAAGCAAATCGGATGTATGAATTTAAGTTGAGAACAGAAGGGTCTGGATGGTCAACTAATTATTTTCAAAATCATAATTGGATTAATATGACAGGTCTTGCAACAGCAGGATATGCTTTGAAAGAAGAATATCAGTTCGCTAAAGATTGGATTACATCTGCAAAAAATAATTTTGAAACAGTATATTCTATGCTTCCTGGTGACGGAAGTGATTATGAAGGTGTTGTTTACTGGCGTTATGGAGCAATGTGGCTATTTGTATATGCGCATCTTTTAAAAGAAAGAGAGCGAATAGATTATTTTCAAAAGAGTGATTTTTTACGAGAAACTTTTTTTTATCGTTTATATCAAGCGGCTCCTAATTTAGAGGAAATTGTTAATTTTGGAGATTGCCATGATCGAAGAAGTGGTCATTCTACAGCAATATATTATAAAGTAGCATCCGAATATAAGAATGGGTATGCACAAAAGCTAGGAAATTTAGTTCGTGATAAATTTTTATATCGGGAAGCATATGAATCAAAGGTTAAACCTGGAATTTTACCAGAATGTTTTTTTGAAGTGTTATTTTATAATCCAAAAATTGAAGAAAAAGATTTCTCAGAGCTTCCGCTTAAAAAGTTTTTTCCGGATTTAGGATTATATGTCGTTCGTTCTTCGTGGGATCTTGATGCAACACATCTTTCTTTTAAATGTGGAATTCCAGGTGGAAAAAGACAATGGGAAAATCTTTGGAACCTAAAAGAAACGAAAGGATATGACTGCTTTGGATTGTCACATCAACATCCAGATAATAATTCTTTTATTTTAATTTCGAAGAATAACTACTATGCAATTGATGATGGTTATAATCGAAATGTAAAAGCAAGTGATCATAATATTATTACCGTGGATGACTTGGGGTATCAAGATGAAGGCGGAAATAATATTTGGAAGAACTATTTGAAGGATATGGTGTCTGATATAGAAATTTGTGTAATAAATGATAGTATTTCTTATTTAGTAGGAGAAGCATCAAAACAATACGATTCTCGTTTGAATTTGATATCGTATAAAAGACATATCGTACATATAACTGCAGATTATTTTATTATGATTGATGAAATGAAAAGTAAGGATGAACATATTTATTCATGGAGAATGAATAGTGACATGGTACCTAAAACTACTGATTATTACACTTATCAAGGTGATTATGGAGAAATGAGACTTTATCAGTTTTCAGATGTAGAAACAACATATGATTTATCTGAAAATATAATTCGAGCCGTAATGACAACACAGGAACCAGACAAATTTACCGAAAATAAAATGAAAGTATTAAAAACGTCTAATATAAATAAGGCAAAACAGATGACCTTTTTTACTGTTTTCGATTTGACAAATCAAAAGTTGGAAGTTACTAAAGTGCCAATTACGGATGGAATTGCTGTTAAAATACGAAAAGCGCAAAGTACCATTATTTATGTTTTTGGGAATAGGGAAAAATTATATTATAAAGAAGCGTTATGTCATAAGAAATTGACAATTTTTAAGGAAGAAGGCAAAAAAATCGTTCGATTATTTGATCTTGGAGATGAAATTTAGTTTAAAAATAAAACTACGAATAGGGAGCTGGAAATGAAAAAAAGGAATCAGATGAAACAAAATAAAGCGGTGGGCTATGCAAAGACAATATTAGCTGATTGGAGATTGTATCTTTTATTAGCACCAATTATTATATGGTTTTTACTTTGGATGTATAAACCTATGGGTGGATTACTAATAGCTTTTAAAAACTTTCAAGCAAATTTAGGCGTGAGTGGAAGTAATTGGGTAGGCTTTCGGAATTTTATTTCTTTATTGTCGGGACCATATGCAGAGCAGTTTTGGAGAGCATTTCGAAATACCTTTTTGATCAGTTTATACGGATTGATTTTTGGTTTTCCAATTCCTATTATTTTAGCATTACTTTTTAGTGAAATAAGAAATAAATTTTATCGAAATATTGCGCAAACAATGGCTTATTTACCACATTTTTTATCAGAAGTAACAATTACAGGATTAGCATTAACCTTATTATATAGTGGAGAGGTAAATACAGGAATTATTGCAAGCTTTTTAGAAAGTATTAATTTTATTCCAGCTGGTACAAAAATTATTCAGAATGCAACTTATTTTAGACCACTTTATATTATTACTGGTATATGGAAAGAAGCTGGTTATAGCTCCATTGTATATTTTGCGGCTATTATGGGTATTTCTCCTGTACTTTATGAAGCAATTCGTATGGATGGGGGAAGTAAACTTCAAGAAATTCGATATGTTACATTTCCCGGAATGGCATCAACACTTACAATTATGATTATTCTTAGAATTGGAAGAATGTTATCCGTAGGATACGAACGAATTATTCTTTTATATAATGAAAATACATATAAAACTGCAGATGTTATTTCAACATTTGTTTATCGAATAGGTCTGGAAGGTGGGAATCAAGCCTTAGGGGCGGCCGCTGGAATGTTTGATGCACTAATTGCTTTTGCATTAGTAGTAGGAGCAAATACGATTAGTCGTCAATTATCAGATACATCATTATGGTAAGGGAGGAGATATAAATGGAAAGATTAAGTAGAAATGAAATAGTTTTTAAATTTGTCTCCTACATATTAATTGGAGTCTTTGCATTAGCAGCGCTTTACCCTGTATTATATGCATTTTCTGCATCGATAAGTGGTAAGGTGGCATATGAAACTGGAAAAGTAATTTTGTTACCTAAGGATATTAATTTTGAAGTATATGGTTTGATTTATAATGATAAAGCTTTTTGGATTTCATATATAAATACATTGTTTTACACAATATTTGGAACGGCATGGAGTATGTTTATTTCAATTATGGGAAGCTATGCATTATCAAAAAAACGTTTACTTTTTCGAAGACAATTTAATTTTTTCGTTGTGTTTACCATGTGGTTTTCAGCAGGTATGATACCGACATATTTAAACTATGTGAATATGGGTGTAAATAATCGATGGGGTATTGTCTTTGCTTTTGGTATTCAAGCTTATAATATTATTCTTCTTAGAAATTATTTTGAAAGTATTCCAAAAGAAATTGCAGAAGCGGCTAGAATGGATGGAGCAAATGAATTTCAGATGCTTAGACAAATATACATTCCTATGTCAAAAGCAGCAATAGCTACGGTTACTTTATTCTATGCAACAAGTAGATGGAACGGATATTTCTGGTCAAGATTATTATTGACTAATCCACTTGAACTACCAGTTCAAGTGTATATGAGAATTTTAGTTGAAAATTATCAAGCAATGTTTGATGATTTAGGGGATTTTCTTACTTATGCAGCAGATTCATATGCTTATGCAATTTTAGTTTGTTCTATTATTCCGATTCTAATCATCTATCCATATATTCAAAAGTACTTTGCAAAAGGAGCAAATATGGGTGGTGTTAAAGGATAGATATAAAAAGTTACTTTATAATGGGTTTATCAAAGAAACGAGGAGGATGTAATGAAGAAAAAAATTTTTACAATGGGATTACTTGTCATGCTTGTAGGTGTTACAGCATGTACAAAAACAGAAGTTCCTACAAATGAACCGGAAGTTGTTGAGGAAGCAGTTGTAGAAGAAGAGGTAGTAGAAGAATTTGATTTAGCTGACTCTTTATTAATTAATTTTTGTATGGGTAATAATGCACGTACAATGACTTATCAACAAGCAAATCCGCTAACACTACCAGATGGAACGATTGTTACGCAGGGGGATTTAAAACCAACTTGGCAATATATTTCTGATCAGTTAGGATTTGAAATTGTTGATACAGCAGTTCAAGATCAAAAAGCATCAGAAATGATTGATCTTCAAGCAGCAACAGGATTTTCAGATGCAACCATTTATGGTGGAAATAGTATTGCTGAAGATTTAATGAATTATGGAGCACAGGGTTATTTTATTAATTTAAAAGATTATCTTCAATATATGCCTAATTTCTCCGCATACTTAGAAGAAAAACCAAATGTTGCAAAAGCAATTACAGCTTATGATGGTGGAATTTATCATATTCCATACGTAGCTGAGATTGACAATTATGCAAGAACATTTAATGGAAGAAATAGTTGGGTTGAAGCGCTATTAGATTCAACTGATCAATTAGAAACAGAATCATCGACATTAGAGGTTGCTTATACAAGTTATTGGGATAGAAATGCAACAAATGTTATTGATTTACAAAATGAAGCAGCATCTGATGGAAAATTAACGCAAGAAGCTGCATTAACAACATTAGTAAATTATATTACGGAAACATATCCAGAGTATACAAATCCATCTGAATTGTATGTTGGTGTAAATGCACAATATGATATTGATGAATTAGTTGCACTATGGAGAGTTATTGAATTATCTCCAAATACACTTTCAAAAGTAACAACAGGCGCAGTGGTTGCTGATGCTGAAATATCACCATATTTTGTTAGAAAAGCAGCTTATAGAGAAGATACTCTTCGCTTATTAAATTACTTTGATGGTGAAAAAGTACATGCTTCTGATTCCTATGGAGCTCAACTTTATGTTGATGAAAATGGAGAAATGCATTATTCTTATGCAGATTCAGAATTTTTAGAAAAAATGGATTACTTAAAAGCAATGTATAGTGAAGGACTTATTCACAGTGAATTTTCTGATTTAAGTATCACAGATGAATTTAGAAAAAGTATGTATTTTGCAGATGATGCAGAAGGACAAAGACAATTTGGATTTATGACATTTGATTGGATTGCTTCTACGACGGGTTCAAATGATGATATCAATGTATTCTTACCACCTGTTACAACACTTAGTGAAGCAGGAATTACGGATTACATTCATTATATTGAAAATACTAGAGTTATTAAACCAGATGGATGGTCAATTTCAAGTGCTGCTTCAGAAACCGATATTCATACTGCTTTAGCATTATTTGACTATATGTTCTCAGAAGAAGGAAATATTGTTCAAAATTATTCAACACCTGATGCTTTAGTAGAAGGTGAAACATTCTTAGGACCTGATGGAATTGAATATCCAACATTTAATCAATGGTTATTAGATACAGCAGATGAAATGAAAAATGGAGATGTTTCAGGATTCTTGAGAGACTTTATGGGATCACAATTATCACTCGGTTACCAAAAAGAAATTGGATTTGAATACCAATACACATCTCAAAATGGATTTGATGGATGGGATATGTATAATACAGCTGATGTTTTAACTATGTCTTATGAAGCTGATAATGTGTTATTAAGACTTATGCCACCAATCATTTCTTTAAACGACCAAGAATTAGCACAACTTAATGAAATTGCAGTTGGAGAAGATCAAACTGATGCATTATTCTTATATATTACTGGTTCAGAATCGGCACTAGGTAGTGTGGAAGAAATTGAACAAATGTTTATAGATGCAGGTATTGAAAAATATCTAGAAGTTTATGAAGGTGCATACAATAGAATGATTGAATAAATAGATACAAAAGAAGAATTCTAAGCTCACCTTAGAGTGAGCTTAGCACTTCTTTAGGAGGAAAAATGGCAGAACGTCAAATTACATTAAAATTACAAAAGATTTTCACTTTTGCACTACTCGTAATAGCAGTATTGCTATTTATCTTTAGTTTAGGTTTTATGACTGATTTCTATGAGTTGTTTTTAAAAGGAAATAGTGAAATGTATGATTTTTATAAAAGCCTTCAGGTAATGAATAATATGCTTTTTAATGCAGCATTAGCTTTAATAGTTCTAGCAATTTTACATATTGCTTTTGATTTTCATAAAAACACAGTAAGTATTTTTGGACTAATATTAACGACAATAACCTTGTTATTAAATATATCAAATGGAATCGATATTTTTAGAACAAGTGCATATTTTATCAAAAAGTATTCTGAAATAGATTTTACAAGTTTAGAAATATATCAACCTAGTATTTTATCATTTCAATTGGCTAATGTTTTAATTACTTCAGTAATCGTGATTTCGGCATTTGTGTTAATTTTTTCTGGTATTAATTATTTGAAAAATCATAGAAAGCAGGCTAGTAATGAAAAAAAATGAGAAAATATTATATCGAAAAAACAATCTGGGGTATTCATTAATTATGGTTTTTATTTCATTGAATGTCGTTTATTCCATTTTTGTTTTAAATAATATGTATGTGAATTGGGAGTTGGGAATTTTTATTTTTATCACGATTTTATTGCTTCTATTTGGATTTTTAATGGCAAGTAAAATGTTGGTCTATTCGATAAGATGGAGTTATATAGCATTAGGAGTTGCGGCATTTCAATTAACTAGATTATTTATTGGGAACTACACTTTTAGCTCCACACAATATTTTTTATTGAATTTATGTATCATTGCTTCTGCGATCAGTTGCTTTGCAGGTGGTTTGGTTTCGATTCGTCGTTCTTTAATCAGAAAAAAAATGCTTGATGCATCGATAAATAAGCAAGACATATTAAGTACGTAAGGGGGCAAACAAGTGGCTGATTTAAAGTTTAAAAATGTAAACAAGATTTATGATGGTGGGGTTCATGCGGTTAAAGATTTCAATATGGATATTAAACATGGTGAATTTATAGTTATCGTGGGTCCATCAGGTTGCGGAAAATCAACAATGTTACGGATGATTGCAGGATTAGAATCTATATCTTCAGGAGAAATGATTTTAAATGATGTATTAGTAAATAAATTGGCACCAGTTGATCGGGATATCGCAATGGTTTTTCAAAATTATGCATTATATGGGAATATGACCGTATATGAAAATATGGGATTTAGTTTAACCGTTAGACATGCAGGTAGCGACGTAATTCATGAAAAAGTTATGGAAGCATCTGATGTGGTTGACATGGATAAATTACTCAATCGAAAACCCGAAAGATTATCTGGGGGACAAAAACAGCGTGTAGCAATTGGTAGAGCACTTGTTAGAGATTCTAGTGTATTTTTAATGGATGAGCCATTGTCGAATCTTGACGCAAAACTAAGAAACAATATGAGAAAAGAATTGATATATTTACATGAAAAAATTGGAGCAACATTTATATATGTAACACATGATCAGTCTGAAGCAATGGCAATGGCAGATAGAATTGTAGTTATGAGTAATGGGATTGTTCAACAGATTGGGACACCAAAGGAAGTTTACGATATTCCAAACAATGTATTTGTTAGTCAATTTATCGGTACACCTACGATGAATTTATTTGAAGGGAAAATTAAGAAAGGACAATTTGTTTCTCCTAATTTTACTTTTGATTTACCAGGAAATGCGACAAATGATTTTACGGATTATGAAAATGAAAATGTTCTGTTGGGTATTCGACCCGAAGATTTACATACAACTGGAATTTTCAGTTTTTCTTGTGAGGTTACGCATCTTGAGTATCTTGGTTCCGAGTATTATGTAATGTTTAAATTTGAAGATGGCCAAGTATACCAAGCAAGGATAAAATACCAAGAAATGAAATATGGTATTGGAGACAGAATGAAGTTATATATTGATATGAATCAACTTCATTTTTTTGATAAGAACAGTACGCAAAGAATATTCTAAAGAGGTGAATATGAAAGAAAAAATATTTAATATTACGAGATTTACTATGTTTTTTGTAGCAATTTTACAGTTGGCATTATCGCAAATACATATTGCGATTACAACCAAAGTGTTTGATACAACAGTTGGATTCTATTTGTTTTTATATATTATGTTTGGAATTATTGTTGCTTTTAATTCACTTAATTTAAAACGAAAAACAAACATATGGTTAAGTGTGATTGGTTGTGTAGGCGGATCCTTAGCTGCAATTAAATATTTAACGATTATATTTAAGGATATAAGTAGTGAAAATATAGTCACATTTACTGATGCAAAATGGTCGATTTATTTAATCGTGTTAGCAATTGCTACTTACTTCATTGGTTTGATTATATTGATTTTCACGAAAGGGAAAAAGAATGCATGAAAAATAACTCCATTAAAAAAATCAGAATAGTATCTTTCATTATCCGGTGGTGGTCTGTAGGTGCAGTATATTTCTTTATAGGATGGGGAACGCAGTTAGGTTCTTATGATAATTCATTGGATATTATAATTATCCTGGGGGGGATAATTGGTTTGTTTCAATCATTTATTGTAAATCCAATATTAAAAATGTTATATAATCTTGGAGATCAAAAAAAGTATTTGGAAAAATCTGTTATGGAAAAAGTTTCTTATCGATTACAAAATGTAGTCGTTTCTATGCTTATTGTTTATCTCGTTACCGTTTTATATGAAGGAATAAATATTGCTGCGATTCATCTTAAAAATCTTGACCCGGATACGATTGTTTTAGCGGGAGAACCAATTTTGTTTGCTTCATTTTATATGTTGATTTATACTTTTTTAAATTTAATTATGGTAAGAATTAAAAAAAGGAGAAAAATAGCGTGAATTATTGTGAGTTAGAAAAAATACAACAAAGTCTACTTTTAAAACAAGAAAATAGTGAATTTGTAAAAGTTATTGCAAGAGAAGTGTGTGATTTTTTTAATTCCTTTCATGATTCGCCAGAGGAAATATCAAGATGGGGACATCATTATTTTTGTAAAAAGGATGGGGGCTTACTGGTTTATGATCAAAACAAGCCAGAAGAACATGTGTGTAGTATCTGTAAAACCACATATACATCTGAACTATTGCACGGTGTATGGGTTTGTATGTATAGAAATCAAGGAGTAATGAATGCATGGAAAGCAGCATTACTATATAAACTAACAGGTGAAAAAAAATATTTAGATTATGTGATCACTTTTGCATCCTTTTATAGCAATCATTATCCTTGTTTTAAGCTTCATAATAAAGATGGTGTTGAAACAGAAAATACGGAAAAGATTCCATGGGGAAGTTCTAGAATTATGCCTCAAAATTTAAATGAGGCAATTTTTATTGTTCGATTAGTTAATGCACTCCAAATTGTAAAAGAAGAATTGGATGAGGAATTTTTGCTTTCATTAAAAGAACATCTTTTTCAACCAGTATTTGAGCTGTTTTGTCCACAAGTCGATAAAATTCATAATATTTCATGTTGGCTAAATTCAGCAATTGGTGTTATGGGACTATTTCTTAATCAAAAAGATATGATCGATTTTGCTTTTTCAGGTGAATTTAATATTAACAAACAACTTAAGCAAGGAGTGACAAAAGACTATTTTTGGTATGAAGGCTCCATACATTATAATTTCTTTACCTTAGAAGGAATAATTAATTTGCTTTTATTTAGTAAAGTGTATGAGTATTCATTTAAAACAGGGGAAACATATGTGGAACATATGTTAAGCCAAGGTTATAAATATGCATTTGATAATCATCAACTTCCGAACCCAAATGATGGATGGCCAAATGTGAATTTGAAATCCTATTCTTATATATATGCAATTGGGGCAAAAATCTATGGATTTGATAGTACAGTAGGAAATTTATTTAAAAATATAGTGAATGGAATAAATGATAGAGGTGTTTTTCCTTTATCAAAACCATACTATTATAAAAATGATATTTCGCTAGAAGAATTTATTTTTTGTGTCGGGGTTCGAGAAATGTCTTATAAAAAGGTTATTACACATTCGATAAATTTTGATACATCCTATTGTGGATTGTTAAAAAATAAAAGCATAAATCTATTTTATAAGTATGGTCATAATGGACCGAGTCATGCACATCCAGACAAAATGAATATTGAAGTTGTAATGCATGAAAAGTCTTTAAGTCGCGATTTATCAAATTCCGGTTATGGGAATACATTATGTAATGAATGGCATAGAGTTTCTGCTTCGCATAATACAGTAGTCGTAAATGGTAAGAATCATGTATCGGTTGCTGGAGGAAAATGTATTAGTAGAAATGAAGATTATGTAGAACTTTTCTCGGAAAATGTATATGAAAAAATTAATTTTAAAAGATTTATTAAAATTAAAGGGGAAGGATTTGCTGATTGGTTTGAAATTGAGGCGAAAAAGAAACATACCTATGATTATTTCTTCCATGTAGAAGGATTTTTAATAACTGAAGTGAATTCGTCTCTAGGAAATCTTGGATATCAAGAAAATGGGTATCAACATTTAAAAGAAGTAAAACAAATTCATACAAATGAAGAGGAAATTTCACTAAGTTGGAATATTAATGGGCTGGTAGTAACAAGTCAGATCAAATTGAAGAATAAAGAGCTTTATATTGCACAATCTCCGGATAATCCGGTGACGGCATATCGAACAACAATGATTCTTCGATCAAAGGAAATTTGTCCAGTATTTAATGTAAGCTGGAGAATAGGAGAGTAATATGGATATACAAAATTATTTTATGAGTAAAGATTTGGAATTGGAAGATTTGGGCGGTGGTATAAAACGAAAAATTACTGCTTATAATGATAGTTTGATGTGTGTAGAAGTACATTTTGAAGAAGGTGCAATTGGAGTAGTTCATACACATCCTCATGAGCAAATTTCTTATATTATTTCTGGGGAATTTGAATTTGAAATTGGAGGTGTCAAAAAATTGCTTAGAGCTGGAGATACTACATTTAAGCAAGCAGATATTCCTCATGGAGCGGTTTGTAAAAAAGCAGGAGTATTGTTAGATATATTTACACCATGTAGAAGTGACTTTATTAATAAAAGTGAATAGAAGATATGAAAACCAAAGGAGGAAGAAAATGAGCAAAATTGCAATGATTACAGGTGGTACAGGTGGTATAGGATTAGAAACTGCAAAGGAACTGGGAAGCTTAGGTTATGAGTTGATTATTAACGGCATAGATGAAGAACAAGCGATATCTGCAGCAGAAGAGCTTAAAAAAAGAAATATTAAAGCAGAATTTTTTATGTTTGATGTAACGGATGAAGATGCAGTAGCAGAAGGATTTAAAAAAATAGCATCAAAATATGATAAATTAGATGTTTTAGTTAATAATGCAGGAGGACTTGGCGGAAGAAGTCGCTTTGAAGATATGGAAACAAGTTTTTATAGAAAAGTTATGGCATTAAATCTAGATAGTGCTTTTTTCATTAGTAGAGCAGCAATTCCTATGTTAAAAAAGGGAGAAAATGCATCAATTATTAACTTTACTTCTATAGCAGGATGGAATTCTGGTGGACCAGGAGCTGGTATTTATGGAACAGCAAAAGCAGCAGTAACTACATTAACTCGTGCGCTTGCAAAAGATTTAGCTGAGTATGGTATTCGTGTAAATGCAGTATCTCCAGGAACTATTGATACTCCATTTCATAAACAAATTAAAGAAACCAATATTGAAGTATTTAATTCATGGAAAAATAATATTCTATTAAAGAGAATCGGAGATCCTTCGGAAGTCGCAACGGTTATTGGATTTTTAGTAAGTGAAAAAGCTTCTTTTATTACTGGAGAAATTGTTCAAATTAATGGTGGTCAAGATTTTTTATAGACATGAAATTTCATGAGTAACAAAGAGCAAAGTTTGTATTAGAGCTGAAAACAACAAGTAGAAAGTCGTTTTCAGCTCTAATTTATTAGTTTCTATTGTGTGTTTTTTTTAATGGAAAAGATGTGTGGAATGAAGAAGGAAAAAAAGGATAATAGAGAGTTTATTTTAGAGGGGAATTTAACAAGTGTCTTATTTAAAATATCGATTCCCCTTATGATAAATAGTTTTATTTTTAGTGCATATAGCTTTATTGATGGGATTTTAGTAGCACAGATAGGAAAGTTAGAACTGGCGGCAGTCACGATGATAGGCCCATTTTTTAATGTTATTTTAGCAATTAGTATGGGCTTAACCGTTGGTGGAACAACTATTATCGGACAAAGTGTTGGGAGAGGGAAAAAAGAAGAGGTAATTAATAATGTGGTTCATCTTCTAATAATGACGACCTTAATTGGTATCATATTTGCTTTTTTCTTAATTGCATTCAGCGAAAGTATATTACGTGCATCTTCAGCAACGGATGGGATTATCGCGGTAGGCAATACCTATTTTAAAATCTTATTACTTTCGGTACCTTTTGCATTTATAAATGGTTCATATATTGCATATAAAAGTGGTACCGGTGCGACATCTACCGTATTAAAAGTTAATTTAATTTCGGTAATGATTAAATTGAGTTTTAGTTACTGTTTTCTTGTCATTTTTCATAAAGGGATTGATTTTTTGGCTTATGCAACTTTTCTAGGGCAAATAGTAATTACTATATTAGCATTTGTGGAAATTCATATGAATAGAAAAAAAATTTCTCAAGTAATAAAAATGTCGCATTTGAAAAAAGAGATTCTTGGGAAAATATGTAAAGTGAGTATTCCAATTATTATTGAAAAAAGCTCAATGTCCTATAGTTTTGTGTTAATAAATGCATTTGTTATTCGCTATGGAGAAACCGTTTTAGCAGCATATGGAAGTACCAATCGAATAAATTCCTTGTTTTTTACTGGCTTAAGTGGATTAGGTAGTGGATTAGCAACAATCGTAAGCCAAAATATTGGGAATAATAATAAAGAAAGAGCATATAAAAGTTTTAAAAGAGCAATGATTTTAAGTTTAATGATATCCACTATTTTTGCAGCTTTAATTCTAATATTTAGAAGTTCGTTTGCTAATCTTTTTGCAAGGGCTGATAAAGAATTATTTGATCATATTATCGATGCCATTTCAGTTTATTCTGTTTCTGTAATTCCGTGGGGAGTGTTTCAAATTGTAATTGGATACTTTACTGGAACTGGAAAGACACATATGAATTTAATTATAACGTTTGCAAGATTGTACGCATTTCGAGTACCATGTATTTTGATTTTCACACAATTTGCCTTTATGCAGGCATATAGTGTTTGGGTAGCAATGTTACTAAGTAATATTTTAACCGCAATTTTTTCTGTGATTTTATTTTATATTATGAAAAAAAGAAGCGATATAAAGGAAAGTGTCCTTTAAACCGCATATAAATTTGCTAAAATTGTTAAACCAATGAGAAAAGTTATCAAGGATAATAAGGTGCTGAAAATTACAATATTAGCGGCTAATTTTTTGTTTCCACCCATTGCGGTTGCCATTATAAAGCTTGTTATTGCAGTTGGAGAACCAAATAATACAAAGACAAGTGTAGTATCTAGGTATGAAAAACCAAGAAAATATGCAACAGTTACAGCTATAAAAGGAGACAAAATTATTTTTATCATTACAGCAATAAGTTCTGTTCGGAACGATTTTAACTGTGTAAATGTCATGTAGGTTCCAATTCCAAGTAAACCAAGAGGAGTTCCAACATCCCCTAACATGGTTATAGTTGATACGATAAAGGTTGGTAATGGTAGCTTAAATAAAGAGAATAGAAAACCTAAAAAGATTCCAATAATTAAAGGGTTTTTTATGATTTTAATTAAAACGTGAAGTAAGTTTTGTAGATTACTTTCTTGACCTTTATCCGTCAAAACCCAAATTGCAAGAATATTATATAGTGGAATGATAATAATGACTAAAAGAGCCATTCTTGAAATTATAGTTTCGCCAAAAAGATTATAGAGTACGGAATATCCAATAAAAATGTAATTACTTCGATAGGTACCTTGCACAAAGGTACCACGATCAGCGGGTATTTTAATTCGATAGTTTGCGTATATTTTTGCAAATAGAAAAAGCAGTAATGTTAAAACGGTAATGACTGTTGCAAAGACCAAACTATCAGCTTGGAAAACTAAAGAAATATCACTATTTCTTACTTTGATGAATAACATTCCAGGAAGACAAATGTTAAAAACAAGTTTCATGGATTTTGTTACAAAATCATCGGTAATCATTTGTTTGTGTTTTAGAAAGGAACCCAAAGCAATAATTATAAAAATGGGAAGAACTGCATTAATGGAAGAAAATAAATAGGACATAACGTCTCCTTATCTTTTTGTATTTTGTATATGCGTAATAGATATGCTTTTGCATAATTAATTTTAACAAATTTCAAAGAAATATTCAACGTTTATTTACACAAGAAAATAGCAAAAGAGGATGAAATGGGAAGTGTAATTTAGAAATGTTTACTATGAATCCATTTTTGAAGCAATATGCTTGTAGCACCTATATTAATATTTAATATTTCTTCCTTTGCAAACTCAATACGTGTATAAGATTTAAAAAAAGTAGGAATACTATCATATATTTTAATGCGAAGTTCTTCTATAAATTTATCGCCCAATATATTTAAGTAGCCTGATAAATATATAATATCAGGGGTCATAGTCCAAATAATATTCGTTAAACTAAAAGATAAATCGGTTATTATTTGAGAAATGATATTACAAGCAATAGGATCTTCTTCCATATATTTTTCATTTATGATTTGAATTGCTTCTGAAAGATTGTGTGACTGAAAATAAGAATTGACTATTTTTTCAAAAGTTTTCGATGATATATTTTCTTCTAATGTGGTGTAATTTGGTAATTTCATTTGACCAATTTCCCCTGCAAATCCATATTTTCCTTCATATAATTCGCCATTAATCACCAGTGAACTTCCTACGCCAGTTCCTAAATAGACAAATAAGAAATTTTCTGGTGGGGTATATCGGGAAGCAAGATATGCTCTGGTTGCTAAGTTAATATCATTGTCAATAAAAATATTGGTATTAAAATGAGCTTGAATCATTTGATATAAATTCATTCTACTTAATTCTTGAATGTTGCATAAAGAAATCGTATCAGTTTCTTTTGTGAAAATACCGGGAATACAAACGCAAACACCGAGAATAGAAGCAGAGAAGGTTTTCTTTTCATATAATGTGGCATCTATAAATAGTGCATTGAGAGAATCCTCATAGGAGGATTCAATGGAAAAAGATTTTGTGTAGATGGTTTCGCCATAAACATTTAAAATATGATATAAAAGGGTGGTTTCTTTTCGCAAATCAATCAGGATAGAAATTAATTGGTTCGAAGATACTTCAATTATATTAGGTTTTCTTCCGATTCCAGCAGATAAACTATTTGTTTCATGAATTAATTTAGCGGATAACAATTCATCAACAATTGTTCCAACAGTTGCATTGCTAATGTTTAGTGCTTTTGCAATCTGTGTTCTTGTTGTAGTATTGTTTTCTAATAGAAAATGAAAGATAAGTTCTTTATGTCGTTGTTTCACAGAAGTGACGCTTAATTTTTGATTTTTGATTTTTTTTTCTTTCATCATATGCTCCTACTTGTTTACGTATATTATATAAATGGGATATCACTATAACCTATTGTATTACTTCAATTCAAATAATTCAACAGTATAATTTCAATACTTTTTTTAATAGTTAAAATAAGTATTGAAATAAATAAAATAATATTGTATAGTATATAAAAGAGGTGAAAATAATGACAAAAATGATGTCGGAAATTAGGGAACAACCTAAGATAATTAAAAATATTTTATTAAACAATGAGCAGTTGATAAATAAAATTGTGTTAGATATTATAGAAAGTAATATTAAAAATGTTGTTTTTGTTGCAAGAGGGACTTCGGATCATGCGGCTATTTATGGAAAATATATGATTGAGCATAGTTTGGGAATTCCAGTAAGCTTAGCAGCACCATCAATTGCAACGATGTATCATAAAAAAATGAATTATTCACAAACTTTGGTAATTGGAATTTCGCAGTCAGGACAAGCATTAGATGTTATAGAAGTGCTAAAACAAGCGAAAGAGCAAAATGCAATCACAATAGGGATAACAAATACAATGAATTCTCCGATTGCTGCAATGGTAAAACATCACTTGTTTACGAATGCGGGGGATGAAAAAAGTGTAGCAGCTACAAAAACATTTACGGGACAACTTATGATGTTAGCTATGCTAGTTAGTAAATGGTCAAATAACGAAGAATTATTCACTCGATTAAAAACAGTACCAGATTTTTTGGATAAGGTAATTTTAAAAGCAAATCATATGGAAAAAATAGTGGAAAGATATATTTATATTAAAGATTGTTTTGTATTAAGTCGTGGAATGAATTATTCGATTGCATTAGAAAGTGCATTAAAGATACAAGAAACTTCATATATAAAGGCAAAGGCATATTCTTTTGCAGATTTTCAACATGGGCCGTTTGCAATGATTTCAAATCATACACCAGTTATGGTATTTGCACCAAAGGGACCTTCTTTGGAAGATGCAAAACATATGCTTCGAAAATTAGAAAGTGAAAAAGCAGAAATTATATTAATTTCAAATGATCCTATCTTATTAAAAACGTATAACGTATCATTTGCAATTCCAGATATTATGGACGATCGGATAACACCATTTTTAAATATTGTGTTTGCACAGATGTTTGCTTGTAAATTATCTATAGCAAGAGGATGTAATCCAGATGAACCGAGAAACTTAAAAAAAGTAACCTTAACAAAATAAAATTAAAAATAGATTCAGAAAGGGGAACGGTTGTTTAAAACAAAGATGTTAAAAAGAAAATGGAAGCCGGTAGAAATGTTTTTAAAACAGAACAAGTTTTCCTATGAGATAGATGATTTTCAAAAAGAAGTCGATTGTTTTTTGGCTGAAATGAATAATAGTTTAAATATGGATGGAATGCTTTCTATGATTCCTACTTATATAGAAGAAGATATGACACCAATCCAAAATCAAAAAATTATTGTAGTGGATGCGGGTGGGACGAATTTACGAATTGCTTTTGTGGAAATACAAAAGAATGAAACTTTGGTTTCTCACATCCTTACTACAAAAATACCGGGTGTTGAAAAACCGATTACATATCCGGAATTTATGGATGAATTAGCGAAAAAAATAGAACCATATTTAAAGGAATCTCAAACAATCGCATTCTCAATGGCACAAGAAATCATACATAATGAAAAATTAGATGGGTATATCACATCACTATCTAAAGAAGTTAAGATTAATGGTATTGAAAATCAATGGTTAGCAAAAGATTTAAAAGAGCATTTGTCTACATTAGGATATCATAGATGCAAAGTATTACTAATAAATGATACCGTTGGTGTAGCATGTGCCTTATTACAAAGAAGGAAGGAATTCTCGAGTTTTGTGGGTTTGGTTTTAGGAACTGGAACCAATAGTAGTTATTTAGAGTATAGTCATTTGATTCTTAATGAAAAGAAAGAAAATAAAAAATGCATGTTTGTGAATACGGAATCCGGAAATTATTGCCCGAGTATTCTAAGTGATTTTGATATTTCTTATCATAAAAGCACAACAAATCCTCAAACTGCGATTTTTGAAAAAATGGTATCCGGAAGATACCTTGGAGAATTATTTTATACCATTCTTATAAAAGCTTGTGAAGAAGGGTTGTTTTCTAAGCAATTCATGAAATCAATTCAGCAAATACAGAAAATAAACACAAAGGAAATGAGTAAGTTTTATAATGACAAAAACTCTGAAAATGTGTATCGTACTATATGTAAACGAAAAAAAGATTTGGATATAGCCTATTATATTTGTGATAAATTAATTTATAGATCCGCAAATCTAATTGCTGTGAATATAATTGCACTTTCTAAAAAGACAGTAAAAACTAGAAAAGGAGCTGTTTGTTGTATTGTTGAGGGATCAACATTTTTTGGTTTAAAAGGATTTCAACAAATGGTCGAAACTAAAGTGAATAGTTATACAAATTTAGGCGACATTGAAATGTTTTCTGTTCAAGACGCAGCAATAAAAGGAATTGGAAATATTGGCTTAAGTATGACGAGTATAGAAAAGAAAAATAACAATATGGAATCATGGAGGAAAGAATGAAGAAAATTACAAAATTTGAGTACAGTGTTTATGCAACAGGAATAGCAGGTCAAAATATTCTTTACAATTTTATGTCAATGTATATTATGTTTTTCTTTACTGATTTGCTTGGAATAAAAAGTAGTGTAGCAACAATTATTATTGTTGTAGCTAGTTTATGGGATGCAATTAATGATCCGTTAATGGGATTGATATCGGATAAAACAAACACAAAATATGGAAAGTTTCGTCCTTATTTAGCAGTGGGTTCGGTTCTTCTATTTTTAACAACTATATTATGTTTTGCGAATTTTGACGTATCACCAAGCGCAACCGTTGCAATCGCTGCAGTATCCTACATATTATGGGGAATGTGTTATACGATTAGCGATATTCCAATATGGGCATTATCTTCAGTCGCTACAGATGAACCATTAAAAAGAACAAAAATGATTTCCATAGGAAAAATTGGGGGTACGTTAGGTGTTGTTATTTGTGTATTGTTTTCGGTAAAGTTGTTAGGATTGTTTGGTGGAGAACGTGATATAAATGCCTATTTTTACGCAGCATTGGTAGTGGCAGGAATTGCTGCAATAGCCATCTTATTGACTGCTGTTTTTGTAAAAGAAAGAATTGAACCAGGCGAAAAGAAAATTTCTATGCGAGAAAACCTTAAAACAGTGACACAGAATAAATCATTGCTTTTTCTTATTATTAGTTTATTTGTAATTAATTTAATCAATAGCATTCGACAAGTTTCACAGATGTATTTTACTGTTTATACTTGGGGAAGTGCAGATTATGTAACTAGTATTGGAATTTCATTAGTGGTCGGTATGATATTTGGCATTGGAGTTGCACCGAAGTTAATTGAAAAATTTGAAAAGAAGCGAATTATAATTATATCGAGTATTATAGGTGCAGTAGTAAGTGTAGTTCCATATGTGGCAATAGAAAATGTGACAGTTGGATTGATTTTTTTAGGATTAAGTTTTGTTACGGTGGGTATTATGACAATAACAAGTACTTCTATGCTAATTGATGCAATTGATTATTCGGAATGGAAATTAGGATTTCGAGGAGAAGGAATTGTATTTTCTCTAAATACCTTTGTAACAAAATTAAGTGGAGCATTTGCAAAACTTGTTTTGGGGGTAGGATTAATTGCAATTAATTATGTGGAAAATCAACCTAGGACACCAATGACGATAGCATATTTTAATGGACTAATGTATATTGTTCCAGCAATATGCTGTATACTTACAATTATTCCTTTGTTATTTTATAAATTAGATAATGAACAAAATAAAAAAATTGCGACTGAATTAAATGAAAAGAGAGGAATTTAATATGGATATGATACTAGAGACAATGTTAAAACCACCTAAATTAAAAAAAATAAAAAAAGCAATATGCATTCAACCACATCCCGATGATAATGAAGTTGGAATGGGAGGTGCAATTGCAAAATTAGCAAAAGAAGGATGTGAAATTCATTATATAACAGTTACAGATGGATCTTTGGGACTGTACGATGATTCCATGACACATGAAGAACTAGCAAATATAAGAAAAAAAGAAGTTGAGGATTCTGGATATTTATTAGGAGTAAAGCATTTTCACTATTTGAATTATAAAGATGGCACTTTACATGATGTAATTAAACTTGCTGGAGAGATAGGAGAGATAATTCGGGAAGTGAAACCAGAATTTGTATTTTGCCCAGATCCATGGTTGCCATATGAAGCTCATCAAGATCATATCGTTACTGGTAGAGCAGTTGCACAAAGTTATATTTCAACTTGGTTACAAGATTATCCATTAGGAACAAAAACAAAACCACATAAGGTAACAGGGATAGGATTTTATTATACAAGTAAACCAAATACTATTGTTGATATTTCAGATACGTTTGATTTGAAAATGAAAGCAATGGCAATGCATAAAACACAATTTGATAAAAAGACACTTATGGTTTTGAAATTGTATTTTACACAAAAGGCAAAAAAAGCAGCAGCAAATGAAAAATTTAAATTAGGGTGTGAATTAAAAATATTAGGTGAAAATCACTTGCATTGTTTTACAGATGCAGAAAATGTGTAATATGTATTAGAGAAAATTGATTAAGTAAAAGCAAAGGGATGAATCCCTTTGCTTTTTTTGATATAATAAATTTTGGAGGTGTCTGATGCCAGCAATAAAACGAATAAAGTATAAAAATAAAGGAGAAGAGAATAGTGCATTTGAAATGGTAGATCTTCAAGAGTTTATGGAAACTAGACCACAGAATCATTTGGAATTGGATTACCGAATTTCATTTTGGACATTGATTTATATTATAAAGGGAGAAGGAAATCATTATATTGATTTTAAAACTTATCCATATAAAGCAGGCGATTTGATTGTAATTCGAAAAAATCAAGTGAATCATTTTGAAATAAATAAAGAAGTCGAAGGATATATTATTTTAATTAATGAACCGTTCTTTTTTAATGAAAAAGGAATGCTTTTTGCAAAATTCTTTGAATTTTTTGAAAATCCTTATACGAATCCAAGAATATCCTTAGATACTTCTGCATTAAGTTTAAATAGAAATTTAATTGATTTGCTATATAAAGAATATAAAAAGAATAAGAGTCAAAAGAACAAAATCTTAATACAATCACTTTTTCAAAGTTTTATTCTTTCAATACAAGAGTATACGGATGAAATGAAAATAACAACAGATAACACAGTGTTTCTTACTTATCTTAAATTTAGTAAGCTTGTAGAAGCTAACTATAAAAATGTAAAAACAGTTGAGGATTATGCAAAAATGATGGCGATTTCTAAAAAGACAATAAATTTAGCTACCAGAAAAATGGCTGGTTTATCAGCAAAACAATTTATTTCAAATCGTGTTGTTTTGGAAATTAAAAGATATTTAAGTCAAGGAGATTTTATGAATTATGAAATAGCAGATTTGTTAGGATTTGATGAACCTGCAAATTTGACCAATTTTTTCAAACGGTATGAGGGAGTTTCTCCATCAGTATTTAAAGATTCCTTAAAACGATAAATATATTAAGCTTAAATAAAAATTTTAATGATATATATATATGGAATGGTATTATATCAAAAATGATACTTTGTTCAATTGAGTCAGATAAATTGAAAAAAACATGTGAATTTTCATACGAAAGAACATGTTTTTTTTGTTATATATACGATTGTTGGAATATATAATTTGTTTATAAAAACTTTAGAAAAGAATGATTGACAAAATATTAACATAGATATATTATTGTGTTAAATAGTTAACAAAAAAAGAAACTTGTTAATTAAAAAATAAAAAAGGAGAACAAAATTATGGGACGTTTTACATTACCTCGTGATTTATATCACGGAAAGAATGCAATTGAAGAATTAGCAAATTTTGAAGGAAAGAAAGCTATGGTCGTATTAGGTGGCGGAAGCATGAAA
>JBFHIZ010000018.1:0-46201 GCA_041596215.1 Lachnospiraceae bacterium
TAAATTCTCTGCTTGACATATGAAAATCATCATACTATAATTCATTTAGTTTTAACTTAAAAGTATTTAGCAAAAAAAAGAAAGGAGAACCAATGAACCAACAACAAGTTCAAGATTTGAATTATTTTTTTGAAACCACATTTAATAAAATACTTGCCTGGGAAGAACGTGCCTTACAAAAAACAAATTTACAGCGATTGACGGTTAAAGAAGCGCATATTATTGAAGCATGTAAAACTTTAGAAAATCAAAATCATAATACCATGTCGCATGTTGCAAACAAACTTAGCATCACGCAAGGTGCTCTTACTACTGCGGTCAATACATTAGTTCGCAAAGGCTATCTAAAAAGAGGCTCCAATCCGCATGATGGTCGCATTGTTTATATTTTTTTGACCGAAAAAGGTCTGGATGCTTATCAAAAGCATAAGACTTTCCATAATGAAATGATAAAACAAGTTGGTGACCAATTAGATGAAGAATCACTTACTACCTTAACTGATTCTTTAAAAAAATTAAGTGTATTTTTTGAACAATATGACAAATAAAATGATTGACCTAGAAAAGGAGATACCTATGCCCATACTAATTACTGATAGCACAAGCGATTTTTCTTTGGACCAAGCCAAACAATTAAATATACAAATGTTACCACTTGGCGTAACTTTTGGAGATACCATTTATAAAGATAAAATAGATATTACCAACGATCAATTTTATGATATGTTAGCAAATGCAAAAGATATTCCAACGACAAATCTAATTAATCCTACGGAATATTTGGATATTTTCAATGAATTTCCAAACGAAGAAATCATTGTCATTCCAATCGCAAAAGAATTAAGTGGAACTTATCAATCTGCAAATATTGCAAAAGAAATTCTTCATCGAGATGATATCTATATTTTAGACACAAAAACAGTAACCTGTGGATTAGCTTTACTGGTAAATGCTGCCGTTTCTTATCGAGATGCAGGTCTTACAACAAAAAATATCCTCTCAAAACTAGAAGAGGATATCAAAAAAATTCAAATCATAGCTGTCTTTGACACCTTAAAATATTTAATAAAAGGTGGCCGCTTAACAAAAATCCAAGGAACCATCGGAACTGCATTAAATCTAAAGCCCATTTTATCCATTTCAAATGGAGAATTAATTCCAGTAGGAAAATGTAGAGGAAATAAAGCGGCATATAAAGAAATATTAAGAATGGTAAAAGAAGAATATCCAATTGATCTCTCACGAGAACTTTATTATGGACATGCTAATTCAATAGAAATGTTAAATAATTTTAAAGCACTCTCGCCATATCAAGGTCTCGATTTTGAAATTGGTTGTGTCGTTGGTACACATGCCGGGCCTGGCGCAGTTGCCATTGCATACTTTACACAATAGTTATACTTCCATATGAATCCGTTTGTGAAGCAATTCTCCCAAAAAAATTCCTGCAAAAACAGAAAGAATATCTTTTATTAAATAAGGGACACTTACTAATAAAGCAGATGCAATCCAAGTGCTTTCGGTGAGAATTGAAAATTGAATAACGCCTAAGGCATGGCAACTTAACAAGCCAATCAGCCCAAAGACAAAGCGAAGAAAATAACGCATCCATGTTTTCTTCGTTTTTACTTGTAATCCACAAAAAAAAGCCAATAGTAAAAATCCCCAAATAAATCCACCAGTCATTCCAAATATTTTTCCAAATCCACTTCCATACCCTGAAAACACAGGAATTCCAACTGCACCAAGTAAAATATAAATAAATACACTACTTGTTCCCCATTTGCTATGCAAAAAGGCCCCCGCTAATGCAATAATAAATGTTTGCAGCGTAATAGGAACTCCGGATACGGTAGGAATCGCAATGGGAGAAATAATACAAATGATAGCAACCATTAATGCAATGGACACCATTTTTTTTGTTGTAAATTCTTTCTTGTTTTTCGACATAAAAATACTCCTTTTGTTTTTTCATTACAAAAAGAGTATATTTTATATCCCATTGATTGTCAACCTTTATTTTTGGCAAGTTAACAATCAGTTAATCCCCAACATAGCAAGCCGCATTTTGGCAAATTTAATTTCACTTAAAAACCATTTTTCACCAAAAGGATCTTTCTCCATTTTTTCCATACCTTCCTGAAAAGTAACCACTTCACTTTCAAAAATTTCTTTTCCTCTTACTAAAGTTGGTTGCAAGTTTTGAAATTTCATAGAAATTCTAAGTTGTTTCCACATACGATATGCTTTATCCTGTTTTGATAACTGATATAAATGTACATCGATTGCGATATCCTCATCTTCTTCTAGAATAATTACTTTTCGTAAAGAAGATATTAATTTCACTGGGATTCTATCATCCTCTTCTAATTCTTTTACCGTAAATTTTGCACCGATGAATATATTCATTGTATCTTGTATAATATATTTATAATCCATATTATTGCTCATTCCAGCTCTCCTATGTAATTCTTTAATTCATCCGATAACGATAACGCATCTATGATTTCTTCTCTTTCATAATTACTATTTGTAAGTAGTTCCTCTACCGTAATTTTTCTTTCATATGCTTCCGTTAATTCCTTACACTGTTTGAGTATCTCATTTAATTTATGGATTATTTGCTTCATTTCACTCGCATTAGACTCGATACCCTCTAAATACAATTCCATCGCATCCATAATCATTTTTCCAAGAAAACCTTCCGCTTCTCTTGAATGTTCAAGACAACCTAACATTTTACTTCCAATTGTAAGCGCCACATTACCTTCTCCGATTAAATCTTCAAGAAACGCACCCTCTCCAACATATAGTTTTGCAATTTCAACCACCTTAGGCAAATACATTTCAATAATCTTTTTCGATGCATTTTCATCTCCAGCCATTGCAGAAATAATAATTGCTTGTTTTTCTCCTCCACGAATTTCTCTTAAATCTTTTAAAGCATCCAAGTATATGGAAAGATAATCCATATCTTCTTTTGTCATAAAATCTTCTGGAGATAATTCTTTATCGATTCCAATTTTCTGTTCCTTTAAATACCCGATCACCAAATCTTTTTGCTTGGAATCAAAATCAAGAGTTTCTAGCATTTCATCGATTTGCTCATTGCCAATACAGTTTCCTTGTTTTCTACCCAATTCCACCAAATCTACAATTGTTTTTTTAAATATTTCTTCTTTATTCATAGCATCCTCAATTCCGTATTATTTTACATGTTCATGTGTAAATAAGTGATCCTGACAATATTCATAGTTCCCATTACATTTTGAACAATAGCGAAATACTAAATCACTTCCATCTAATTCTGTTCTTCCACAGACTGCACATCGATGTTTTGGTCCCTTTGTTCCCTCTTCAACTTTTCTTTTAAATTCCGTCCTACGTTTTACTTGCTTAAAGGAACGATGAGAATTTTTTCTTGAGGAAAGAAAGAATATAATAAAATTCAATAATGATGCAAAAATTATCACTCTTGTAAATGCATTTCCAATTAATAATTCATAGCCTAACATAACTCCATATACCATGCCAAGCCATTTAATTTTTATTGGGAAGATCATCATTAATAGAACTTGATTTTCTGGAAATGTAGCTGCAAATGCAAGTATAATTGATAGATTTACATAATATGTCGTAAATCCAGTTGCTAAGCTAGTTCCAATTAACTCAGAAGCTACAGAAGTTGTATCTATAAAAAATCCCTGTGTAAAAGTAAAATATAATATAAATGCTCCAATGACCGTAAAAAGCATTCCAGAAAAAATATAGACATTAAATCGATAGGCTCCCCAAACTCTTTCTAGACTTTTCCCAATAGAATAATAAAAATATAGCATAATCAATGTAAAAATACTAAATTGTGTTGGTGGCACCAAAATCCATGTGAAAATCCTCCAAATTTGTCCGTGTAATATGGCATATGGATTTAAATTCAAATAGCTCATAATTGACACATCTAAAACATCCGAAGCTCCTGCAAAATTTATTATATAACCAAAAACATAACACATTATTAAATAAAGTGGTAAGTTATGAATTGCATATTTCCCGAATTTTTTTTCAAACTTGCTCATTTTATACATAAAATCCTCCTAATTTTTTCTCTGTTTTTAATTCTAACATTGCGAAAAACAAAAGTAAACTCATACTAAAAATTTAATATTTTTCTCATATGTTTTATATTTTTAATTTCTGTCTAATTATTAAATTTATTTAGATTTTATTGCACTTTATTTTTTCCTATCGTATAATTATTAGGATTGTGAGATATTCTCACATGTTTAGGAGGTTCAAATGAATAACAAAACATATTCTTTAGGAATTGATATTGGCTCAACCACAGTAAAAATAGCATTAATGGATGAATATAACCATTTAATATTTCACGACTATAAAAGACATTTTGCTGATATCCAAAAAACACTTACCGAACTATTAACCGAAGTTTTTGAAGAGCAAGGAAACATAACCTTGCATCCTATGATTACAGGATCTGGGGGCTTAACTCTTGCAAAACATTTAGACATCCCATTCATTCAAGAGGTGGTCGCTGTTTCTACCGCATTACAAGATACAGATATAAATACGGATGTAGCAATCGAACTGGGCGGAGAAGATGCAAAAATTATATATTTTGAAAATGGCAGTATTGACCAACGTATGAATGGGATCTGCGCTGGTGGAACTGGCTCATTTATTGACCAGATGGCTTCTTTGTTACAAACAGATGCCGCAGGATTAAATGAACTTGCAAAAAATTATAATTCTTTATATACCATTGCTGCCCGTTGTGGCGTATTTGCAAAATCTGATATTCAACCCTTAATTAATGACGGTGCCACTAGAGAGGACCTGGCAGCTTCTATTTTTCAAGCTGTTGTAAACCAAACCATTAGTGGCCTAGCATGTGGTAAACCCATAAGAGGACATGTTGCTTTTCTTGGTGGACCATTACATTTTTTATCTGAACTAAAAGTTGCTTTTATTCGTACCTTAAAACTAGATGATGAACATATTATTGACACTCCGCACTCTCATCTCTATGCAGCAATGGGGTCTGCGCTAAATTATAAAAAAGAGGTTTCCTCTTCTCTTGAAGAAATGATTCGAAAACTCACTTCAGGAATCAAGATGGAATTTGAAGTAGAACGAATGGAACCGTTATTTGCATCCAAAGAAGAATTCACCGTATTTGAAGAAAGACATGCAAAACATTGTGTAAAAACAATGCCTTTGTCTAGCTATCATGGAAAATGTTATTTGGGCATTGACGCTGGTAGTACTACTACAAAAATTGCACTTGTAGGGGATGATGGTTCTTTGCTTTATTCCTTTTATTCTAACAATAACGGAAGTCCATTAAAAACCGCAATTGATGCCTTAAAAGATATCTTCAAACAGTTACCTTCCGATGTGCAAATCGTCCGCTCCTGCTCTACTGGGTATGGAGAAGCACTTATGAAAGCTGCCTTTTTACTTGATGATGGAGAAGTAGAAACCATCTCACATTACTATGCTGCTGCTTTCTTTGACCCTGAAGTTGATTGTATTTTAGATATTGGCGGCCAAGATATGAAATGCATTAAAATCAAAAATCAAACCGTGGATAATGTCTTATTAAACGAAGCTTGTTCTGCTGGATGTGGTTCCTTTATTGAAACATTCGCAAACTCTTTAAATTATGAAGTTTCTGACTTTGCTCAAACTGCATTATACGCGAAACATCCTATCGACTTAGGTACTAGATGTACCGTTTTTATGAATTCAAAAGTAAAGCAAGCACAAAAAGAAGGTGCAAGTGTTTCTGATATATCTGCTGGACTTGCATACTCTGTCATTAAAAACGCTTTATTTAAAGTAATTAAAGTTTCGAATGCAACGGAACTAGGTGATCATATTGTCGTACAAGGTGGTACATTCTACAACAATGCCGTATTACGAAGTTTTGAAAAAATAGCCAATTGTGATGCAATTCGACCAGATATTGCAGGCATCATGGGTGCCTTTGGTGCCGCTTTAATTGCAAGAGAACGTTATCACAAAGGATATAAATCAACTATGCTTTCTTATGCAGAAATCAATGAACTAGTATTCACAACAAATATGGCAAAATGCAAAGGTTGTACAAATAATTGTAGACTTACCATTAACCGTTTTACTGGAGGAAGACAGTTTGTTTCTGGTAATCGTTGTGAACGTGGATTAGGAAAAGAAAAAACAAATACGGACATTCCAAATCTTTATGAATATAAATTAGACCGAATTTTCAACTATGAATCCTTACCACTTGAAAAAGCCAAACGAGGGGTTGTTGGTATTCCTCGGGTATTAAATATGTACGAAAACTATCCTTTCTGGCATACCTTTTTTACCGAATTAAATTATTCCGTTGTCGTTTCCCCGAAATCAACACATAAGATATACGAAATGGGAATCGAATCCATACCTTCCGAATCCGAGTGCTATCCAGCTAAAATAGCACATGGACATGTTTCCTGGTTGATTAAACAAGGAATAAACTTTATATTTTATCCTTCTTTATTCTATGAACGAAATGAGGTCGAAGGTGCAACCAATCATTACAATTGTCCCATTGTAACCTCTTATTCGGAAAACATAAAAAACAACGTGGAAGAATTAGCCGATTCGAACATTATTTTTTCAAATCCTTTTATGTCCTTTGAAAGCATACGAACAATAACCATTGCTTTAGAAAAAGAATTTCCTTCCATCCCTAAAGCTGAATTAAAAAATGCGATTCAAAAAGCTTGGGATGAAATGGAACAAGCAAGACAAGATGTATGTAAAAAAGGAGAAGAAGTATTAGACTTTCTTAAAAAAACAGGGAAAAAAGGCATTGTTCTTGCTGGACGACCATACCATATTGATCCAGAAATAAATCATGGGATACCAGAATTAATTACTTCCTATGGAATAGCGGTTCTTACTGAAGATTCTGTAAGTCATTTAGGTACTCCTGAACGTCCACTTCTTGTCAGCGATCAATGGGTTTATCATTCCAGACTATATGCTGCCGCTGCTTTTGTTCGAACGCAAGAAAATTTAGACTTGGTGCAGTTAAACTCATTCGGATGTGGACTTGACGCCGTAACCACAGATCAAGTAAACGATATTCTTTCAAATTCAGGCAAAATATACACATGCTTGAAAATTGATGAAATAAATAACCTTGGATCTGCAAGAATTCGAATTCGATCTTTAATTGCTGCCTTAAAAGTTAAAGAAAAAAGTAACAACAAACGTACCATTACTTCTAGTGCACATAACCGCGCAATTTTTACAGAAAAAATGAAAAAAAATTATACCATTTTATGTCCACAACTCTCTCCATTTCATTTGGAATTATTAGCACCTGTCTTTGCTTCACAAGGCTATGACTTTCAAGTTCTTGGAAACGACGGTCGTGAAGCAATTAATATTGGTCTACAATATGTAAATAATGATGCTTGTTTTCCATCTTTAATGGTCGTAGGTCAGATGATGGAAGCTCTTCTATCTGGAAAGTATGATACAGATCGTTTAGCATTTATGATTACGCAAACCGGTGGTGGTTGTCGAGCTACTAATTATATTGCATTTATCAGACGTGCACTTGCAAAAGCTGGATACCCAAACATACCCGTTATTTCTCTAAATTTGTCGAAATTAGAAGCGAATCCTGGTTTCAAGATAAATCTAAAGCTATTAGTACCCGGTGTCTATGCTGCCATATTTGGGGATATATTCATGCGCTGTGTGTATCGGATGAGACCATATGAGATTACAAAAGGAAGTGTCGACGCTTTACATAAAAAATGGGTGGATAAATGTATAGATTTCTTAACAGATAAACATCCTTCCTTCCATACATTTAACCGTTATTGTAAAGAAATCATTCAAGACTTTGATCGCGTTCCAATTTCAAACATTAAGAAACCTCGGGTTGGTATTGTTGGCGAAATTTTAGTAAAATTTATGCCTGCAGCAAATAATCATCTTGCAGAACTTTTAGAAAAAGAAGGTGCAGAAGCTGTTTGTCCTGATTTGTTAGACTTTATGTTATATAGTTTTTATAATCAAATTTATAAAGCGGAACATCTTGGTAAAAGCAAACGTTCTTCTATTCTAGGACATTTAGGAATTCACGGAATAAATTTTTTAAGAAAAGCAACCACAAAAGCATTAAAAGAAAGTAAACATTTTGAGGAACCTGCAGATATTTTTAAACTTGTCGAATATGCGCAAGAATATGTATCAATCGGAAACCAAACTGGGGAAGGCTGGTTCTTAACCGGTGAAATGATGGAATTATATCATAATGGAGTTCCAAATATTGTTTGTACGCAACCTTTTGGATGCCTTCCTAATCACGTTGTTGGAAAAGGTGTCATAAAACAATTACGGAAAAGAAATCCCGGCTCTAATATTGTAGCTATTGATTATGATCCTGGAGCAAGTGAAGTAAATCAATTAAATCGTATTAAACTAATGCTTTCCACTGCTTATAAAAATATGGATCAAACGAAACCATCCTAATTTTACAACAAAAAAACAACGTACCCAGAAAATGGTACGTTGTTTTTTTTATATCATAAATCTAATAATTTCTCAAAGAGTCCTTTGTCTCATCCGTTGTCTTAATAATTTCTCGAATCAAAACATAATAAGAGAAGGTATCATTCACTTTAATCTCCACACGGTCCATACATTTATGTCCTAACAAGGCTTTTCCTAGTGGTGACTCCACACTTACCATTCCTTTTAAAGAATTTTGCCTTACTGTCGTAACAATTCGATACGTAGCTTCCGTTTTATCATCCTCAAAATAGATACGAACAGAATTATTTATGCCCACTTGATTTTCCTTAGAATAATCTTCTATAATAGTGGAGGTTTTGATCATTTTTTCAAGATAACGAATGCGACTTTCATTTTTATTCTTATCTTTTTTTGCTGCATGATATTCAAAATTTTCACTTAAATCGCCATGCGCTCTTGCATCTTTCACATGTACTAAAAGTTCTTTTCTTAATGTCACTTTTCGATATTCAATTTCTTCTTTCATTTTCAGAATATCTTCTTTGGTTAACTCATGTTTCACTATGCATTTCCTATCCATTTCTCCATTTTTAATTTAAATAACCGTCAATAATAGATTCCCAACTTGCTTTTGATTTGGAACCAATTTCCGAACCAATAATAGTTCCTGTGGAATCTAAGAAAATGGTTTCAGGAACTGCTTGTACACCTTTTAAATAAATTTCATATAAATCGTCAAATTGTTCTACTTGAAGATGTGTATAGTTTGCACCAGTATCTTCTACAATTTGTATTGCAGTTTCTAAACTACTTTCATCACGAATATCTGCACAGATCCCGATGATTAAGACATCCTCATCCGCATATTCTTCTGCAAGTTCTCCTAAATCAGGCATCTCCGATAAACAAGGGGTACAAAACGTTGCCCAAATATTTATCATAATTAATTTTTTCCCTTTAATAATATCTTCTGTTACTTCATTTCCGTAAATATCGATGGCATTAAACTCCTTAAACTCACCCGTTAATTCCACCTCTTCTAAACTGCCTTCTTCGGAATCAGCATTATTTTCAGTGGCCGTTACTTCTTCCTCTGATTCTTCTATGACTTCCTCCGTAGATTCCTCCATGGATTCTTCTACATTATTTTCTATCACTTCATTTAAATTTTCATTCCTATTATTTGCATTGGTTACTTCATTTCCACATGCTGTAAGTCCAAATATAATCAATAATGTAATCATAACACTTATTATTTTTTTCTTTACCATTCTACTTCCTTTCTTAAACAATTTTTCTCAATTCATCTACATCCGTAATAATTTCTGCTAGCATTCCATTTACACCTTTTACCGAATCCAATGTATTTTGGCATATTGTTTTCGTTGCCTCTGAATTCGCCATTAATTCTTCTGTAAACGCGCTCATATTTTCAATGTTCGTACTAATTTCCGTATTGGATAAATTAATATCTTGCATATGTTCAACTTGTTGTGCAATGTTTGCAGAAGCATGATCGATATCCTCTTTAATTGCTTCAAAACTTGTTCTAGCACCCGAAACATATTTTGTCTGTTTATCATTAATTTCCTCTAATTGATGTACTTTTGATGTTGCTTTTTCACTTTGTTCAGTTAACTCATTAAATACGGTTCCAATTTCCGACGTCGCTTTTTTTGTTTCCTCTGCAAGTTTTTTGATTTGGTTTGCAACAACTGCAAATCCTTTTCCAGATTCTCCTGCTCTTGCCGCTTCTATACTTGCATTTAAACTTAACAAGCCAGTTTGTGTAGTCACCCCATTGATCAAATCTAAGGTTGATCTTACTTGCTCAATTTTTTCTACTAGTTCTTGCATGGTATAAGACACTGTATCGCAAGCTCCTTTAAATTCTACGGAAGCCTCATCAATTTCAACCAATCTATTGTATCCATCACTACTCAATTCTTTTGTTACAATAAATTTATCTTTTAAATCCTTTGATAAAACATTTGTCTCTTCGGTTTTTCCAGTAATAACATTGCTCATTTTTAATTGTTTTTGAATGTTTTCAGCAACATCCGCTGTTCCAGTTGATATCTCACTAATTGCTGCTTTTACGCCTTTGGATTGTTCCTCCATCTCTTTTGATGAGAAATTCATTTTATCTATTTTCGTAAGCATTGCTTTTGTGACTTTTTCAATTTTTAACATGTTATTTTTTTCTTTTTCTTGTTCCTTATGGATTATTTCTAAACGTTCTGAAAATGTTCTATCCGATAATACTGAACCCATAATTAAAAATAAAGCCGTTAAAATAATACAAAATGCAATAATTTCAATATCGCCTACATCAACTATATTTTTTGTCAACCCGTTAATGGAATAAATAGTAATTATTGTAATTACTCCCATGGCTGTTCGAAATGTAAATTTCCAATTATGATAAATTGTTGTCATACATAACATAGGAATCATATACGCAAAATGCATGGCATCATTTTCTGTTAACATCAATACTAAATAAAAAATCCCAAATCCTACCGAATAAATATCTCTCATAATTAAAGATTCTTGATTAAATTGATAGTTAATCATTCCACCAACTAACGGTGCTACTAATAAAGCCACTACTAATACTACGTGTGATATTGAATAGGTCCCTTTTACTATTTCTAACACATATGCAATTATAAATATTGCCGCTAAAATTTGATAACATGTTGTTGCTAACTTATTCGATTGTTGCATTTCACTTGTTGAATTATTACTCATTATCTCACCCTCACTTGTTATTATTTTACCCCTACGTGTATTATACACTTACTAATCTTCCATTGCAATTTGTTTATATACTTAAATTATTAATTTTTTAAAGAGTTACTAAACTCTTTATAAACAAATGGATGGGCACAATAAATTGTGCTCATCCATTTGTTTTTATAAATTCATATGATACGAAACCGTTGCTTTGATTAGTTTTACCGCTCCATCCACTCCGAATGTACTGCTATCAATCATTAAATCATATCCATCATAGACTGTTTTATATTCTTTCGCATAATGTTTTCTAAATTGGTCTCTTGCTGCATCCACCGCTTTAAGCATATGTTTTGCATTTTGTGGTGGCATTTCTAATACCTGAATGCAATTATTATATCTTTTATTATATGGCGCATATATATACACATTTAATACATTTTTTTTATCTTTCAAAATATAGTTTGCATTTCTACCAACAATAATACAAGATTCTTTGTTGGATAAATCTCTGATTATATTTGTTTGAATTTCATATATTTCATCTTTTATATTTGCTACACCAGTTCCTAAAGGATACTTACGTTTCAAAAGATATGGCTGTATTGCTTCTTCTTCCGTACTTATTGTAGATATTGGTTCTCCAAGTCTCTTTGCTGTTTCTTCCACAATATCACGATCATAAAATGGAATTCCTAATTCACTCGAAAGTTTTTGAGCAATTGTTCTTCCTAAACTTGCAAACTGTCTTGAAATTGTAATTGTATAATTCTCCATTTTTCCCCCTTTATCTAAATCGTATTATTTTTTGGATCATTGGTTGCCGGAATTCTTCGATGCGTTTGTAGGTATCGAACAATAGAGGACAATGTAAAATTAATAATAAAATAAATCAACATTGCTAGTCCAAACAGAACAAATACATCAGAAACATTTACATTTCCAGTTCCATTATAGTTATATGCTGAACTAAGTAATGTTTTGGTTCTTGACATCAATTCAATAACAGCAACATTCGCTAGATAAGAAGAATCTTTTATTGTGGTAATAACTTGTGATAATAAGGTTGGTACAATATTTCGATAAGCCTGAGGTAAAATAATATAAATCATTACTTCTACCGTATTAAACCCTTGGGAATATCCTGCTTCAAATTGTCCTTTTGCTACAGAATTCAATCCACCTCTTACAATCTCTGCAATAACAGAAGATGTAAACAAAATGAGTGCTGCAGCTGCTTTATATAATAATTTCACTTCAACAGAAGTGAGTCCAAACATTTTGTGATTCATCGCACTTGGTAATGGGAAAAAAACAAGGCATATAAAGATCCATAATAATAATGGTGTGTTCCGAAAAATCTCAATATATGCAATAGAAATCCATTTAAAAACATTATATTTTGGTGCGTAATTTCTCACAAGAGCTAAAACAGATCCAATAATCAATCCAAATCCTACCGCTATTACCGATATAAATAATGTAAATGCAATTCCTTTTAAAATATAAAGAACAACACCCCCATTTTGAAGAATTGATAAACTTCCTAAAAATGTATCCATTATTTCACCGTCCCTTCAATTGTTTTACCTGGCACTGTTCGTTTGTCTCTCATTTTCAAAGAATTCTCCCAAACACTAGCAAGGGTAGAAAGAGGGAAACAAATAATAAAGAATAACACTCCACATACAATATATGCAGGTGCATAAGCTCCACCTGTTGTTGCGCCAGTTACAAAATTATAGGTCTGTGAAATCAGATCGGTTCCGCCAATAATATATAAACAAGAAGTGTTCTTTATCAAGTTTACCACTTGATTTACCATTGGAGGTAATATTACTTTAATACTTTGAGGTAAAATAATATGGTACATTTTCCCCAAATAATCAAATCCTTGGGATTCTGCTGCTTCAAATTGTCCTTTATCGATTGAATCAATTCCTGCTCTTACCACCTCAGCCATATATGCTCCATGATAAATACCTAAAGCAATGATTCCAGTCGGTAATATTCCAATACTATTGCCAGAAAAAGCAAGGAAATAATACAAAAAACATAACTGAAGAATGATTGGCGTATTTTGAATTAATTCAACGTATATCCGACTTAATTTAACAAGTATTTTTTTCTCTCCTGTTGCCATAAGTCCAAATACAATTCCTAAAAACATGGAAATGATTAAAGCAAAAAAAGCCATTACTATCGTGTTTTCAAATCCTAATACAAAAGTTGCTTTATATGTCCAAATCTTTTCCCACGCAGTAATTGAAAATAAATCACCCATATTATGCCCTCCTTACATCTATTTTCTTATATTTTAATTAAGTTTAAATAATACAGGGCTAACCTCCACTCGTGAGAAGCCCTGTACCTTTATTTTTCTTTTTATCTATTTCTTAATTTAATGCGTTTTCTGTAATGAAACCTTCAATTGTTCCATCCGATAACCATTCCGTAATAAGACCTTCTACATATGCTGAAAATCCGGAATCTTTTTTCGTAGCAACACCGTAATCTTGAGGTGAGAATTGTTCTTCAATATATGAACGAGAATCGGTATTATAAATTGCAAGAATTGATTTATCTACGCAAAATGCTTGAACTTCATTTGCACTTAATGCAGTAGAAATTGTTGGATAATCATCAAATTGTTTAAAGGAAACACCTTCGGTCCAAGTAGCTGGATCAAAAGTTTCTACATCAAAGTTTTCTCCTGATACCAATCCTTTATCAATCATCGCTGTTAAAAGTGCTTTTGCTGATGTAGAACCAGAAGAAACACCAACGGTTTTATCGACTAATCCTTCCAATGTTGAAATTTCCGAAGCATTTTCTACTAACACTGTTACAAAATCTGTGTAATATGGTGTTGAGAAATCCCAGCTTTCTTTACGTTCATCGGTAATGGTAAAGGTTGCTAATACACAATCAATATCTCCAGAATCTAACAATTCTGTTCTTGTTGCAGCTGTTACTGCCGTAAATTCATAATCCACGCCTAATTCAGCAGCAATTTTTTTAGCGATTGAAATTTCTAATCCTTCAAATTCGCCAGTTAATGTATCTTGAAACCCAAATCCTTTTACTGCATTTTTGACACCGACACGTAACACTCCTCGGTCAATAATTGCTTGTACATCTTCTGAATATGCTTCTGTTTCTTCCATATCTGCGTCAACTACTTCAGCAGTTTCTTCATTAGAAACCATCTCATCCGTATTGTTTCCACATCCAACTAGAATGGTTAGCATTGTTATCATACTAATTGCTAATACTAAACTTTTTTTCATTTTTTTCATAATTCTCCTCCTGAATATAACTAATTTTATTGTAAACGACATGCGTTTATAACCTTAACGAATAATTTTACTTAGAAATTGTTTCACCCTTTCATTGCTTGGATTATCAAAAAAATGTTCTGGTGTTCCTTCTTCAATAATCTGTCCATCGGACATAAATACCACACGGTCTGCCACTTCTCTTGCAAATCCCATTTCATGGGTTACAACAATCATTGTAATATTCTCTTTTGCAAGTTTAATCATAACATCTAATACTTCCTGAATCGTTTCCGGATCCAGAGCAGAAGTTGGTTCATCAAACAAAATTATCTTTGTTTCTGCACATAACGCTCTCGCAATCGCGATACGCTGTTGTTGCCCTCCGGATAAGGTTGTAGGATAAACATGTGCTTTGTCTGTTAGACCCACCACATCTAAATAATGCATAGCAATCTTTTCTGCATCTGCTTTACTTTTTCCATGCAACTTAATTGGTGCTAACGTCAAATTCTTTAATACTGTCATATGTGGATACAAATTAAACTGTTGAAAAACCATAGAAGTGGAATCTCGAATTACTTTTGTTTTATTCTTTGCGGTAACTTTCGTTCCATCAATATATATCTCTCCACTGGTCGGAGTTTCTAAAAAATTAATGCAACGAACAGCTGTCGATTTTCCAGAACCGGATGGTCCAATAATAACCAGTTTTTCTCCTTCAGCAACTTCTAAATTTACATCCTTTAATACATGCAAGTCACCAAAAAATTTATTTATATTTTGCATTTTAATCATCTGTTTCTTCCTCCATTTTGTTAAAATGTATTCCTTATATGAAAAAAAATAACGATATATCTGAACTTCGCTTTTGAAACTTCAAGTTCGGACACCATCGTCTTCTCAAATTATACGTTACTATAACTATATTGTCAAGTATCCAACTTCCCATATTCATTCCAACAAAAAAGCTATCAAGCATACAATAAGTAATTTCTGACAGCTTTAAATGCGAAATTTGTTTGTTTTTTTAATTTATTGTTCCATTAACTAAGCATCATTCGGTCGTTTGCAAATTCTTGTCCACTTGCTTCTGTAAACTTTTGCAGTAAATTTCCAACCGTTAATTTTTGTTTTTCTTCACCACTAATGTCAAAAATAATCTTTCCATTATTCATCATAATCAATCGATTCCCATGTGATATGGCATCCTTCATATTATGAGTAATCATTAACGTAGTAAGATTATCTCTCTTTACAATTTTTTCCGTTGTATCTAAAACTTTCGCAGCTGTTTTTGGATCCAGTGCTGCCGTATGTTCATCTAACAATAAAAGTTTCGGTTTTTTTAAGGAGGCCATTAATAGGGTCAGTGCTTGTCTTTGTCCCCCTGATAATAATCCTACTTTTGAAGAAAGTCTATCTTCTAATCCCAAATCCAACATCGCAAGCATCTCTTTATATTTAACTCTTTCTTTTGCCGTAATACCAGGACCTAATCCTCTTATTTTTCCCCTTCTCATAGCAAGTGCTAAATTTTCATCGATTTCCATTCCTGCCGCAGTACCCATCATGGGATCTTGAAAAACTCTTCCTAAATAAGCAGCTCTTTTATGTTCTGATTTTGTTGTAATATCTATATTATCCACCAATATTTTCCCAGAATCAATTGGCCATACACCAGCAAGTGCATTTAATAATGTCGATTTTCCAGCTCCATTTCCTCCAATGACAGTTACAAAATCTCCTTCATTTAAAGTTAAAGATACACCATCAAGGGCCTTTTTCTCATTAATGGTTGCGGGATTAAATGTTTTATAAATATCCTGAACAACTAACATATTATATGGCTCCTTTCATTTTCTTTTTCCAATATGGCACTGCTAGGAAAATTGCGACAACCATTGCCGTTAATAATTTCAAATAGTTTGTATTAATTCCTAATTGAATAACGACTTGTAATACCGCATAATATACAATTCCACCAATCACAACGGCTACTAATCGCAATGCAAAATTATGGAATATTTTTCCAAGAATAACCTCTCCAATAATTACTGCTGCAAGTCCAATTACAATGGCACCTCTTCCCATATTTACATCCGCAAATCCTTGATATTGTGTCAGTAACGCACTAGAAAACGCTACGATTCCATTCGATATCATTAATCCCAACACAATATTAAACTTTGTATTTATTCCCTGTGCCCGGCTCATATTTTGATTGTTTCCTGTTGCTCTCATAGAACAACCGATTTCGGTTCCAAAGAACCAGTACAACAGAATTACGATAATCACACAACATATGATTAATCGAAAGATTGTGTTTTCAAAAATCGAAACATTTCTTATTTTCAATAGCGAAACCATTAAATCATAATTCATTGCACTAATACCTTGATTTGCTTTCCCCATAATTACAAGATTTACAGAATATAATGCTAACTGCGTCAAAATACCAGCAAGAATTGCCGGAATTCCCATTAATGTATGGAAAACTCCGGTTGCAAGTCCTGCTAACATACCAGCTCCAGTGGCTGCAAGCATACTAAATAGCATGCCATGCCCCCCTGTCATCATCATGATAAAAACTGCACCTCCTGTACACATGGATCCATCTACAGTCAAATCAGCAACATCCAATACTTTATAAGTTATATAAACGCCAATTGCCATAATTCCCCATATTAATCCTTGAGCAATCGCTCCAGGCATTGCATTAAAAAGTGATGCAATAATTTCCACAATAACTACCTCCGATATTATTTATTCTTATTCACTAATTGCTTCATATCCTTCTGGAACTGTAAGTCCTAAATCTTCACAAATTACTGCATTATATAATTTTGTGAATTGTGGTGCATATTCAATAGGCATCGTTGAAATATCTGCTCCATTAACTAAAATTTCATAAGCCATTAAACCAGTTGCATATCCTATATCATAATAGCTAATTGATAAAGTTGCAACCCCACATCCTGCACAAATTCCAGCTTCACCAGCAATAATAGGCACGCCTGCTGGGCGACAAATATTATCAATAATACTTGTATTATTTGCGGCTGTATTATCAGTCGGAATATAAATCACATCACTTTCTTGTGCTGCTTTTGTTGTTACTGTAGCAATATCATTAGAATCTACAAATGAATATTCACTAACAGTATATCCTAATGCTTCAAGTTCTGCTTTGATTACATTTACTTGATATGCTGAATTTGCTTCTGCTGAACAATATAAAACCCCAACATTAGTTACATCTGGAAACCACTCTGCTACCATTGTAGCTTGCCCATCAAGTGGTGCAAGATCTGATGTTCCTGATATATTTCTTCCGGTCACACCATCAAAATCAGCAATATCTAATGCTGTTCCATATTCGGTAATCGATGTTCCAAGAATTGGAATATCAATCGTTGCCGATGAAGCTGCCTGAAGTGCTGGAGTTGCATTCGCCATAATCAAATCAACATCATTTGAAACAAACGCATTTACAATAGTAGAACAAGTAGCCGTATCCCCTTGTCCATTTTGCAAATCAAATTCCACGTTATCCCCGAGTTTCTCAGTTAACGCAGCTTGAAATCCTTCTGTTGCTGCATCTAGAGCAACGTGTTGAACTAATTGACAAATACCAATTTTATATACGGTATCCTCTTCTACAACTTCTTCTACCATTTCTTCTTCTGTTTCCATATTTTCTGTTGTATCATTTGTCACCATATTATCTTCATTGTTTGTTGTGTTTCCACAAGCAACGATAGATGTCATCATGGCAACTGTAAGAATTATTGCAAATAACTTTTTCATTTTTCTCATTTTTCTCCTCCTTAATACTCTACTTACTTTTTTCGTAATTTCTCGTACTAAGTTTATAATTATAATCTATTCACATTAACAAGTCAACGTGTAAAAGTGTTCTTTCTCAAAAAAAATACCACAGAATGGTATTTTTTTGTTTTATTTATTTTTCATAGCAAATTTAAATATGATATTTACCAAGATCTTCTTGGAAATTGGTAATCATTGTATCAAATACGTCAATTTGTTTTGTCAATTCATGAATATGTTCAATATACATTGCAACATTGGCATTTGCTTCTTGTGTTGCCGCAGAGTTTTCTTCTGCGCTTGCTGCTAAATTCTGTGTATTATCAAAAACTGAAGATAATTGGTCTGCCTCGTGTTTTAAGTCTTTTGAAGTTTTAATCATCAAATCGGATACACTCTTCAATCGTTCATTTGATTGTGCCGATATTTCCACTGCATTTTTCAAATTACCGTTTTCCGTATCCAGTACTTCATATTGTTTATCAATACCCTTTACTACTACTCCAATACTAGTAACAAAACTTGTTAAACTTTCATTTATTTTTTCAACTGCTAAATTCGTTTCTACTGATAAAGATCGTACTTCTTCAGCTACAACGGAAAATCCTTTTCCAGCTTCTCCTGCTCGTGCTGCTTCAATCGATGCATTTAAAGCAAGTAAATTCGTCTGTTTTGCAATTCCTGCTACAATGGAAACAATCTGAGTGATATCTTCTGCTTTTGTTCTCATATGATTGCTTTGCGATTTTATTTCACTAAATTGATGTAATACATCATTAATTTCATTTGCTGATTCGGAAACCTTATAAAAGCTCCCTTCGATTCCGGAAACTGCATCTTCAATTTTCACTTTATTATCTTCACTTTCACCCGAAACACTATTTAAATTTGTGATGCTTTCATTCAATACCGTCACAACTTGTTCTGTATCTTCCGCTTGGGAAATAGCTGCAATGGCAACCTGATCCAAAACACCAATAATATCATCCGACGTCATTTGCATTGTTTTTGCAATCCCTGAAACCGAAGTATTAAATGTAACCATCTCATCAACAATTGCATTGAAATTAATAAAATCTTTTTGTACACTTCTCTTTAACAGATTAATATTTTCCATAATCACTTCATATTCATCTTTTGAATAAAGAACTTTTGCTTCTACAAAATCACCAGTTGTCAATTTCTCAATTTCTTCTTTAATCAAACTTTCTGGTCTTTTCAATAACATATTAGAAAGTGAAGAAATAATAAACGTAGCAACAGTTACGATTGTCGCATACAAAGGATTATGAAGTAACAAAAAAGATAGTATTCCCATAAAAACAGTCGTTATCAAAGCTGATTTTATCGCTGTTTTTTTAATAAATCCTAACGACAATACTTTGTTTACACGATACTTCTTTACCGATTGAATTTCTTGTTCAAATGTAATAATAAATTCAGCCTTTCCAATTTCCTTATGAATAAGTTCAATTTCCATTTTTTCGTCAAAAAATTTAGCAACCCCAATTAGTAAACCTCTTAGGTATTCTACAAACCCTCTTTTCGAGCGATACGTAAAAAGTATTTGATGCGCAGATATTGGTTTGACGTCCAATATCGGTGGTGTAGCCCCATTTATTCTTTTCATTACAATAACATGTACATCGTTCATTGATTTTAAGAACTGATAAGCAGACTCATGCCGAAAAAATCCCGGATAATTTTCGCTAAACGTCACCAAATTCTCTTGCCCAATAATATTCCATATATCATCATGTGTTTTTCCAGTTAATTCTCCGATTCTATCTATTAAACCACTTGCAATTTGATCTGGCACATTTTCAAGTGGTGAAAAAATTCGATCTATTTCTAATTTATGTTCTCTTAACGATTGATTTACAATCTCATCTCCAAATAATTTTCTTGATGTTCTAATCCATGTAGCAACTACTGTTCCCTTCATTTTTTTACCTCCAAAATTCTTGTTTCAATTTTATCATAGACAATATCTAGTTACAATTAATTTCATTCTGCAATTTATGCGAATAAATCTTCTATTCAAAAAACTTTGAAAAGCAATTGCTAGCATACTTCTATTTCATCTTGTTCCTTTTTATATCTATCCTAATTTCAAATAAATTCCTCTACCTAATATAGTACCAAATTAATAAAAAATCTGCACCAATGGAGAATCTTTTGATAAAATCAAAATATTGTCTTCATTTGTCAAACTATTTTTTGCTGCATCCAATGCTCTGACGAAAGAATAAAATTCAGCCTTTGATTCATCATCATAGGAATTTGAAAGGATACTCATATATTCTGCTTCACCTTCTGCAAGTATGGTTTCTGCTTGTTTTTCACTTTCGGAAAGCATTACCGTAACTTTTCGATCCGTTTGATTCTTTATAATTTGTGCCTCGGATTCTCCTTCTGCTGTATATTGTGCAGCAATATTATTTCTTTCCGAAATCATACGTTCATAAACTGCAAGTTTATTGTCATCTGGTAAATCGATTTGTTTAATATCCACCGTAATGATATTAATTCCATAATCCAAATAGGTGTCTGCTAGATTATTTAAAATAATCGTACTAATTGAATCCCTTGCTTCAATAACAGCTTCCTGTGTCATACTAGAGAAGGTGGTTTTTAATGCATTATAAATCATAGCATCCAATCGTTGTTCTGCTGAACCAACCGATGCACCTAAGCTCTGTGTGAACTTTGTAGCATCCGTTATTTCCCATATTGCATAACAATCTGCTATCATAGATTTTTTATCTGCTGTAATTACATCCGAAGATGCCAAATCATAAAACAGTTTTGTCTTTGGAATTTTGCTTACTTGTTGTACAAACGGCACTTTAAAGTACAATCCTGCTTCTGTTTTAATTGTTTTTATCTTACCAAATTCTTTTACTACTGCAAATTCATTTTCTTTCGCTGAATAAACAGAAGTACTTATTGTAATTACTCCTAGTAGAAGTAAAACGATGACTACCGCAGTAATAATATTCTTTTTTCTCATTTTTTTCTCCTTAATTTCCGGTTGTTGACGTTGTGGAAGAAAAATCATCAAGTGGCAACAAGGTATCGGTATCGCTTGATCCTTCTATGACAATTTTTATATTTGGTAACAGTTCTTCCATTGCTTCATAAAACATTCTTTCTTTCGTAATTGTTGGAAATTTAATATACTCTTCATACATTTCATTAAATCTAACAACTTGTCCTTCAGCTTCATTAATTCTTGCAATTTTCACTGCTTCTGCTTCTTGTATAATTTTGTCAGCTTCCGCTTCTGCAGCTGGAATATTTTCATTTTCATATTGATATGCTAAATTAAGTGCTGTTTCTTTGCTTTGTTTTGCATTTTCAACATTTTTAAAGGCTTCAATCACTTCTTCTGTCGGTGGTTCTGCATCTTGAATTGTAATATTTACTAACAAAATACCCACATCCAATTGATTCATTTTATCAATAATCAATTCTTTAACGTTTGCTTGAATTTCACTTTTCCCAGTGGTAAGTACATCATCCACTGAATAAGAACCAATCACGGTACGAACCGCATGTTGCGTAACACTTCTTAAAATTTCTTCTGGACTCTCCGAAGCATATAAATATTTAACCGGATCACTCACCTTGTATTCACCATAAAAATCAACATTGATAAAATTGTAATCCGCAGTAATCATTAGACTCTCTTCCGCAATAGTGGTAACCCCTTCAGTTTTTGTTCGGTACCCCATTTCATAGCCTTTGACTTCGGTACTAACTTTTGTAACATTTTGTATCAAGGGTATTTTGGTATGCAATCCCTTATCGGAGACCAAATTAGCTCGTCCAAAAGTTGTAACAACAGCTTGTTGTCCCTCATTAATAGTATAGAAACTACTTAACCCTAATATAATTGCTACGATCACAATAATTCCTATCGCTATGATCTTTTTTAAATCTTTTACTTCCATGTTTTCTCCTTTTATTACTGATTTATGTTCCATTTGCCGATTATTCTTTAATTCGTTGTGTATATTCTCGAATCACTGCTACGGAAGCTTTTAACTTAACAAGTTCTTCTTCCGTCAAATGTACTTCTACTACATCTTCTACACCACTCCGATTTAAAATAACGGGTACTCCACAAAAAACATCCGACTCTCCATATTCGCCTTCAAGTAGTGTAGAAACAGGAATTATTTTATTTTCATCATTTAAAATTGCTTTTACAATACCTGCAACGGTAGTTGCGATTCCATAACAAGTAGTACCTTTAACTTCTAAAATATCAAATCCAATTCGCATTACTCTATTTACCAATTCATCCAAATTCACATTAGCAAATTCATCATTATCTTGTATAATATCAACAAATTTTTTACCACCAACCGTTACCAAAGACCATGGACACATTTGACTATCTCCATGCTCTCCCATGGTATAGGCTTGTACACTTCTAGGGTCAACTTTACAAAGATCCCCAATAAAATACTTCAATCTTGCAGAATCCATTGCCGTGCCCGTTCCAATTACCTGATTTTTAGGCAACCCAGAAATTTTATATACATAATGTGCAATTACATCTACTGGATTTGATACCACAATAAAATGCCCCTCAAAACCACTCTCCATTATCGGTTCAACAATGGATTTTGCAATTTTTGCTGATAAATCCAACGTATCTAGTCTTGTTTGTCCTAATTTGGGTGGTGCACCGGCTGTAATAATGACAATATCTGCATCCGCACAATCACTATATTCGCCTTCGGAAACCTTAACATTTCTATTTAAATATTCTACACAATGGCATAAATCCATTACTTCTCCATGTGCTTTTCCACGATTTATATCAATTATCATAACTTCATCACAAATTCCTTGTGTGATTAAGCTAAATGCAGTAGAAGATCCCACCAAACCAGCTCCCACGATTACAATTTTATTTCGATTTACGGTCATATTTTTCCTTCTTTCTTCCATCCATTTATTTTTTATGATAAATAGACACTCTATTTATTCTTTATTATACATTACAATTACTGATTATCAAACAAAAATTATTCCATCCTTCGTATTTGATTATAGAAATCCAAAACTAACGTTTTTTCTTCAAAGGTAATCCATATCGTTTCTGGTTTACGATTTGTTTAACTATATTTCGAATCAAATCTTGGATAATCTAACACAACCGGTTCTTCATTGATTAAAAACATTTAATTATATATCATTTTCTTCCAAATACATAATTTTCATCTAAAACCACTTGATCCATTCGATTTTCCGGAAAATATGCGTGCGTGTATTGCACTAAATCGTCCTCCATAAAACCTTTTTGTATTCCTATTTTATATAAGGTCATATTAATATTTTCATTTTGAACTGAATATGGGTTTCTACCGTTTCCAACCCAATAACTCGGTGAATTGCTTAATGCTCCTTTCTCCGAAAAAGGTTTTGCTGGATGAATTGTAAAAATGCTTACTTCTCCATCTATAGTAGCCGTCCAAATATGCTGTTGGTCACCAAATTCGCCTGGATGATATGCTTGTGCCGTTGCCATCATGTAATCGTCCGTTCGATACGTATATGTATTAGCCCGTTGAATTGCCACACCATCCGTTACCATATTTAATTGTTTACTTATTGTAGGTAGTAGCTTGGTCCATCGGAGTATGGATAAATCGATCCAACGAAAATCATTCAAGAACTCATTTGACAACATTTGATTTTTATGAATATATGTCATAGTTTCTTGAATAACTTCCGGATTCGTAAATGCTTCCATTGCCCACTGCATCATAACCTGATTCGTTTCTTGCCCAACCAATCCTTCTTCTTCTAATTCACTTACATCCAAACCATTCGATGCTTTTATCACGATATTTTCATGATCATACCCAATATTTTTTATCACTTCTGGCACTTCATATTTGGTGATATATCGAAAATTTAATCCCAAATTAATTGATTCCTCACCCACTTCGTAGTCCCATATAGATTCAGAAACTTCTCGCATACTATTATTCTCTCCAGCTTTTTTCCCACTTTCATACATTCTTCCCCTGGTTGGTCCATCCAATATTTGAATCCTAATATACTTTTTTAAATTTGTTGCAATTGTTCTTCTTCAAACACTTCTGGACTTTCATATAAAAGACGTAATAAAGATTGAAGACGAAAATCCGAACAATCATATCTGCCATCAATATATGCACATGCATTCGACAGCTCCACATAATCCGCTTCTGTTAAGGGTTCCTTTGTTTTAACTTTTAATAACATTTGATCAAAATCACCTTCCAATGTTCCATTTTCTTTATTCATTTTACTTCCTTTGAACACATCGTTTTATAATTTTCCTCAAACTTTTAACACCCCACGAAATCCTCGAGAACTATAATACGATTCTGCCCCATTATGATAGGTAAAAATAGAATCATAACGTCGATCGCAAAAAATCGCTCCACCGAGTTTTCTTATATTATCTGGAGTCTTTACCCAACTTGATGTTTTCGTATCAAATTCACCAAATGATTCTAGCAGACGATATTGCTTTTCGGTTAGTATTTCAATCCCTATTTCCATTGCCATCTCTATCGCACTATTTTGAGGCTTATTTTCTTTTCTTTCCTTTCGAGCTTCCCCATCATAACAAAGGCTTCTACGTCCTATGGGACTTTCTTTCGCACAATCAAAAAAGAAATATCCTTGTGAATTCTTATCGCAAAGAACAACATCTGGTTCTCCACCTGTTCTTTCCATGTTGCTTAAGATAGTTAATATCTTTGGTTTTTTAAGAATATAATTTTCTACGTCCTTCCAATTCACTCCTTCATGCCGTGACATATGTTGTTCAAAACGTTCTTTTAAAATAAGAAGTATCTTACTAAAAACTTCATTGCTTTTTTTTTCTTCTTCATCCATATCTTTCCCCATTCATATATTTGCACTTGAATAAAATATAATATATATCCGTTTTCCTATTTTTTTATTATACTACATATAATACATACATTTTATTATAATTTTCTTAAACTTTATGTAAATATTCTTTCTTTTATGCAATTATTATCTTAGTTTTTATGAATTTTATATTTTCTAACTAAAAAGCACCGAAAAAGGACAAAACATCCTTTCGCAGTGCATTCTTTATTTCATATACCATTTGCAAAGATGATTTTCCAGAAAATCAATCAGAGCAAACATAAATCCTCCCAAAAGACTAATTACCACAATTCCAGCAAACATACTTACATAATCAATTCGCACCCAACTATCCATAATGTAAAATCCCAATCCATATTTTGTTGCATAATTTTCTGCAAAGAATAATACCGAAATACTCGTTCCAATACTAAGTCTTAAGGAGGTAAACAAACTGGGAATCATAGCTGGAAAAATCACATGATAATATATCTGTGATTTACTCGCTCCTAAGGATTGAATGGATGTGAAATAAGATTCATTGATCTTTTTTACATGGTCATGAATGGTTACTACAATCTGAAAAAACAAAATCAAAGAAACTAATGCGATTTTAGAAGCATCTCCGATTCCTAAAAGCAACATTAATAATGGTAAAAATGAAATTTTAGGAATTGGATATAATGTATAAAATATTGGTGTTAAATAATTATCTAATATGCGTACCCTTGCAGTCAAAACACCAAAAACACTCCCCAAGATAATGGTAATCATTATGGAAATTAAAATACGATATAAACTTGCAAGTAAATGAATAAACAAAATCTTCCCATGTTCTGCAATATATATTGCTACGGTAAATGGGGAAGGCATAAAGTTTTTATTTATTAAAAAACTTATCATACCCCAACCAATCAATATAATAACCAATCCATATAAATATCGATGTTTCATACTCATATGTTCTCACTTTCCTTCATTAATACTTCACGGATTTGTAAACAGGTATCAAAAAACTCTTGTTGTTTTCTTATTTGCTGCATTCCAAAACAAGGATTCTTAATCCTAGCTTTGATCTCACCTTGTTTCGTCATTACTAAAATCGTTTCTCCTAATATTACCGCTTCTTCTATGGCATGTGTCACAAGAATACTTCCCACCTTCGTTTCTTGAAACATTTGTAACATATCATCCTGTATTTCTTCTCTTGTAATGGCATCTAACGCAGATAACGGCTCATCAAGCAATAACAAATCCGGTTGTATCAGCCATGCTCTTGTAAGTGCAACTCTTTGCTTCTGCCCACCACTTAACGTATCTGGATAATCTTTCATACAATTTTGAATCCCTAATCTCTCGGCAAGTTTCATCACTTTTTTCATTGTGTCTTTGGTCATCATATGGTTTAATACCAAAGGAAGTACGATATTTTCCTCTACCGTTTTCCATGGAAACAAACCATATTCTTGTAAAACCAGATTATATATAATCTTATCCTTCACCCATTTTTCACCGGTTTGTATTGCTGTTTTAGGTAACAAATCTGCAATTGCTAGTAATAGAGATGTTTTTCCGCATCCAGATGGACCAAGAATTGCATAGGATTGTTTCTGCTCAAACAACATTGAAACCTCATGAATTGCATTTCTATTCGGATAAGTAACGGAATACTTATTAAATTCTACTAATTTCTCATTCATAAGTACCTTCCCATCTTTCATGTAAGGAATTAGAAACGCCTAATACCTCCAGCATTCTACCTACACTTAAATTGATACTATGTATAAGAGAAGTCGGTTTTGCATAAAATGCAGGTACGGGTGGCATAAGAATTCCACCCGCATTACTTACTTCCAACATATTTTTTAAATGAATAGAAGATAATGGTGTTTCTCTTACTACTAATAATAATTTTCTTCTTTCTTTTAATGCGACATCTGCCGTTCTTGTGATTAAATTATCTGCAATTCCATTTGCAATTTTTCCTAATGTGCCCATACTACAAGGTATTACGATCGTCGCATCCATTTTTACTGAACCACTGGCAATAGGAGCAAATAAATTATTATTATCATATACCCTAAACTTGCTTCCATTTTCTTTTGCAAGAGCATAATATTGTTCTATTCCCTTACTATACGGTTTATTTAATTCATAGGTATATACTTTTTCCCCTTGTTCGGAGGCTATCAAATACACTTCATGTTTTTGTTTTAAAAGTTCTTGTATCAAACATTCTGCAAATACACTTCCACTTGCTCCTGTTAAACTAACCACATATTTCCCCATATCCAATTCCTTTCTTAAAAAAAGAACACATCAACTACTGTAACAAATAATAACAACACGGATATTATTTGATTAATATGATACGAAGCAAAATTCATCTTTTTGGCATTTTTAGGTTCTACAAGATAGTGTTCTACCTTTAAAAGAATGGTAGCAATTACAACACCTGACAGATAAATCATACTAAGATTGGTTAAAAAATATAAACTTATCATAAACGCAACCATACAAGCATGCAATCCTCTTGCAATCCAAAGTGATAATGAAAGACCAAAACGAGCTGGAATGGAAAATAAATGTTCTGCTCGATCAAATTCAATATCCTGTGTTCCATAGATGATATCAAATCCAGCAACCCATAAAGTGACAATCGCTGCGTATACAATCGGAACCAATTCAAATTTGCCTCTTACCGCAAGCCATGCACCAACGGGAGCTCCTGCACAGGTTACTCCTAATACTATATGGCAAATCCAAGTAAACCGTTTGGTGTAAGAATATAGTGTGAAAAGAAATAATGCAACAGGTGATAAAAGCAAACATATTGTGTTTATCATTCCTGCCGCTACTACAAAGATTACATAGCAAACAATTGTAAGAATTAGCGCCTCTTTCTTTTTCACCTCTCCTTTTGGAATATGCCTGGTACTTGTTCTTGGATTTTTTTTATCAATTTCTGCATCCGCATAACGATTGAACGCATTTGCACCATTTCTGCCAGCTACCAGTGCTACAAGAATCCAAATTATCGTATTCCACGGTGGCAATCCATCTGCGGCAACAAACATAGCCATTAGTGCAAAGGGTAATGAAAACAAGGTATGTGAAAACATAACCAATTCGCCATATTTTTTTATTTTTTGTTTCAATTTATTCCTTGTTAAATCCATACTCTTCCCACTTCCTACTTACCATTTTTTTCATTTCTTCACTCATAATAATATCATCTGGCCATGGCCTCGTTAATCCATCCTCCACGCCTTTTTTGGTTGCATCAATTCCTATAAATAATGTATGGTCTTTTCGTTCTTTAATAATAAGATCACGAATTGGATCAATGTTATTAAAAATCTTCCAAGAAATCTGGGACCAATTATTTTCATCTACCATTTTGTCAACTAAAATAATTACATGTTTTCCATTCTCATCCTTTGCACATGATTCTAAATAGGAACGTGTTTTCTTTCCATCCTCTTTTATAAATTGTTTCACTTCGATTTCATGATGAAATATCTCTTCTATCTGATTCTTATCTAAAAATGTCCTCCCTGATAGTTCATTTTTAAGTTTTTGCGTCGCATCAATACCCATTCGATACCCTTGAAATGCAAGATTAGAAGCATGATCGAGTGCATCTAAAGGTCCTTCCGACAACACAATATGAGATGGATGATTTACTTGTTTCATAATTGTCATAAGTACTTCTTGGTAATCATGAACATTGACCGTTTCCTCCACAATTATAAGCATTTTTGTATACATCATTTGTCCAATTCCCCAAAGACTATTCATGATTTTTTTACCATGAAGTGGAAATTTTTTCTTAATCGATACAATTACACAATTATGAAACACCCCTTCTAATGGAAAATCCATATCTATAATTTCTGGAACTTGAAATTTTAATAGTGGTAAAAAAATACGTTCCGTTGCTTTTCCAAGGTAACAATCTTCCATGGGTGGTTGTCCAACAATTGTTGTTGGATATACTGGATTCTTTTTTCTTGTTATCTTATCAATATGAAAAACAGGATACTCATCTGCCAAAGAATAATATCCCGTATGATCTCCAAAGGGACCTTCTACACGCAATTCATCCAAATCCACATATCCCTCTAACACAAATTCCGCATCTGCAGGAACTTTAATTTCGTTGGTAATGGATCGTACCATTTTCATTGGTCTCTTTCTTAAATAACCAGCAAAAATCATTTCATCAATCATTTTAGGAAGTGGTGCTGTTGCTGCATAAATAACCGTAGGATCACAACCCAGAGCTACCGATACAGGCATTTTTCTCCCTAACTTACGATATTTATCATAAATTGCTCGCCCATCCTTATGCAAATGCCAATGCATACCAGTTGTTTGTTTATCATAAACTTGCAAGCGATACATTCCCACATTTTGTTGCCCTGTTTCAGGATCTTTTGTAAAAACTAAAGGAAGAGTGAGGTACTTTCCACCATCCTGCGGCCAACATTTAATAATTGGTAATTGCTCCAAATCTGGTTCTTCAATAACCTCTTGGCAAGCTGCTTTTCGAACAGTTCTTGGAAAAATAAATAGCAAAGGTGCAAACTTTGGAATTGCTTTAATTTTTCCCATCCAAGTTGCATAAGATGATAAATTAAAATAAGATCCAATCTTTGTTCCGATTTCATCCAAGTTTTTAACTCCGAATGCTAAATTTAATCGTTCATAAGTCCCCATACCATTAATTAGCAAAGGATATTTTGACCCCTTTACATTTGTAAATAGCAATGCTTTTCCATACTTTTTAGATACGCGATCGGTAATTTCTGTAATTTCCAAATCCGGACTTACTTCTGTCTCAATAACCTGTAACATTTCCTGTTTCTTTAATGCATCTATATATTTCATTAAATCTTTATATGCCATATTTCCTCCTACTTTAAACTACGAATATTCTATCATGTGATTGAAAGAATGACAAATATAGTTGTAATAATATATTTTTATGTTACACTATATCTTTGTAAAAATACTTAGGAGGAATTATATGAAAAAATTAACATATTTAATTACTTTATTATTAATTACAGTTTTACTAGCAAGCTGTGGGAAACAAAATACATCTCAAGTAAATGACTCTCTTTCCATCGGAGTTATGCCTGATATGGGTGCTATCCCTTTTGTCATTGCATATGAAAATGGATATTACAGTGAACTTGGATTAGATATGGATATTCAAGTTTTTAAAAGTTCACAAGATCGAGATACCGCATTACAAACTGGTAATCTTGATGGTGCAATGGCTGATTTTCTAACAATTTTCTTTTTTAAACAATCCGATTTTGATGTACAAATCACATCCGATACTTATGGAAATTATATTATGGTTACTTCCCCTACCATAACTGCAGAGGAAATGAAGCAACTCGATTCCATTTCTATTGGTATGTCTTCAAATACCGTTATTGATTTTACAACGGAAATGATTGCAAGCGAAGAGCTTTTCTCTAACCAACTTGAAAAAGTGGCAATTCCTCAAATGCCAGTTCGACTAGAAATGCTTCAATCAGGAGCTCTAAATGGAGCAACCTTTCCGGACCCACTTGCAACCACAGCTATCTTAAATGGCGGTGAAAAAGTAAGTGATACTGAAAGTTTTGATCTTTATCCAGCTATTTTTATGATGAATCAATCTGTAATTGATGAGCAAAAAGATGCAGTGACGGCGATGTATATAGCATATAATAAAGCAGTTGCATATCTAAATGAAACGGACCCTTCTGATTACTATACTGTTTTAGTTGATGTGCTTGGTTTTTCAGAAGAAATGGAAGAATCTATTAAAATACCAACCTATGTACCTATACAAGCTGCTGATGAACATACTTTTCAAATCACACAAGAATGGATGCTAGATAATAATTTAATCACAGATACCTATGATTATAACTCCCTTTATAATAATGAATTTTTAAAAGACTTAGATTGATTCTTTCTATATTTAATATTTTTTCAATTTAAAAAAGCAATCTCAATATTATTTTTTTGAGATTGCTTTTTTTATCATATACTGGTTGTAATTCAATCTATCTCGACTTATACTTATTATAAGTGAATTCTCTTCACTTTTTCTTTACAATATATTGTTTGTGAATTAACAAACAACATCTACTGCATGAAATCAATGTAGTGCACTACCCTGTTTCGTAAGAAAACGAAATACAAATACCCTGAATAAAAAGGAGAAATGAAAAATGATTCTTACAAAAGAACAACAAGCCCTGCTCGATGGTGAAAAAGGCGAAACCATGGCAAAAGTAATGAAAACATTAGTTATGTATGGCGATACTTTCGATGCAAAAAGAATGGTCCCAGTAACTAGTCAACATGGACATACGGTAATTAGTTTTGGTATTGGCGTTATGAAGCCTGTTTACGAACTTTATGAAAAGCTATTATCAGATGATGCGGTAAGCTTACAAACCTTCTCTGCCGACCCAAGACCTTTAGACAAAAAGGTCCCCTCTTCCTTTTTACAAGATGTCATCTTCAAATTTATGTATAGTCAACAAGAACGCTACGAAGAACAACTTACAAAATTTGGCATTATGGATAAAGACGCCTATACCTGTGCCTGCTATTTACCAGAAGTTGGGAACACACCAAAACGAGGAGATATTCTCTCTTGGGCAGAATCTTCTGCTGTGGTTTATGCCAATAGTGTTCTCGGAGCAAAATGCAATCGCAATTCTGGCATTATTGAAATGATAGGCTCTATTGCGGGATTTGTTCCTGAATTTGGATTTTTGACCGATGAAGGACGAAAAGCAGACTGGATTATTGAAATAAAAACGACAAAAATGCCGGAGGCTCAACTTTTAGGTTCTGCTATTGGAATGAAAGTTCTTGAAAAAGTACCTTATATTAAAGGTCTTGATAAATGGATTGGCACGGAAATCAATGATAGAACTAGTGCTTATTTAAAAGATTTTGGTGCTGCAACTGCATCTAATGGTTCGGTAGGCCTTTATCATATTGAAAACCTAACTCCAGAAGCCGTTGATTACGGTGAAAAATTAGTTTCTGAAAATGCTTCTGTATATGTTATTGATGATGCAGAATTAGAACGCGTTAAAAATAATTATCCATGTATTTGGAAAGACCTTGACGCAAAGCCAAAACTTTGCTTTATGGGATGCCCACACATGACACTTGAACAACTTAAAGACTGGACTACCCGCGTTGAAGAAAATTTAAAAGCTGCTGGAAACAAAAAAGTACAAATTCCAACTGTTTTCACATCTGCCCCTGCTGTAATTCGAGAATTTAAGGAAACCGAATATGCTGCAAAATTAGAAGCAACAGGTGTTATTCTCAGTTATATCTGTCCACTTATGTATATGAACAATCCACTTTCGAAGAAAATGCCAGTCATTACCTCTTCCAACAAGTTACGTACTTATACAAGTGCTCGATTCTATTTAGATGATGAAATTTTAGAAATGATTACGAAAGGAGTAAAATAATATGGCAAAGGTATTTAAGGGACGCGTTATCGCTCCCGGTACGACAAAAGCAGAAGCATTAGTTTCCCATAATGGATTCAACACCTTAGCAAGTTATCAATCTGCATTAATGTTTGGTGACAAGCAAGTCAAGTGTGGTGACCAAAATAATAATGACATTTATAAAAAATCAATGATTGATAAAGCACTTTGTCTTCCAGAAACCATCGGTTCTACAACAGGTGGTATGGTACTTTACGCAGCTTGTGCTCTTGGTAAACAACCTGCTTGTATGCTTTTTTCAAAACCAATTGATTCGCTTGCTGCATCTGGTGCAATCCTTGCAGCAAATTGGACGGAAGCAAACATGCCTGTTATCGACAGTCTTGGGGAAGAATTTTTAAGTTTTGTTAACGATGGCATGACTATTACTGTTGCACTTGATGGTACCGTAACGGTTGCATAAAATAAAAAGGAGCGTGAACATGAAACAAGAATATGAAGCATTATTTACTCCATGGAAAATTGGCGATCTTGAAATCAAAAATCGTATCGTCATGTGTTCTATGGGTGGCACCTCTATCTTTGGATGGATGGAGCCAAATCATTTTGATAAGGAAGCTGCTAATTTTTTACTAGAACGAGCAAAAAATAACGTAGGATTAATTCTACCTGGTATTGCTCCAATCCGCGATACTATGGGCGGAAAATGGTTATATCAAAACAAAAGAAAATTTAAAGAATTAAAAGAATTTATGACTGAGTTTCATAAAACAGGTTCTAAAATGTTTATCCAACTTACCGCTGGTATGGGACGTGCTATGGCAATCAATGATCTTATGGTTAAAATGATCAATAACAAAGCTTTGGGTACTCTAGCAAAACCAATTTTTGATATGGACTATATTTGTGCCAGTGCATCTGCAACACCAAACCGTTGGGCTGATGACATCTTCTCTCGACCTCTTACCGTAGAGGAAATTCATGAAATTGTGGAAGCCTTTGCAAAAACAGCAAAACTTTGCATGGATGCTGGTGTTGATGGAATTGAAGTACATGCTGTTCATGAGGGATATATGCTTGATCAGTTTACTATGAAATATACTAACCAAAGAACAGATGAATACGGTGGTTCTTTTGAAAATCGTTATCGTTTCCCTGCCGAAATTGTAAAAGCCATTAAAGAAACCTGTGGCGAAGACTTTCCTGTTTCTCTTCGTTATTCTGTTGTTTCGAAAACAAAAGGATTCCGCCAAGGAGCTGTTCCAGGTGAAGACGACTTTGTTGAGGTCGGTCGTGATATGGAAGAATCCGAAAAAGCCGCAAAATTTTTAGAAGATGCTGGCTACGATATGCTTAATTGTGACAACGGTACCTACGACTCTTGGTACTGGGCACATCCACCAACATATATGCCTGATAACTGTAACCTTTCCGACGTAACTCATATCAAGGATTTTGTTGACATTCCTGTTGTTTGTGCCGGAAAAATGACCCCTACTGATGGTGCAAATGCCATCCGTGAGAAAAAACTTGATGCCATGGGCGTTGCAAGACAATTTTTAACCGATCCTGCCTGGGTAACCAAACTCATGGAAGGCCGTGAAGAAGATATCAAACCTTGTATCCATTGTCATAATGCATGTTTTACCATGGCTCGATATGAAGGAACAGCAAATATTCAGGATCTTTCCGATGCAATTCATATGGCTCGATGTGCGATCAATCCACGTACAATGCAGTCCAAAAAATATAAAATTGAACGAGCAAAGAAAATTAAAAACATTGCCATCATAGGTGGTGGTTTCGGTGGTATGGAATCAGCACTCGTTCTTGCCCAAAGAGGACATCAAGTTACAATTTATGAAAAAACAGATCGTCTATGTGGTATTTTTAATGAAGCTGCCTCTCCTATCTATAAAGATAAAGATAGAGATCTTATGGAATGGTACAAAAGAGAAATTGCAAAACATCCAATTACGATTAAATTCAATACAGAGATTAAAGACATTGGTACACTTGATGCAGATGAAATCATTATTGCTACTGGTTCTACTGCAAAACGTCCTCCTATCAAAGGAATCGAACATTCAATAGAAGCTACCGAATATCTCTCTGGTAAAGAAGTCGGTGAAAACGTCATTATTATTGGCGGTGGGTTAACGGGATGTGAAATCGCATATGATTTGATTCTAAAAGGGAAAAAACCACAAATTGTGGAAATGAAGAATGATTTAATTGCAGTCAAAGGAATCTGTCTTGCCAATTCCTCGTTCCTACGAGAAATGCTAGTTTTCAAAAAAACACCTATTTATCTTGAAACCAAACTTCTTGAAATCAAAGAAAATGGTGTGGTAGTAAAAGATAAAGAAGGAAAAACATTTGATTTACAAGGGGATTCGGTTATCGTCTCCATTGGATACAACTCTACTCCACTTGTGAAAGCTTCCAAACATGTTCATCTTGTTGGTGATGCTGACAAAGTTGGAAATCTCCGTACGGTAATTTGGCGTGCGTGGGATGTTTGTATGAAATTATAATAAAAAAGAATGCATGCTTAAAATGATACATCCCTTGTCTACTTGACAAGGGATGTATCAAAAACATGCATTCTTTTTTTGTTTATTCACCAACCATTCCATCTCCATCTCGATCATCCATATATTTGTACAACCAATCCGATGCATATACAGGCATACTAAATCCTGCCGCTTTCGCCTCTGCAATGGTTACTTTTCCATTTCCATTGGTATCGATTTTTGCTAATTCGGTTGGTTCATGAAATGTTGGTTCTTCAACTTCTTCTTTGGATTCCTCTTCAACTTGGTTATTTATTGCTTTGTTGGACTCATCTGGATTTACATTTTCAAAATCTTCAACAACCAAATTTCCCATTAACACATATTCAAAATGATAATGCGATGGAATTTGTGTTTTTGTATCCGCATATGTTATGGTAGCTACAAAATCAGTACATCCATTTGCCTCTCGAATTTCTCGTTCCATATATGCTTGATTCCCGTAACGATTCATAGTACTATCCTGTGGGGTAATGTTATATGCATTAGAAACACCACCAAGAGAATCTGCAATCACATGTCCTTGATCTAAATCCAAAGCCTCCACTCCCGGGACATATGCTTCGTCATCATAATACCTTCCACTCGAATTCACAGGCTCGGTATCATCATTTTGAAGCATAATCTCATCTGCAATTACATAAACAAGTTGCGCATATTCATTGGTGAATCCCCAGTATACCCGATCTCCATATCCAATATCTACAACAACATTTGCTTTGCGATCACCCGACTGATTTCCTCCAGCTACAACGATAATATCATAGGTTTTTCCATTATACTCATATGTTGTTTCTTTCTCTTTTGAATTTTCAGCTTCTTCATCTGGTGCCATTACAATTTCAGACGATGACGATGTATTTTCTTCCGTTTTTATATCAATTTCCGAATCGTTTGTTTCTTCTTTTTCTTCTATCTTATCTGTTGATATCACAACATCTTCTGTGGATGACTCTAATGTTTCCATCAAATCATTTTCATCATTCATGACTCCAGAATCTACAACATTTTGCTCAATTTGTTGGTCCGAAAAATGCGAACCATCATTTTTTGTAATAGAAGGATTTTCACCAAATATTATTCCTATCCATGCAAATCCCAAACAAACTCCTAGGATACTTAAAATAAGTGCTGTTTTAGCTTTATTATTTGCTTTTACCTCGGTTCCACATATTTGACAGAATCGCATCCCCTTCACATTTCTCCCACATTTTTTGCACTTCATATTCTCCTCCATTTGTTTCATTTTTTTGAGGTATAAATGCCTATTTCATTATTTTTACGCACAAAAAATCCCACACAAAAACAAGGCATGGGATTTTAACTTTCACTATATTTTCCCTCAAATGACCCTCATAGTCTATTCTATCGGATATGATATACGAATACAATATAAAACATAAAATATAATTTTATCTCTTGGGGTATTTACTTTATTCTTTGCTTGTTAAATCAATATAAGTTGAAACCGTTGGCATTCCCCCCTGCGAATTATCAATTTCAATATATACATCGGTTTCATTAATTTTACCTTGAATGGATGCATATTCTGTTTCTATTGGTTGAATTTTCATATAACCTTCCGTATGATATAAAAGCTCCTCATAATGATTTACCAAATCTTCAATGTCGCCATCCGATGTATAATCAAATACCGTTGAATATTCATCCGTATAATCTTGTGTGACTAGATACACTTCAAAATTAAAGGCTTCTTTTAATTCTTCCTCTGTCATAGTAACCGTTCTCGTTTCTCCCGTGCTATTTTCTTCAATACCAAGCATGTTTCCTACCGCTGTTTCTCCAACGGAAGGCATATCTTCCATTTCTTCCTTTGCCATTTCAAGTGCATCACTCATTCCACTTAAGGTTGCAAGTTCTTCCTCTGTCAACGAATTCACACTTGTTTTTTCATATTCATATAGTTCAGTAATACTAATACCCATGTATTCTGAAGTGGTTTGCCATTCACTTAAAACTGTATTTCCATCTGCTTCAATTTGTTCAATATATTCTTCTTCAGAAATGCCATATTTTTTTGCTTCTAACGCAATAAGTCCATCTATTGTTTTTTGCATTTCTTTTACGGATACACCTTCTTTTTCTGCCTGCATTGCAATTTCATCCATCACTTCTGTTTGCGATTCCGTATTTTCTTGTTCTACATTTTCATTTGCGTGACATCCCATCAAGAACATCATAACCATTGCCATCGAAACAAATAATACCATTTGTTTTTTCTTCATTTCTGTTTTCTCCTTATTTCATCTCTTTATTTTAATTTATATCAAGCATAGCAAAGCTTTCTACAACTTACAATGTCACTATAGAGCCTACTATTGTTTTGTAGTCATCCGTTTTCAGACAATAAAATGACTTACGTCACAATATATGTGAAGTAAGTCATTAAAATCTCAAGAATTATTTTTATATATTTTTTATTATTTACAATTCATTTTATTTATCCTTTTTGTTTCCTTCCAAGTAAATACAATCATAATTATTACTATTGGAAGCAAAATAAATCCCATCTTATTTAGTGAAACAATCTGCGTTAACCATGCCCTGAAAAAATTCCCGCCTTCTATAAAACTAGTAAATATTCCATCATAATTTGCAATTTTGTAGTTGTTACTAGCAGCCATTTCAGTTAAAAATACAGCCATTGAACTTGCAATATATAAGCTTGAAACAACCATAGGTACGCCTATAACAAAGGATCGGATAACATTACCATTTGTTGCTAAACAAATAAAAGACAATGGAACAACTAAAATTGTCAATTCCCCTAATGGTATAAAACTAATACCAGGAAGAATAAAAGCCGCTATTAAAGATACTGGAATTAATAATAATGAAGTAACTAATACAGAAGGAATCCCAAATAATATAGCAACATCTAATCCAATATAAGTTGTTCCCATATCCGAAAATTTTGTTGTAATAAAAGTTTTCATTCCCTCCGAAATTGGAATTAATGCAGTCCCTAAAATTTCAGCCATTTTGGGTAGAATATAAATTACTGCAGCGAAACCAACTGCTAATTCACTGGTTTCTTTCACAGCATATCCTCCGCCAAAGCCAAGCCCGAGCCCCATTAATACTCCTAAGACCATAGGGTCTCCTAAAATTCCAAAACGTGATTGTATTGCTTCCGGTTTTGCATCTATTTCCTTAAATCTTGGTATTTTATCCATTAATTTATTAGCAAGTAATGCCAATGGAAAATGTACAATCCCAGATAAATGTGGAATACAAATACCTTCCATCCCCGAAAATTTATTTACCATTGGTGCAGTCCATTCCGCAAGTTTTAAGAGCATGGCAAAAACAATCATTGTAAGTACTATGGTTATAAAAGCACTTTGCGTAACTTGATATACCATCGTTGCTGCTAAAATAACATGCCAATAATTCCATATATCTATATTAACCGTTTTTGTAATTTTCAATAGCAGCATTGCTACATTTAAACCAATTAATATAATTAATAGTAATGGTGCCAACTCAAAGGACCAAGTAATTGCAGCAAGTGATGGCCATCCTGCATCCAAAACAGTAAAATCAAAACCAGTTCTCTCAACTAATGATAAAACCACAGGATTAATAATTGCAATAAAATAGTCGAAAGTCATAAAAATTCCTACAAATCCTACCCCCATAGTTAACGCTGATTTAATCGCGATTCCAATTTTGATTCGAAAAACCATTGCTAAAACAAATATAATAACAGGTAATACCACATAAGATTTAAAACTCAAAAAATACATAACAAATTCTTTCAAAATATTTCTCCTTAAGATTTTTTTGTAAAATATAAGTCGTTTTCTAAAAAAGGTCCTAAGGATCTTTCCATATTTATTAATTCTTACTACGTCACTTTATTTCGTCCTGTTTTTTTCGATTGATACAATCTACTATCCACTAGTTCAAACAATTCATTTTCAGTATCTGCTTCTTTTGAATTTGCAACGCCTATACTTATAGTTATTTTCATTGAAATATCATTATATACAAGCGACATATTTTCAATATCTTCTCGAATTTTCTCTGCCATTTTTTTTGCTTGAATTAAATTCATATTCATAAATACTAAAGCAAATTCATCTCCTCCATATCGAAAACATGAATTTGACGTTTTCTTTTCTTTCAAAAAATATTCACCAATTGATTTTATTAATAAATCGCCCACCAAATGACCATATGTATCATTAATTGTTTTAAAATAATCAATATCTAATAACATAATCGAAAATTCCTTTTTTTCTTTCTTATGATTCATATTCGAATCTTTTGAAAATTCATTTTCCAAAACATCATAAAAATGTCTATGATTATATAAACCAGAAAGAGCATCTCTCGCTGATAATTCCTCTAAATAACTATTAACTTCTTGCAATTTCTTATTAACACGAGCTAGTTCTTCTTCTGCTTCTTTCATACGCGTTACATCTCTACTCGTACCCCATGTCCCAATTATTTCCCCATTTTCATCATAAAGCGGATATTTAGAAGCCATTAGCCATACCACTTTCCCATTCTTCTGGGGCCATTTTTCAATATTTCCAATTATTGGGATTCCAGTTTTCATAATTTGTTGTTCCTCTTCAAACGTATGTTGCGCAAATTCTTCCGGAAAATAATCAAAATCTGATTTCCCCAACATATCTAATACATTTTTTTCCCCCTGTTGCATGGCATGTGCAATACTATTAAAGATAAATTTAGAATTTTTATCTTTAAAATATATGGTGTCCGCTGAGTTGTTCATCATCGTACGTAAAATCAAACCTTCTGGTAACATTTTGTTTGCTTCTTTTATTTTAGAATTAATTTCATATGCATTCATTTCCAAATCAATACCCTCCTATTGCAAACGTTTGTTGCTCATTTAAACAGTATTATTTACTAAGTTTCTCAAAATATTAATTCTTCAATACATTCGTCTTCTTTCTAATATTATAACACATTTAATTGATTATTGAATAATTTGCAACAAACAAAAAGATATACCCAAATAATTTTTAAATACTAATAGTATGCTAATTAGTGGCTAATATCTCCACCTACTATTTGATATTTTTTGAAAATTGAATTAGAACGTCCAGTCGTGAATTAAAAAAAACTAAAATCAAACAACTTCTATGATAAATATATGTCATGGAATAAATTTACAGGATGAAAAAACGAAAGTTTTCATTTAAAAATTTCCGTAACTCGTTTTTATATATATGTTTTTATTATTGATAGGATCAATAAAAAGATCGACTATTGTATTGATTGAAAAAACATGAATCATATGCGGGGGAATTATGAGTTCTTTTTCAATAATATGAAAAATACCATATTGGTTAATTTCAATTTTTACTTTGTAAATTTTATAGGTTTGAAATTTCGTTTTAGTATCTATTACGTTTACAATACGTCCTTTCCCTTGAATATAATTATCAAAATTTTTAGATTTTCCTTTATGTAGTTTCATGGTTTTTACAATACCAAATATAAACATAGGTGCAGCTGATATCCAGATGCCTAGATTTATAAATATTGGAGATGGCATTTTGGAAAGATCATGGTTTACAGCAGCATATTCCTCAGGGGTTATAATTGATAATGCTTGTAGAAAAAACATATGAGCTTGTAAATTATAAATTATCAGATATATTATTACAATAACAAAAGATAATGGTAAAATTGCAAGTTTAATCAGTATTTGAGGTGCAAATAACATTCTTAATAATGATAATAATATAACAAGATTAAAAGTTATGACTACGATATATAGTAAAATTTTAATTAATTCAACGGAAACAAAACTATAGATAATTGGTATGATTGCACCACATATAGCAGTAATAACACCAAGTATTGTTGTTAAAATATAAAGTAATCTATTCATTTCATTTTTATATTTCATAAAAACCTCCTATGCGTTAATAATTAATTAATAACGCGTTGTATCTTGATTTTATCGAAAAAATCAAATTAAAACTCAAATAAAAGTATCATATAATAACAATGATTGTCAATTACCAAAATAATGCCTTAAAAAATTTTGTAGGGTTATAATTTTTCTTGACTATCTCAATCAAACTAAATGTTACTAAAGTAGAATCCATTTCAGATGAACCACGAACAAATGTTAAGAATCAAATTTCAAAGTTAATTGATAGTTTTGCTCAATTTTTTTGATAAAAAAACACCCCACATTTGAGATGCTTCAACGATTAATTATATATTTATTTATAAAATTTTATTCATATAGTATCTTGTATGCCCCTCTGGACAATTCTCCATTTCACCAAAAATACTGTACCCTTGCTTTAAATAAAAATCTTTAGCTTGAAAATCAAACGTATCTAAATGAACGATCTTGCTTCCTTTACTCTTAGCTTCTTCCTCAACTTCTTTAAGTAACTTACTTCCCAACATAGAATTTCGATATTCAGTATCCACCCACAACACATCTACATACAAACAATTCCAACAATATAAAACTCCTAGGATTCCAGCAATAACATTCCCCTCTTTATTTTTAATCACTTTATTTAAACCCATAAAGCTTGGCTTCTGTGTAAATGGAACTTTTGAAATATTGTACTTAACAATTTGATCATCAATAAAACCACATTCTTCTTTACTTGCATTCGTTATCTTAAAATTATTCATTAACATTCTCCTTTAGTACTAATGTTTAATATCAGCCAACTCATTTAGTTTAAACATATAATAGCTTCAATATAAGATACCGCCAACTAATACATAACGCCACGTATTAAACCTTCATACTTTTCGCATAGTTCATAGCCTTTCTTCATAAATTCCACAATACTAGTCTTATAAAGTAATAATTCAAGTAGATTCAATAGTTCTTCTCCATCTACTATAATATCATGAAAATACGGATATATAGTTTCATGATTATCAGGGTTCATATAACTTAGATTTGCTTTTCGGATAATTAAATCTACTACCATCTCACTAAATACGCACTTTAAATGTGGATTTTCATATTCTATAATGTCATCATTAGAATTGATTTTCCAAACATAAAACCAAATAAAGTGAATAATCTCATGAATCGAATTCACGGCCATTCCCGATGGACTATATAAATGAAAGGCATCAAATGCATTATTCTCTAAATATCTCGGCCCCACAGGATTTATACCTACTCTGGCTTCTATATCATCAAAAATATATTCCAATGAAACACCAAAAACTGATTCTAATCCAGCTTGTATTTTATATTCATGTTCATCCCAAAATTTCTGGTACTCAATAGTTTTCTGAATCAGTTCTTCATGTTTATCCTTATAAATCTCTTTAATAATAGGCATCATATATTCAATTCTGCTTGACTTAGTACTAGCATTAATAATATCTTTATCAAATTTTGGATATAACATATATAATGATTCTTAGAAAAAATCTCCACAATAATCTTGTACATCAATAATAGATTTAATTGAACAATCAATGTCTGCCGTTATAAACGTAAGTTTCATATATATAAACTCCCAAATAGTGCTTATATTTTTTTTACTAGTTAATTTTATCATATAACATTTAGATTGAACGAAGACAAGATTCACATTCCCAAAGAACCAAAGAAAAAATATATCCCGCCAATGTCTTATCCTGGAAAAAAGCATCCTTTGACAGATATATGGCAAAACAAGCGCATCGTAAAGATGTTGCATAATTTGTAAACCGATTGCTTAAGCATTACATCAGAACCTGGTGCTTATGTTTTCAATTTATAGAGACATTTTCATTAATGGTGAGAGATAATTTGATTTTATTATTTTTTGACTCTAATTAGTATTTAATGGTATTTCCTGATATATTACAACATTTAGATGTTTTTAATATAATTACAGCCATTCTGAAAGCATTTTTTGATTTGACTCCATCTTTGACACCCTGGATATTTTGCACCAATCAGGTGCCAACTGACGCAAGATATACGATGTTATCTTTGTCTTTATCCATATCCAAAAACTTATCAAATCTGTCGTTAATCATAGTCTCAGAAACATCTAACGTATTGTCCAGAACCTTTTCCAGTTTTGACATTTCTTCCATAGAATGTTCTTTTAACACATGGGTATATAAATCCATTGTCATCTGCAAGGTGGCGTGCCCTAAATACTGCTGTACGGTTTTTGGTTTAATGCCTGCCTCAAAACATCTGGTAGCAAAAGAATGCCTGAAACAATGTGGTGAACAGTAATTCTTCAAACTCTTCCACTGGCTTTGCGGTACTTCTTCCCATTACTACATTTCGTTGCATTAATTGCTTTTTCAGTGCCAACACACACTGCTGATTCATGGGGATATCTCTTCTACTAGATTTTGTCTTTGGATTATCAAAATGAAAGATCTTTTTCTCGTCTCCCTCAAATTTCTGATACACCAAAGTCTTATTTACACGGATAAGAGAAGATTCAAAATCAATGTCCTTTAACGTTAATGCACATGCTTCACCAGGTCTAAGTCCTGTAGATATTGCAACCACAAAAAGATTATCGTAAAAAGTGCCTTTGGAACATTCAAAAAAGATGAACTGCTCTTCTGGCGTTAATACTCTTGGCTCTTTCTTATCGTGTGGACCCAACTTAATTCCCTTTGCTGGATTTTTGTAGACCATATCATTGATCATGGCTTTTAACTCTTTTATGTCACGACTCTTTACTTCCTCACGCTTACCAAAACGATTGACAAACCTTCCAACGTATCTGCCATCTTTTCTTTGCATAATTCCTGTTCCCAGTTCTTTACCATTTAAATCTTTTCCCATATACAGGCTCCTTTCTTTCTAAAAAGAAAACAACCTGCATTATAGGAATCGTAAGTACATAAAATGTATGTGCTTATTATACTATAAAACAGGCTGTTTGGTTTGTACTATTTAATTTTTTATTTGTAATTGTGATTTGTTTGCTTAATTTAACAAACACCATCTGTTTAATTATTATCTCATGCAATCTTATAGATATCTTCATAAGTTAATTTCCACTGTTCCGGTTTAGCCACTGATCTAATTTCTTCTTATTTGCGTAGTAGCGGTTGCCGATTTTTATTGTAAATGGACTGGTTGGATCTTTTAATAATTCCCGTGCTTTGGTTTTTCCGATACCAAGGTATAAGCAGAATTCTTCTAGGTTGAGCAGGGCTTTTTCGAATGATTGTTGTTGCATTTGGTTTCCTCCTTTTGTATTTTTTCGTCGATGTCCATGTCAATAAATTATTTGATTTTCTCGATAAAAATAGCACCCAAGCTAGGCTTGCATGCTATTTTGTAATGATTTTTTTATTAATTACATTTGTGAATCTGCCAGTCACTGACTGGCTTTTCTAAAGAATACTAAGCTAATTCGTTTCAAAAAATTGTTTCATTAAGTTTCTTACTGAAATACAAGTATCCTCAAAGGAAATATCATTTGCATATTCAAAATCTTTTTGATAACGTCTCCAGTGATTTTGCATTATTTCACTGCTCTGAATCGCATCTAATATAGCTTCATAATTAGTCAAAACCAGGCCTGATCCTCTTTTTTCTGCTGTTGCTTGTATTGCATTCTTCAACTGTTCCATTTCTATATTATTCGATTGTAACTTACTAAGAATATAAACATCATAGAAATCTCTTGGTCTTGTATTCTGATTTCCACGAGATATAATGGTTTCCAATTTTTCTGCCAAAACTGTTTCCAGATTATAAGCTAAAACACGTATACTTCTATCCTCTAGTAAAAGTTTAAATTCATAACTGATTTCCTTCGGCGTGATTTTATCTCCCGTTGTAATGTCAAGTTTCAATGGAACTGCCATTGGCGGAAAATTTCCCGAAAGTGATACTCGAAAGCCTGAATATTCATCATCCTCTCGAATATCCCCAATACTAATAAAAGAAAACGTCACATCGTCCTGCAGTGGTATATCGCATTTTTCATAAAAGCACCTCCAAATAAGCTCTAAGCCGTTTTTCAACATGTAAGTTTTTTGCATATTCTGATAATAAAGGAATATTTTTATCCAATCGTTTTGCATATCTTTTAAATGCTTCTGAAACCACTTGGATATCTACATCATTTTGGGTTCTCAATATATCACAAAGAGTTTTCTCCATACAGTACGCATTTACCAAGTTACCTGCTGGAGTTTTTAATTGAATCACACCCATCTCATACCACTCTGGCTTGGTACGATTACATTTGACATTTTCCCTTTTCAATGCACTAATATTATACTTTAGTGGAAATGTCATTTGAAATCGTATTGGCGTTCTGTCCGTCAAATCACTAAGAAAAAGTGCTGTTTCTCCTGAAAAAACACCTTTTTTGTATCTGATTTGCAGTTGATACATCTCATCGTCCCATACTTCTGCCAACTGATACACTCCTCGAGACGCATGTTCTAATACACCAGAATCCACCAGATGTTTTAGACTCCCTCTGGAAATGCTCGCTTTGGTTACCTCAGCTGCCGTTATCACTCCATTATTCTTTTCTACCATCTTTAATATCATCTCTGCATTTGACATATGTCACCTTCTCCCTGAAATATAATCTTACCAAAAAACATTGAAAACAAATTTGACTTTTATGCATATCATATTAATACTTATATGCATAAAAGTCAAATATTTTATTACTATTCTATTTGTTAAAAACTTCTGTCTATTTATATTGGAAATTACATACGAACTTTAAATAATATATTTTAAAGCACACTTGTAATAAATCCTCTATTATTCCATTCCATAAATCCAAGATTTGTTGCCGAATGACAAATTGGTTCTATTAAGGTCACCATATTTTCTGTAAAA
>JBFHIZ010000019.1:0-44229 GCA_041596215.1 Lachnospiraceae bacterium
AATCTGAATGGGGGTCTTAGATTCAGCAATTTTATCCTTAAAGCCTTGCAATCGGTCTTTATGACAAGATAAATTATAGGAACTAATAATAACACCGATTTCTCCGCCATTTGGTAATAACTTGCACATTAATCCGGCAGCAGTGCGGCCACCTTTTTTGTGATTTTGACCAATAAAACACAAGTCATTTGTTCCTTCGAGTTTAGAATTGAAGGTAATGATGGTAATTCCTTTTGCTACCAATTGATTGATTTTATTGCGAACCGAATCATCATTAATTGGAAAAACAGCAATTCCAGTGACTTCATCATTTTCTAATTCATTTAATATTGAAATCTGCTCTGCAGGTTCTAAGGAAATTGGCATTTTAATGGTAACTTCAGTACCAAAAGCTTGGTATTCATTTCTAGCTTGATTTACACCCTTTAACATTTCCTGAATAAAAGGATTGTAATCAGGAGTTAATATAATGCCGAGTTTTATAGGAACTTTACTTTGAACAAGCGCTTTGCCTAGAAAGTTTGGTTTATAGTCAAGTTCTTTTGCTATTTTTAAAACCTTTGTTTTCGTTTCCGCTTTGACACCTGGACGATGATTTAATACTTTATCGACCGTCCCGCGAGATACATTAGCAAGCTCGGCTATTTGTTTAATTGTAACAGACATGATAATCCTCCTGATAAGATATATATAATATAGTAGTATAATACCATAAAAAATGGTATATGTCCAACAAAAAGAGTGCGAGCACAATAGTAGAAAAATAGAAAGTATTTATTGTGCATAATATACAAAAAAAATAAAGTAATTATAGGTGTTATATACTATTGCACATTAAAATAATGCGTGATACAATGATTTCATAAAAAGAGCACGAGCACAAAATGTAAAGAAAAAAATGAATACATTAAAAATATAACAAGAAATTGTATTGTTTTTAAAATAAGTGGAGCACGAGCACACAAAAATAGTAAAGGAGAAACAAAAATTATGAAATTTGGAACAGGATATGCGTACTGGGGAAATAATTGGCGTTGTGATTATTTAGCAGTTACAAGTAAAGTGTCTGATATAGGTTTTGATATTTTAGAAATTGCGGCCGATCATTTATATCATATGACAGAAAAAGAGATTTTAGAATTAAAAAAATTAGGGCAAGAAAAGGGAATTGCATTCACCACAAATAGTGGGCCAACAAAGGAGAATGATTTTGCATCTGAAAGTGCAGCAGTAAGAAAACATGGTTTGGACTACTTTACAACGGTTTTGAAGAAGATGAAATTATTAGGATCGAAATCTTTAGTTGGAGCAATTTATTCTTTTTGGCCAACGGACTTTAAAGAAACAAATAAGGAACTGGCATGGGAAAGAAGCATACCTTGTCTAAAAGAGCTAAGCAAAACAGCAGAAGAATTAGACATTGAATGTGCTTTAGAAGTGTTGAATCGAAATGAAACCTATATCTTAACGGATTGCGCAGAGGCTATCGAATATTGCAATCAAATAGGAAGTAAAAACGTTAATATATTGCTAGACACATATCATATGAATATAGAAGAAGATAATATGTATGATGCGATTCGAAAAGCTGACGGTTTATTAGGACATTTACATGTTGGAGAATGTAATCGAAAACTTCCAGGAATGAATAATTCGATTAATTGGCCAGAAATAGGAAAAGCACTAAGAGATATTAATTATGAAAAAGCTGTAGTTATGGAGCCCTTTTTATTGACTGGTGGAGAAGTCGGAAGAGATATTCGTGTATGGAGAGATTTAAGCAACAATGCAGATGAAGAAATGATGGATAAATATATTAAAGATTCTTTGGTTTATTTAAAAAAATGTTGTCTGGGTTAGGAGTGTAAATAATGGTAGAAGTTTTGATTATGGGCGAAATGCTCTGTGAAATTATGAGAGAAAAAGAAGATGTTGAATTATTTGAAAAAGGCTTATTTTTAGGGCCATATCCAAGTGGTGCACCAGCAATTTTTATTGATACAGTTGCTAGACTAGGTCATAAGGCAGCAATTATTGGTGGGGTAGGAAAAGATGATTTTGGAAAATGCATCTTAGAACGATTGAAAAAAGATGGTGTGGATTGTAGCCATGTGATAGAAAGTGAAGAAAAAGCAACGGGAGTTGCCTTTGTGACGTATTTTAAAGATGGATCCAGAAAATTTATTTTTCATATGGGGAATACTCCCGCAGTGGAAGCAAAAGCACCAAAAGAAGATGCGTTTACAGATGTAAAATACATGCATGTTATGGGATGTTCTTTAATGTCTAATAAAGAATTTGCGCAAGAAATATTAAAAACTATGAAAATGGTAGTTTCAAAGGGTACCAAAATATCGTTTGACCCGAATATTCGTAAGGAATTATTTACGGATGACAGTTTAAATAAGGTTATCCATGAAGTGATGAATCATACGAGTGTTTTTTTACCGGGCGTAGAAGAATTGCTAACGTTAACGGAATCAAAAAGTGTAGATGAAGCAATAAAAAAATGTTTTGAAAAACCAAAAATGGAAATTGTGGCATTAAAGAATGGATCGAAGGGAAGTACAATCTATACAAAGAATAATGTTGTCTCTACTGAAGCCTACAAGGTAAAGCAAGTGGATGCAACAGGAGCTGGAGATTGTTTTGATGCAGCATTCATTGCAGGATTATTAGAAAATAAAGATATATTAGAAACCGCAAAAATGGCGTCCGCGGCAGGAGCCTTAAATGTAGCGGCGTTTGGTCCTATGGAGGGTAAAATAAATCGTGAAAATATAGAAAAGACAATACAAGAAAAACAGGTGAGCGAATGAAGAATCCAATAATAGAAATGATAGAAAATAGAAAAAGTGGAATCGAAACTGGAATCGCATCTTATTGTACCGCAAATGAACTAGTGATTGAAGCAATTTTAGAACAAGCAAAGCGTTTTCGGGATATTGTCTTAATTGAAGCAACTGCAAACCAAGTAAATCAATATGGTGGTTATACAGGAATGACACCAGAAGATTTTAAGAAATTTGTATATAAAATAGCTGACAAAATAGATTTTCCAAGGGAAAGAATTCTTTTAGGTGGTGACCATTTAGGACCCCTTATTTGGTCAAATGAAAACGAAAAAGATGCGATGAAAAAGGCCGTTGAGCTTGTACGTTTATTTGTAGAAGCAGGGTATAAAAAAATACACTTAGATACAAGTATGCGTCTTGCCGATGATAGTGTAGACCAACCATTAACAGACGAAACCATTGCGCAACGTGGAGCTATTCTTTATGAAGCGTGTGAACAGGCATATGTAAATATGGTAAAAACAAATCCAAAGGAAATGAAGCCTGTTTACATAATAGGAAGTGAAGTTCCTATTCCTGGGGGTGCGCAAGAAGCAGAAGAAAGTATTGTGGTTACAAGTCCAAAAGCATTAGAGAGAACAATCTCTGTATATAAAGAAGAGTTTGGCAAGCTTGGATTTTTGGAAGCATTTGAAGATATTGTTGGTATAGTAGTACAACCGGGTGTTGAATTCGGAGATTCCGATATTTTTAAATACAATCATTGCAATGCGGCAAAACTATGTAAGGAAGTACAAAAATACAAAAATGTTGTTTTGGAAGGACACTCGACTGATTATCAGCCTCCTAAAAAATTAAAAGAAATGGTTGCAGATGGAATTGCAATTCTAAAAGTTGGACCAGCTTTAACCTTCGCGCTTAGAGAAGGACTATTTGCATTAAGTAAGATCGAGGAAGAATTAGTTGAACCATCAAAACAAGCTAGCTTTATAAAGATTTTAGAAAATGTTATGCTTCAAAATCCTGAAAATTGGAAAAAGCATTATCATGGTACCGCGGAAGAACAAGAAATAAAAAGAAAATATAGTTTTTCAGATAGGAGCCGCTACTATTTAACGAATGAAAAAGTAAAAGAGGCTATCGAAAAATTATTCCAAAATTTAGAGGAAGTAGATATCCCATTAAGTATGTTGAAGCAGTATATGCCATATCAATATATTAAAGTTAGAGAAGAACGATTATCGCTAAATGCAAGGGAACTGGTAAAAGATTGTGTTTCGACAATTGTAGATGACTATAATTATGCTGTGAAATATAATTATGTAATAGGCGGAGCCTTTATATAGGAAGGAGGATAAAACGTTGTCAGAAATCCGGTTAGAAGTAAAAAACCTTCATAAAAGATTTCCAGGAGTTTACGCGGTAAAAGGAGTAAGTTTTCAAATAAAACCAGGTGAAGTACATGCTTTGGTTGGAGAAAATGGAGCTGGAAAATCCACACTAATGAAAATGATAACAGGTGAATACATCCCGGATGAAGGGGAAGTGTATCATAATGGAAAGCTTTTGAAGAATCGCTCCATTGTCGACTCGCAAAAAAATGGAATTGCAATGATACATCAAGAATTAGTACCATTGCCTGAAATGAGTATCGCAGAAAATTTGTTCTTGGGACAAGAAAAGATGTCTGGTAAATTTTTAAATGACAAAGGAATGAATCAAGAGACAAAGAAGATTTTAGATGAATATCAGATGAAATTTAATCCGAAAAAAAAGGTAAAAAGCCTTAGTGTTGCTCAAATACAGATGCTTGAAATCATTAAAGCCGTTAGAAAAAATGCAGATATAATTATCATGGATGAGCCGACATCTTCTTTGTCCGAAGAAGAAAGTAATAAACTATTTAGAATTGTTGAAGAACTTACCAGTAAAGGGGTTGCTGTAATTTATATTTCACATAGATTAGAAGAAATATTAAAAATTGCAAATCGAATTACGGTCCTAAGAGATGGGGAATACATAAAAACCGTCGAAGCGGATGGAGTAAACCAAGAACAATTGGTTGAAATGATGGTAGGAAGAACAATTGACAATATCTATCCGAAAGAAACCATTGAAATGGGAGAGGTTTTATTTCAAATCAAAGATTTTAATTCCAAAGGAGTTTTTGAAAATGTTTCATTTGATGTTCGCGCTGGAGAAATTCTTGGAATATCAGGATTAATGGGTGCGGGTAGAAGTGAAATCATGAATGCTATTTTTGGAATTGATAAATATGATAGTGGAGAAATTTTTTTGGAAGGAAAAAAAATTAAAATAAAAAGCCCGAAAGATGCCATAAAAAATAAGATTGCAATGGTTAGTGAAGATCGAAAAACATATGGTTTGGTTTTGTGTCGATCCATTTTAGAGAACATTTCCTTACCAAATTTAAATTCTCATCATAAAGGACTAATAATTAATGAGAAAAAAGAAAAACGCAACGCAAAGGAATATGAAAAATCCTTAGAAATTAAATGTGCAAATTTAAATGTAGAAACAGGCACATTAAGTGGAGGAAATCAACAAAAGGTAGTTTTGGCAAAATGGTTACTTTCAAAGCCAAAAGTCTTAATTTTAGATGAGCCAACAAGAGGAATTGATGTTGGTGCAAAATTTGAAATTTATAAAATTATGATAGAACTTGCAAAAAAAGGCATGGCAATCATTATGATATCATCGGAATTCCCAGAAGTAATGGGAATGAGTGATAGAGTTCTTGTTTTTTCTAATGGACAAAATACAGGAGAATATACAAGAAAAGAAATTGATGAAGGAAAAATAACACAGAAAACCCTTTTAAAAAGTGCTCTTTTGGAAGTGTAGGAGGAAAAAGTGAAAAAAAATAAAAAACTAATTAGTTCTGAATTTATGAAAAAATATGTTATCTTTATCGTCCTATTGGTGATGTGGATTGTTATGTTAATTGTATCGCCAACATTTCGCTCGGTAGATAATGCTGTAAATATTCTAAGACAAGTTTCGGTAAATGGAATTATTGCCATAGGTATGACTTTTGTAATTATGACAGGAGGGATTGATTTAACGGTTGGTTCTCTGATTGCAGTTTCTGGAGTTGTAGCAGGAAGTGTTTTGGTCGCAAATCCTGACAATATTGGTTTTGCAATCCTTTCCGCATTAGTGATATGCGGATTATTAGGTGCAATGAATGGATTCTTTGTTGCATATATGGGAGTTCCAGCATTTGTAGCGACATTAGCAGGCATGACAATTGCCAGGGGATTTGCGTATGTATATTCTGATGGAAAACCTTATACTTTAGCATCTGAAAAATTTCCATATATTGGGAAAGGATCGTCCCCAATTATCATTTTTCTAGTCATTGTGGTAATTGCGCATATACTACTTAAAAAAATGAAATTTGGTCGTTATATCTATGCTACTGGTGGAAATATTAAAGCTGCATCAGCGTCCGGTGTAACGGTAAAAAGTATTTTGTTAAAAGTATATATTTTAAGTGGAGTATTGGCCGGAATTGCAGGAATCGTACTAGCATCTAGAACAAATTCAGGACAACCTGCTGTAGGAACTGGTTATGAAACGGATGCAATTGCAGCTGCTGTAATAGGCGGAACAAGTATGACGGGTGGTATTGGTACAATACCAGGCACTTTAGTTGGAATACTAATTATTGGAACATTAAATAATGGATTAAATCTATTAGATGTTTCTTCGTATTATCAACAAATAATTAAAGGTTTGATTATTCTTGGTGCAGTATGTTTTGATATTAAAACCAAGAATACTTCAAAATAAATGTAACCAACAACAAATATCAAAAAAAGGTGGATGAGATTATGAAAATGAGAAAGTTATTATTGGGAGTATTACTAGGAACTGTAATGCTAGGTATGGTAGCCTGCGGAAATGCAGAAGAAACAGAAAATGTGGGTGCGGAAGTACAAGAGGAAACCGTAGAAGAAGTAAAAGTTGGGGTTCTTATGAAGACGATGTCGGATACATATTCCAACAAATTAGGAACGACAATTGAATCTTATATAGAAGAAAACTATCCAGATGCTACTTTATATTTGATGGATGGACAAGCAGATATTGCACAACAAATATCACAAGCAGAAGATTTAATTGCAAAAAAAGTAGATGTTATTATTTTAAATCCTCAAGATGCGGATGGATCAGCACAAGTTTTAGATTTGGCATCTGAAGCAGGAATACCAGTAATTGAAGTTAACACAGAAACAACTCGTACAGATTATGCTTCTTTTGTTGGTTCTGAAGATGTTGAAGCAGGAGAAATAATGGGTAATTTCATCATTGAGCAACTTGGAGGAGAAGGACAAATTGCTATTTTAGAAGGTGAAATGGGACAAAGTGCACAAATTAAAAGATATGAAGGATTAGAAAATACAATTTTAATGGAAGCTGGAATTGAATGCGTTGCTACATTAACAGCAAATTGGTCAAGAGATACAGCAATGTCAACAACGGAAGACTGGTTAGGAAAATACCCAGATTTAAAAGCTATTATTTGTGAAAATGATGATATGGCTATGGGTGCTTTACAAGCGTGTGAATCTCAAAATCGTGAAATGATTATTATTGGAACGGATGCAATCCCTGATGCATTACAAGCAATTAAAGATGGACGATTAACAGCAACTGTTCTTCAAGATGCAGAAGGTCAAGCAAGTAAAGCAGTTGACGTTGCAATCAAAGTAGCAAATGGAGAAACTGTTGATGAAAGATACAAAGTAGAATTCCAATTAATCACAATTGATAATGTTGATGATTATATTACGGAATAGAAGATATCGAAAGTTATAATAATAAGTATAAAGTAAGCAACCTTGTTAAAAAATAAGGTTGCTTATTTTTTTGTGATTTGCAATTAAAAAAATAAAGTAAACATATTGACAAATGTCGATATGAGGTATATATTTTACATATTGAATAATTTCGATATGAAAGTGAGGACAATGAATTATGGAAATAGTAAGAGGGATTTGGGATTTTTTTCAAAATCAAATATTAGGAATGAAGTGGTTAAATGTATTAATTGGTAATGGTTTATCGAAAATGGGATTAGATGTGAATACAAACTGGGTTGGAAGTATTCAGTTTTTTATTTATGATGTAATAAAAATAATTGTTTTGCTATGTTTTTTGATTTATATGATTAGCTATATACAAAGTTATTATCCACCAGAGCGAAGTAAAAAAATTCTCGGTAATTTTCATGGCATTGGAGCAAGGAGTGTTGCTGCTCTTTTAGGAACGGTAACACCATTTTGCTCTTGTTCCTCAATACCGTTATTTATTGGATTTACATCCGCAGGGCTACCTCTTGGAGTAACGTTTTCATTTCTAATTTCGTCTCCAATGGTTGATCTAGGATCACTAGTACTTCTGATGAGTATATTTGGAGCAAAAGTAGCGATAATTTATGTTCTTGTTGGATTAGTGATAGCTGTAATAGGCGGTACAATTATTGAAAAAATGCAAATGGAAAAATATGTGGAACAATTTATTATGACAGCTGGAACGGTAGATATTGAATCAGAAGAATTGACTAGAGCAGATAGAAGAAAGTACGCAAAGGAACAAATGCTTTCTACTTTTAAGAAGGTGTTTCCATATATTTTAATTGGAGTAGGAATTGGCGCAGTCATTCATAATTGGATTCCTGAAGAATGGGTGGAGCTTGTATTAGGAAGTGAAAATCCATTTGGCGTAGTTTTAGCAACATTAATAGGTATTCCAATGTATGCGGATATTTTTGGCACGATTCCAATTGCGGAAGCTTTGTTTTACAAAGGAGCACAATTAGGAACTATTTTATCTTTCATGATGGCAGTTACCACACTATCTTTACCTTCCATGATTATGCTTCGAAAAGCAGTAAAACCAAAATTATTAGCACTATTTATTGCAATTTGTACCATTGGAATAATTTTAGTAGGATATCTGTTTAATCTGATGCAAACATTTATTATATAAGGATTTGTGTAATTTATAGAAATGTATTTGTGATACTGTCACAGAAATAAAAATAAAATTGTTGTTATAATGGGAAAGCAAAAAAGAAAGGTGGAAAACAAGATGGATAATGTTATTATTATAGGAAATGGTCCAGCAGGTATTTCAACGGCATTATATACAACAAGAGCAGGGATCAATACAACAATTATAGGAAAAGATTTGGGCGCATTAGGGAAGGCTCATCAAATAGAAAACTATTATGGCTTTAGTCAGCCGATATCTGGAAAAGACTTGATTTCTGAAGGAATGGAAGGCGCAAAAAGATTAGGTGCAGAATTAATTTCTGATGAAGTGCTAGGTATTTCATATGGAGAGAAATTAACAGTGATTACAGAGCGTGGCGAGTATGAAGCAGATGGTATTGTCCTTGCGACAGGAACGTCCCGAATGACGCCTAAAATCAAAGGACTAAAGGAATATGAAGGCCATGGAATTAGTTATTGCGCAGTATGTGATGCATTCTTTTATAAAGGAAAAGATGTTGCTGTTCTCGGGAATGGAAACTATGCATTACATGAAGCAATGGAACTAGTAAGAACCTCAAAATCGGTTACCATTTTAACGGATGGTAAGAAACCAGAATTTGAAATTCCTGAGAATATTCATGTGAATTCAACTCGAATAGATGCAATAGGTGGAAACGATGTGGTTGAGGAAGTGCATTTTCAAAATGGAGAAATACTTTCTGTTTCTGGTATTTTTGTTGCAGTAGGTGTTGCGGGAAGTATAGATTTGGCAAAAAAAATTGGAGCAGAAACGGAAAATAATAAAATTATGGTAAGTGAAAACATGTCGACAAATATACCGGGATTGTATGCTGCAGGTGATTGCACAGGAGGATTATTACAAATTTCAAAAGCAGTATACGAAGGTGCAAAAGCAGGAACGGAACTCATTAAATATTTAAAAACAAATCATAAAAATAACAAGGCATAAGATCTAAATTGTTTTAGAAGAGCAAAATTACGTAAAATAAAAACATACAAGGAGGTATTTTAATGGATTCCTATATCTTTTATGGTCTTGCTATTAGCTTATTAACACTTTCTTTTATAAAGGATAAGAAAAAGACAAAAATGGCTTTAAAGAAAGCATGGAAAGCATTCCTTAATATACTTCCTGAATTCTTAGTGGTAGTTTTATTAGTGGGCGTATTACTTGCGGTGCTAAATCCATCAACAATATCAAAAATTATCGGTGAAGAATCCGGATGGGTTGGTGTGGTATTAGCAGGAATTATAGGCTCTATAACTCTGATACCAGGATTCATTGCATTTCCGACTGCAGCAATCTTATTAGATAATGGTGCAGGATATACGCAAATTGCAGCTTTTGTATCTACACTTATGATGGTTGGAATCGTTACATTACCAGTTGAAATCCGGTATTTTGGTAAGAGAATCACGATGTTAAGAAATGTATTTGCGTTACTATTTTCTTTTATTGTGGCGATAATCATAGGATTGGTGGTGATGAATTGAAAAAAATAGGAAAGAGATATCGTACATTTTTTGTTGTATTGTTAGCAATTTTAATACTTATTATTGTAGATAAAGAATTAGGAATAGAAGCCCTCACAATTACAGGAGACTCGGTAAAAGAAATGCTGTTAGTGTTACCACCTATTTTTGTGCTTTTAGGACTTTTAGATGTATGGGTTCCGAGAGAAACCATGACAAAACACATGGGGGAAAATTCGGGAGTAAAAGGGATAATCTTAGCTATAATAATTGGTTCTGCAGCAGCAGGGCCTTTATATGGAGCGTTTCCTGTTGCGGCGGTTTTTATGAAAAAAGGGGTTAAATTTAGAAATGTTTTGATTTTTATCGGAGCATGGTCTACTACAAAAATCCCGATGTTTCTTTTTGAAATGACTTCACTTGGAAAACGATTCGCAATATCAAGACTTTTAATTGATATGGTGGGAATTGTTGTGCTTGCTTTTGTTTTATCACACATGGTATCAAAAAAAGAAGTGGAAAAGATATATGAGAATGTGAAAGCAATTGAATAAAGACGAGAATGAAAAGGTTTGCTTATAGACTAATAAAATCTTTCATTCGTTGATTTTTAGACATAAAGATAGCTTCTGGACTACCTTCTTCTTGAATAATGCCATGTTCCATAAAAATAATTCGATCAGAAACTTCTTTCGCAAAATTCATTTCGTGAGTAACAATAATCATTGTCATAGAATTGAGAGCTAGTTGTTTAATTACCTTTAATACTTCAGAAGTTAATTCGGGATCCAAAGCACTGGTTGGTTCATCAAAGAATAGAATGGCAGGTTGTAAGGCAAGAGCCCTTGCAATAGAAACGCGCTGTTTCTGTCCACCAGAAAGTTGAAAAGGATATACATCTTTTTTATCCAATAAACCAAATTGTTCTAAAAGAGAAAGCCCACGTTCTAAGGCTTCTTTTTTTGAGATTTTTTCAACATGAATAAGAGAATCAATCACATTTTGTATGACTGAAAAATGTGGAAATAAATTAAAATCTTGAAATACAATGCCAAAATTCTTATGTAGAGAAAGCTGGTTTTCCTTGGTTGCTTTTTCTCCTAAGTATATAATTTCGCCTTCATCAATCGGTTCTAAAAATGTAGCACAACGAAGTAGCGTAGATTTTCCAGACCCAGAGGGACCAATAATAGATACAACTTCTCCTTCATTTACTTTTAAAGAGATATCTTTGATAACGGTAAGGTTTCCAAATGTTTTGTGGATATGATTCATTTCTAATAAGTACATAAGTAGCTCCTATTCAAAATAATGCATTTTCTTTTCTGCATGTTCCATAATGTTTGCAACGAGTAAATTAAAAATATAATAGAATACACCAGCAATCATTAAGGGTGCAATGGATGTTTCATGAGCTGAAATTTGTTTTGCAACGGTAAACATTTCGACCACACTAATTACCATGGCAAGTGAAGTGTCTTTTACTAAAGTAATCATTTCGTTGGTTACGGGGGGAAGTATTCGTTTTACAACTTGTGGGAAAATAATACGAATAAATGTTTGTGAGCGGCTATATCCGAGCACTTTGGATGCTTCATATTGTCCAATTGGCATGGATTCGATTCCTGAACGATATATTTCTGCAAAATAGGCAGCATAGTTAAGCGCAAAGGCGAGTACAACAGCAGGAAAACGCCACGCATTTGTAATTTGTATATGAAACAAATGCGAAGGCATAAAATAGATTACGATTAACTGTAACATAAGTGGAGTTCCACGCATAATAGAAATATATATTTTTGAAATACTTCTAAGCGGTGTAAAATTCGACATGCGACCAAAAGAAATAAATAGTCCAAGTGGAAGAGATAGTATCAGTGTTAATATAAATAATTCAACGGTTTTAAATAAGCCGGTAGATAATTGTAATAAAATTGTTTGAAAAGTCATCGCATCCTCGTCTCCTGTAAAGTTGATGTTCTATTTTCCCAAGCAAATGCTTTCTACTAAACCAAAGTCAGAATAGTTATTTGCAATTTCTTCAAAAGTTCCGTCATCAACCATTTCCATAAGTGTTGCCTCTACTTGATCGCGAAGTTCTTCATTACCAAGTAAAAATCCAATGCCATATTGTTCGGTTGATAATTGGTCGTCGAGAATAGTAAATCCTTCTCGCGAAGAAAGTTGGAAATTTGCAACTCCAATATCAATGGCTAAAGCATCAATAGCACCGGCTTCTAAATCCATAAAAGCAACGTTGTAATTTGAGTATTCGATAACTTCATTAAAAGAAGCGGCAAGGTCTACGTTTTCTTCACTGTTAATAGCGGCGAGTGCGGAAGAATCTTTTTGTACACCGATAATTTTTCCGGATAAATCTTCAAAAGAAACAATGGAACCATCGGATACAACAAATACTTGACTATTGTCTACGTAGGGAGAAGACCAAGTATAAGCATCCTCACGTCCATTGATGGTAAACCCGTTCCAAATACAATCGATGGTGCCAGAAGATAGTTCCATGTCTTTAGCATCCCAATCAATTGGTTGTTTTACAAGCTCCCAATCGTTTCGTGCACATACCTCGGCAGCCAAATCTAGATCAAAACCAACATAGTCACCTTCCTCATTCATATACCCATAAGGAGGAAATTCGGCATCAAAACCTACAGTAAATGTTTTTGCAGTGTTGTCACCACAACCTACAAGCATAGTAGTGGCAAAAGCCATTACTAATAAAATTGAAATAATTTTTTTCATATGTAACCTCTTTCTTTATTTGTTAATGTTTATACGCTTTACTTCACTAACATAGTGAAGTGTATGAGTATAGTAACATGACTAAATATGTGTGTCAAGAAGTCATAGTAATTTTAAGAAAAATCACAAAAAAAAGCACCTGTAATCAAAAGTTACAGGTGCTTGATAGGTAATTAACCACGAATTAAAAATTCTAAAAGAAGATTTGCATCGTCTGGCTCAGAAAGTAGTAAATCCATTTCTTCAATGGTAGGATCAGAAAACATTCCCGTTAAAGAAACATATTGAGATAATTTTGATTTAAGATTTAATCGATCCCCTTGTTTTGTAAGTAATTCTACTCTTCCATGGCATTTTTCTACGGTGCTAAAAAACTTTTCAACATTTGTAATATTTTTTATAATCATAATACTTCTCCTTTCAAGTATATATTTAACATTTTATCTCAAATATAGGTATCAAAAAATACAATTTGAAATACAAATCTATTACTTATATATTATCACTTATAAGCAAACCTTACAAGATGGAATAAACTTTTTGGGCAAAAAAAACAAGAAAAAAAATAGAAATAAACAAGGTGAAATAGAAGGAAAAGGGATAAACTTGACAGAAAAATAACAAGGAAGTAAACTATAAGGGTTCAATATATAATAAGGTAGAAATATTTTTAAGTTTAAAATTTGTTATAGTGTTTAGACTTGAAATTTATTTAGAAAAGGCGGAATACGTGGAAAGATTTAAATCAGAAAGACCATACCCAAGATTTTTTGCAATGATAATTGCAATGATAACAAGTTTAATCTTAGTTTATACAATAATAAATATGATTGGTGAAATCAGCACTATTTTTCCAATTGCCAAAAGTGGATATATATATTTGCTTGAAAAAGTTTGTATCATTAGTTCTTTAGCATTATTGTCGATTTATTTATTGAGGTATTATGGTCGTGAAAAAAGCAATTTATATATGATTTCCTTGGTGTTGTTAATTGTTTATTTATTGGTGCCAATTATTGATGAATTAATGAATACGTCAATGGATGTTTTGCCAAGCAAATTATCTCTAGCAAAAATGTTTTTTCGAATCATAATGATTATTGCAGTTTTTTTACTTCTTTTAGAAAATCGAGAAAAAAAAGATCGAAAAGCACAAATTATAATTTTTGGAACAATTTTTGTTACGATGTTTATAGGAATGGTTTTATCTACAAGTGCTTGGATTACAGGTGGATATGATGAAAAAATATATTTTTGGAGAACCGCGGGGGAGGTTTTTATTGAAAATATTAATTTTTTACCTTACATCTTTTGTGCATATTTTTGTTCGAAAAACCATTCTGTGTTAGCAAATGCAAAAGGGAAAAATATAGATATTACCAAACCACTTTTAAAAAGAATACAGGATAAATAAAGCTATTGTATTGTATAAAAAAAACACACAAACATGATATTTGTGTGTTTTTTTTATACAATTTTAGAATAGAATATGGCTACAATATTGACAGGAAATATGCTATAATAAATGAATTATATAAGTTTCATAATCAAAGGAGGAAAATATGCATTGCATTCAAAATATAACAGAGGATTTATATTGGATTGGAGGAAGTGATAGACGACTGGCGGTTTTTGAAGGATTACATACGGTACCAAAAGGTATGTCTTACAATTCCTATATATTGATAGATAAAAAAACAGTAGTATTTGATGCGGTAGATGCTTCAATATCCGAACTTTATTTTGAGAATATTGAGGAAGTGTTAAAAGGAAATAAGTTGGATTATTTGGTGTTAAACCATATGGAACCAGATCATTCGGCAACAGTAGGACAGGTATTGTTACGGTATCCAGAAGTTACGATTGTTGCAAATTCGAAAGTTATAACGATGCTTCATCGCTTTTTTGAAATAAAAGACACTGTAAAATTTCATGAAGTAAAAGAAGGGGAATGCTTAAATACAGGAGTACATGAATTGACATTTTTGTTTGCTCCAATGGTTCATTGGCCAGAAGTCATGATGACTTATGACAAAACAGATCATGTTCTATTTTCAGCAGATGCATTTGGGACATTTGGGTCATTAGATGGGAATATTTTTGCGGATCAATTGAATTTTAAGGAAGAATGGCTTCCTGAGGCAAGAAGGTACTATACTAATATTGTTGGAAAGTATGGTGTGCAAACACTTAAGATTCTATCAAAAATAGAAAATTTGGAAGTGGATGTTATGTGTCCATTACATGGACCAATTTGGCGAGAAGACATTGCTTGGTATGTTGAAAAATATATAAAGTGGGCAAGTTATATACCGGAAGAACAAGGAGTTGTGATTGTTTTTGCTTCTGTATACGGGAATACGGATAATGCGGCAAGTATATTAGCAAATGAACTTGCAAAAAATGGAGTTAAAAATATTAAGGTGTACGATTTGTCAAAAACAGAAGTTTCCTATTGCCTTTCTGAGTGTTTTCGTTTTAGTCATATGGTTCTTGCGTCGACAACATATAATGGTGGATTATTCCCTAAAATGGAAGAGTTTATATTGGATATTAAGGGCCATAATTTACAAAATAGAGGAGTTGGAGTCATTGAAAATGGCACTTGGGCACCGACGGCGGGAAGACATATAAAATCCTTGTTAGAACAAATGAAGGAAATGAGATTGTTAGAAGAAGTGGTAACTGTTTCTTCTTCTGTTAAAAAAGATTCCAGAGAAGAAATCACAGAATTAGCTAAGAAAATATCGAAGGATATTTTAAAGTAGAATGGAGAAAAATGGAAAAAAAATACATACCAAATGAGAATAGATATCAAAACATGGAATATGCACCTTGTGGGAAGAGTGGATTAAAACTTCCGAAAGTTTCTTTGGGGTTTTGGCACAATTTTGGAACATACGCAGACAAAATGAAAATGAAAGAAATGTGTTTTACTGCATTTGATCAAGGAATTACGCATTTCGATTTTGCAAATAATTATGGACCAAAACCAGGAAGTGCAGAAGAAAATGTGGGATATATATTAAAAAATGATTTTGCAGGACATCGAGATGAATTGATTATTTCAACAAAAGCTGGATATGAAATGTGGGACGGTCCTTATGGAAATTGGGGAAGTAAGAAATATTTAACTGCAAGTTTGGATCAAAGCTTACAAAGACTGCAACTTCCTTATGTAGATATTTTCTATCACCATAGAATGGATCCTAATACACCACTCGAGGAAACAATGCAAGCCTTAGACATGGCCGTGAAGAGTGGAAAAGCATTGTATGCAGGATTATCAAATTATGACGGAGATACGATGTTGCAAGCTTCCAAGATTCTAAGAGAATTAAATTGTCCATTTGTGATAAATCAAAATAGATATTCCATTTTTGACCGAAGTATCGAGAATAATGGATTAAAAGATATGGCAAAAATAGAAGGAAAAGGAATTATTTGCTTTTCACCATTAGCACAGGGATTATTAACAGATAAATATTTAAAGGGAATTCCTGAAGATAGTAGAATTCGTACAAGTGGACAATTCTTAAAAGAGGAAGATGTTTCTGAAGAAAGAATAAATCAAATAAAAGCATTAAATGAGATTGCAAAAATGCGTGGAGAAACGTTAGCACAAATGGCATTAGCTTGGGTACTAAAAGATGATGCCATAACTAGTGTTCTAATAGGTGCTTCGAAAGCAGAACAAATTTCAGAAAATGTAAAAATTATTGAGAGTGCAAAATTTACGAAAGAAGAAATTAATAAAATTGACAACATCAGCAAAAATTAAGGAAAAAATGAATGTAAAGAAAACATTACAATTTGCATTTCAACAGACCATTCCTATTTTATTTGGATATCTATTTATTGGAATCGCTTTTGGATTAATGCTTCAAAATGCAGGGTATCATTGGCTATGGGCATTACTTAGTTCACTCGTTATTTATGCGGGTTCTTTACAATATGTTTTGGTTGTACTATTGACGTCTGGCGCAACCTTATTAAGCAGTTTCTTTATTTCTTTGATCGTAAATGGAAGACAGGTGTTCTACGGAATTTCTTTGATAGAAAAATTTAAGCTATTTAAGAAAGAAAAACCATACATGGTGTTTTCACTTACAGATGAGACTTATTCGGTTTTTTGTTCTTTGAAAGTGCCTGAGGAGTTAGAAGAAAAACAAGTTATGTTTTTTATTGCAATTTTTAACCAGTCCTATTGGATTATTGGTTCAGTTGTAGGAGCAATTGTAGGAGACCTTATTTGTTTTAATGCAAAAGGAGTTGATTTTGCAATGACGGCTCTTTTTACCGTTATTTTAATTGAGTATCTTCAAGAACAAAAAAATCAGCTACCAGCACTATTGGGCATTGTTTCGGCAATTTTGTTTTTATGTTTCCTAGGTCCAGATACATTTATCATTCCTTCTTTATTATTAAGTTCTATTATTCTTATGATTTTTCGGAAATCAATAGAACAGAGAGCAGGTGACGAATGAGTGGATCGATTGGTATCATTTCAAGCATTTCTATAATTCTTGTTGTTGCCTTTGCCAACATACTGACAAGAGCATTTCCTTTTGTGTTATTTGGAAAAAGAAAAAAAATACATCCTCTAGTGACCTATTTAGGGAAATATTTACCACCTGCCATAATTGCGACGTTGGTTGTCTATTGCTTAAAAGACATAAAAATAATGAGTGGAAGCCATGGACTTCCAGAACTTATTTGTGTTTCTGTCGTAGTAGGATTACATTTATGGAAAAAAAATATATTGATAAGTATTGGTGCAGGGACAATTTTGTACATGATACTGATACAAGTAGTGTTTATTTAATAAAAACGAAGATTGTTAAAAGAAGATAAAGATATCGGAATATATTCGTAAAATATATGCTATCATAAATAAAAGGTGGTATAATTCTATCGACACAATGTGATTTATATAGAATTATTAGGAGAATATATGAAAGGGAAAAAAGAAGATAGAAAGAAAGAGAAAAATAAAGTCTTATATTTAGATTTGAAAAAGATACGAGAAGAAGCAGAAGATATATTAAGATCCGCAAATTCAAATACCAGACGTTACCATATTCAACATGGAAAAACGAGTGTTTATAGACATTGTATAGATGTAGCAGTAAGAAGCATAAAATTAAATCGAAAATTTAATTTAAAAGCTTCGGAGAGAGAATTAATTAGAGGAGCCTTGCTACATGATTATTTTTTGTATGATTGGCATATACGTAAAAGAGAAAATAATGAATATTTACATGGATTTACACATCCCAAAAAAGCACTTATGAACGCACAAAAAGAGTATAATTTAACTAGTATTGAAAAAGATATTATTATTAAACATATGTGGCCAATAACAATTAAAATTCCAAAATTTAGAGAGAGTTGGATTGTAGTAGCAGTTGATAAATATAGTGCAATTGCTGAAATGGCATCTAGAATGCGTCGGAGAGTTAGTTAATGCAGGATTTATTATTTCAATTAAAGAAATATGGAAAATCAAACATATATCCATTTCATATGCCGGGTCATAAAAGACGGGTAAAAGGAAATGGATTAAATAACTTTTATAACATAGATATTACTGAAGTTGAAGGATTTGATGATTTGCATCATGCTACGGGTATTTTGTTAGAGGCGGAACAGCGAGCAGCAAAAACGTATAAATCAGATTGCACACATTTTTTAGTGAATGGAAGTACTTCTGGAATATTAAGTGCAATATTTGCAACGACTTCACAGAAAGGGAAAATACTTCTTTCGAGAAATTCGCATAAAGCAGCATACCATGCTTTATTTCTTAGACAACTAGAAGCAAGTTATGTATATCCAGAGTATTTGCCTGCATTTGAAATTAATGGTGCGGTTTTACCTAGAGAAATTGAAGAAAAATTAAAAAAAGATCCGCAAGTGGAAGCCGTATACATCACATCTCCTACAGCAGAAGGCGTGGTTTCTGATATCTATGAAATTGCAAAAATATGTCATCAGTATGGGAAACCGTTGATTGTAGATGAAGCACATGGAGCACATTTTGGCTTTTCGGACAGCTTTCCAGAAACATCGATAGTATTAGGTGCAGATATCGTTATAGCAAGTGTGCATAAGACATTACCTTCCTTTACACAAACGGCATTGATACATATAAATGGGAACAGAGTAAAAAAAGAAACGGTAGAAGAATATTTATCTATTTTTCAAACAAGCAGCCCTTCCTATATCTTGATGGGTGGAATTGATCATTGCATGGAAATACTAGATCGCGATGCTGACAAATTATTTCAAAAATTTTTAAAAAATATAGAATATTTTCATCGAAAAACAAAAGATTTACAAGTGATACAAATATTACAGGAAAAAGATATGAAAGGAACTGCAATAAAAAATCTTGATCCAGGTAAACTTGTAATTTCAATAAAACATACAAATAAAAACGGTGCGTGGCTACAGAAGAAATTACTTGATCAGTATGAATTACAAATGGAAATGGCTGCACCTTCTTTTGTTTTAGCAATTGTCACAATTATGGATCAGAAAAAAGGATTTCGAAGATTACAAAAAGCACTCTTGGAAATCGATAAACAACTTGTGGAAGAAACGTTGCAAAAAAAAGAAAGAAAGGTCTTGAAACAGGAACAAACAATTCAAATTTTTCAAGATGTAGAAGTTGTCTATTCTTGTGATAAAGCAAAAACAGCGATTAAAAGGAAAGCGTTGTTTCTTGCAGCAGCAGGAATGGTAAGTGCAGAATTTGTAATTTTATATCCGCCAGGAATTCCTCTTATTGTTCCAGGAGAGCGTATGAACGAGAATATGATTTTGCAAATAACAAAATATAGAAAACAAGGATTAAGTATTCAAGGCATGAAGGACAAACTAGGACAATACATCGAAGTGGTCGCAGAATAAAAATGAAGGAATTAAAAAATGGGTAAGATATTTTATATTACTGGACCAAGTTCAGTTGGAAAAGATACGGTTTTTAAAAGAATACTAGAAAAAAAAGATTTAAAATTAAAAAAAATAGTTATGTATACGACGAGACCAATTCGTGAAGGGGAACAAGATGGAATGGAATATCATTTTGTGAAGGAAGAAGAGTTGAAGCGCTTAGAATTAGAAAACAAAGTGATTGAAAAGCGAGTTTACGATACTTGTCATGGATTATGGACATATTTTACGGTAATAAATAAAGAAATAACATTACAAAAGCAAGACTTTTTGATGATTGGGACCGTAGAATCTTTTGTAAAAACAAAAGTATATTTAGGTAAGGAAAATGTGATTCCCATTTTAATTACGGTGGATGATGGTACGCGATTACAACGAGCATTAACAAGAGAGCTTGCGGAAGAACATCCTAAATTTCAAGAAATTTGTCGACGATATTTAGCTGATGCAGAAGATTTTAGTAAAGAAAAGATTAAGGATGCAGGCATAAAGAAAGATTTTAAAAATTATGATTTGGAAGTTTGTATTTCGGAAATTGTTGCATATATAAAAACCAAACAATAAATAGGTTTTAGGAGGAGTACTATGGATATAAAAGTAACCTCAGCTGCGCCAACAACTCCTGCAGCGCAGGTACAGCCAGCACAAGAAACAAAGGGTGATTTTAAATTTATCCTTGCAAGTAATATTAAAGAAAGCGAACTACAGGCAAGGCTTAATTCTTTAATGGAAGAGATTACCATGCAAGGGAAAAAATTAGGGAAGCGCCGAGATATAAAAGATATGAAAACATATCGGGGATTGATTAAGGAATTTATGAATGAAATCATAAATAATTCGCATTCATTTTCCAGAGAAAATTTCTTGGATAGAAAAGGAAGACATCGTGTTTATGGAATTATTCGCTTGGTTGACCAGAATTTAGATGATTTGGCACAAGAACTCATGAAAGATGAATCCGACCACTTAAACATCTTAACAATGATAGGAGAAATAGAAGGATTATTATTAGATATTTTCACATAAAACAGGGGGCGATTTAAGTGAATCAATTTTCGGATGTTATTGAACAAAAACAAATCAAAGAGTATTTTCAAAATGCAATTAAAGTGGGAAACTTAGCACATTCATATATAGTGAATGGAGAAAAAGGCTCGGGAAAAGAATTTATAGCTCGAATTGTAGCAATGACGTTGCAATGTGAGAAAAAAGAACTTAATCCATGTGGAATTTGTCATTCATGTAAACAAGCAATGAGCAACAATCATCCGGATATTATTTTTGTTTCCCATCGAAAACCAAATTCGATAGGAGTAGAGGATATTCGTGAACAAATTAATGGGGATATTGCAATTAAACCATATAGTGGAGAATATAAGATTTATTTGGTAAAAGAAGCAGAACTTCTAACGGTGCAGGCACAGAATGCACTGTTAAAAACATTGGAAGAACCGCCCCAATATGCTATTATTATCTTACTGACGACAAATGTACAAACCATACTACCGACAATTATTAGTAGATGTGTTGTTTTAAACATGAAGCCGGTTTCTGATAAGGAAATAAAAAAATATTTAATGGAAACCTTACAAATACCAGATTATAAGGCAGATTTGTGTGTTTCGTTTGCAAGAGGAAATATAGGCAGAGCAAAGCTTTTAGCAATGAATGAAGAGTTTGATAAGATTCGAGAAGAAGCAGTATTCTTGATGCAACATATCAGAGATTTAGAGATTAATGAGATTTCTTCAGCTATTAAAAAAATAAATGAATATAACATTGCAGCAAGTGATTATCTTGATTTGATTTTAATATGGTATCGTGATGTTCTGATGTTTAAAGCGACAAAAAATATAAATACCTTGATTTTTAAGGGTGAAATAAAGTATATTAAAAGAGCCGCACAGATTAGCGACTATGAAGGGTTAGAAACAATTATGGAGGCGTTAGAAAAAACCAAAACTAGGATAAGAGCAAATGTTAATTTTGAATTAGCAATGGAATTGCTTCTATTAACGATTAAGGAGAATTAATTTTATGATAAAGATTATAGGTGTTCGATTTCGAAAAGCAGGGAAAATATATTATTTTGATCCATTAGATATGAATATTAAAAAAGGAAATTACGTTATTGTTGAAACTGCAAGAGGAATTGAGCATGGTGCAGTAGTGCTTCCTATTAGTGAAGTAGAAGATGATAAAGTTATTCAACCTTTGAAACCCGTTATACGTATTGCGACAGAAAAAGACGAAAAACAAGTGTTAGAAAATAAGGAAAAGGCAAAAGATGCATTTAAGATATGTATTGAGAAAATCAAAAAGCATAAGTTGGAAATGAAATTAATTGAAGCAGAATATACGTTTGATAGAAATAAATTACTTTTTTATTTTACGGCAGATGGAAGAATTGATTTCCGTGAATTGGTAAAAGATTTAGCGTCTATATTCCGTACACGAATTGAGTTACGACAAATTGGTGTTCGAGATGAAACAAAAATTAAAGGTGGTATCGGTATTTGTGGAAGACAATTGTGTTGCAATAGTTTTCTTTCAGAATTCAATCCTGTTTCCATCAAAATGGCAAAAGAACAAAATTTATCTTTGAATCCTGTTAAAATTTCAGGTGTTTGTGGTCGCCTGATGTGTTGCTTGAAAAACGAAGAAGAAACGTATGAATGCTTAAATCGAAAACTTCCTAATGTTGGAGATCATGTTTCTACGAAAACTGGATTAAAGGGAGAAGTTAAAAGTGTAAATGTACTTAGACAACTTGTAAAAGTGCTTGTGGAACAAAATGGGGAAAAAGATTTAGTTGAATTTAAAGTAGATGATTTACAGTTTAAGAGACAACATAAAAAAGTAAAAATAGAACTTTCAAAAGAAGAACAATTAGAATTAAAAAGACTTGAAAAACAGGAGCTTATAGAAAGGCAATCGAAGCTAAATGACGATTAAGTTAAAAGATAAGGAACGCCTTGATGACTTACAAAGGAATCAATATCAGATTATTCAAAATCCAGAAACCTTTTGTTTTGGTATGGATGCTGTTTTGTTATCTGGATTTGCGGTAGCAAAACAGAATGCAAGAATGCTAGATCTTGGAACTGGAAATGGAATTATTCCACTTCTGATGGCAGCAAAAACGGAGGCAAAAACAATTGTAGGTCTTGAGATTCAGGCGGAAAGTGCGGATATGGCGATGCGAAGTGTCGCACTTAATAAACTTAAGGAACGTATTTCCATAGTGCAAGGAGATATTAAAGAAGTCGAGAGATTATTTCCTGCGGCTTCTTTTGACGTAGTGACTTCAAACCCTCCTTATATGACAGATAATCATGGGTTGAAAAATGATAAAACACTGAAAGCGATTGCCAGACATGAAATCAAGTGTACGTTTAAAGATGTAGTAAAAGCTGCGGCCTATACGCTTGTTCCAAATGGAAAATTTTTTCTTGTTCATAGACCCTTTCGACTTCCAGAGATTATTTCGGAATTAAAGACATATGGTTTGGAACCAAAAAGAATGCAATTAGTATATCCATTTGTGGATAAGGAACCTAATATGGTATTAATGGAAGCTGTAAAAGGAGGAAATCCCCGAATGAAGGTAGAAAAACCACTTATTATCTACAAAGAAGTGGGAATCTATACGGATGAAATCTATGATATATATGGCTATTAAAGGGGGAAAATATGCAAGGAATTTTATATTTATGTGCGACACCGATTGGGAATTTATCAGACATTACCTTTCGTGTTGTAGAAACGTTAAAAAGTGTGGATTTAATTGCGGCGGAAGATACACGAAATAGCATTAAACTTTTGAATCACTTGCAAATAAGAACACCCATGACGAGTTATCATGAACATAATAAAATTGAAAAAGCAGAAACTTTAGTAAATTCTTTACTACAGGGAAAGAACATAGCATTAATAACAGATGCGGGGACACCTGCAATTTCTGATCCAGGAGAAGTACTTGTTCGAAAATGTCAGGAAAATGGAATTGTGGTTACGTCACTACCTGGTCCAGCAGCCTGTATTGTGGCATTAACACTTTCTGGATTGGAAACAAGAAGATTTTGTTTTGAAGGATTTCTTCCAACGGATAAAAAAACGGAACGACTTGTCTTAGAAGAATTAAAAGGAGAGACACGAACGATTATAATCTATGAATCTCCACACCGTGTTCTTCAGACACTTGATAAGTTAAGGAAACATTTGGGAAATCGAAAAATTACAATTTGTAGAGAACTTACGAAAAGGTATGAGTCTATTATGCCAACAACAATTGAAGAAGCAATGCTTCATTTTCAAGCAACGGCTCCTAGAGGGGAATTTGTAATTGTAATGGAAGGAAAGAGTTTTCGAGAGAAAATGGAAGAAGAACAAAGAACGTGGGAGAGTATTACCATTGCAGAACATATGCAAATATACCTGGAAAAAGAAATGGAGAAAAAAGAAGCCATGAAAAAAGTGGCAAAAGATAGGGGGATACCAAAACGTGAGGTATATAACAAGCTTTTAGAAACCCTGCCAGATAGTTGACAAAGTAAAGATGAGATAATATAATTTTTATGTATATAACACAAAGAAGGAGACCTGAAAATGTTAGAGAAAATAATAGAGATAATATCCGAAAAATTAAATTTAGAAGCAGCGGGAATTACAAAAGAAACAAGATTTAAAGAAGATTTAGGAGCAGATTCGTTAGACTTGTTCGAACTGATTATGGCTTTAGAAGATGAATATGCAATAGAAATTGACCAGGATGCGTTGGAATCATTGACAACAGTAGGATCGGTGATTGACTATCTAACCGAAGCGGGAATTGAAATTTAGTAAATATAAAGTAGAGTGATTTCCTTATTTGGAAAACACTCTACTTTTTTGAGGAGAAAAATATGTTACGAAATATAGAGGAAAGTCCACACGCAATTCTTGCAATGAAATATTTCAAAGAGGGCTATAATTGTGCACAGGCAGTACTATTAAGTTTTTCTGATAGGTATGAATTAGATATAAATATAGCAGCAAAAATAGCTTCTGGTTTTGGAGGGGGAATGGGTAGACTACGAGAGGTGTGTGGTGCTACAACCGGTATGTTTATGGTAATTGGTCTTACACATGGATATAATGATCCGAAAGCAAGAGAAGAGAAGACTCAAGTATATAAAATGGTGCAGGAGCTTGCTAGAGACATGGAAGAATCCAATGGTTCAATAATTTGTAGAGAGTTACTTGGGCTTGCAAAGAAAAAAGAAAGTCCAGAAGCTTCTGAAAGAACAGAAGCATATTATAAAAAAAGACCATGTGTAGAAATTGTTGGTCAGGCAGCTGCTTTACTAGAAGAATACTTAAATGATTTTGAAACACAATCTTGAAAAACACACCAAACTAGACTAAAATATAACTAGGTTATAGTATGGAGGGAAAAAATGAATTTAATTGAAATTCGTGATTTATTTAAGAAAGAAAAAATGTATATTGGAAAAGAAATAACAATTGGAGGATGGATTCGTAGTATACGAGATTCTAAAAATGTTGGATTTTTAGTTGTGAATGATGGTACTTTTTTTGAACCATTACAAGTAGTATATTCAAATGAACTTTCTAATTTTGCGGAAATTAACAAGCAAAATGTGGGGGCAGCGGTTATATGTAGAGGAACAATCGTAGAAACACCTGGAGCAAAACAGAAATTTGAAATGCAAGCGATGGAAGTTACGGTAGAGGGAACATCAGATCCTGCTTATCCCTTGCAAAAGAAAAGACATACCTTTGAGTATTTAAGAACCATATCGCATTTAAGACCAAGAACAAACACCTTTGAAGCGGTATTTCGTGTACGTTCTTTGGTAGCATTTGCAATTCATAAGTTTTTTCAAGAGAGAGATTTTGTTTATGTACATACACCATTAATTACTGGAAGCGATTGTGAAGGTGCAGGAGAAATGTTTCAAGTAACAACTATGGATCTTGATAATATTCCCAAAAAAGAAGATGGAAAAGTGGATTTTTCAAATGATTTTTTTAATAAAGCAACAAGCTTAACGGTAAGTGGACAGCTCAACGGAGAAGCATATGCAATGGCTTTTAAAAATATTTATACGTTTGGACCTACATTTCGAGCAGAAAACTCGAATACAACAAGACATGCGGCAGAATTTTGGATGATTGAACCAGAGATTGCTTTTGCAGATTTAGAAGATGATTGTATGCTTGCGGAAAGCATGATTAAATATATTATTTCATATGTATTGGAACATGCTCCAGAAGAGATGGATTTTTTCAATCGCTTTATTGATAAAGGACTGATTGAGCGATTAACCAATGTAGTGAAAGCAGATTTTGGAAGAATCACTTATACAGAAGCGATTGCTATTTTAGAGAAACATAATGATGAATTTGAATACAAAGTTTCATGGGGAAGTGATTTACAAACGGAACATGAAAGATTTTTAACGGAAAAAGAGTTTTGCCGTCCAGTATTTGTTACGGATTATCCGAAAGACATCAAAGCTTTTTATATGAAAATGAATGAGGATAATAAAACGGTAGCAGCAATGGATTGTTTGGTACCTGGGATTGGTGAAATTATTGGAGGAAGCCAAAGAGAAGACGATTATGAAAAACTAATGGCACGGATGGAAGAGCTTCATTTAAAACCAGAAGATTATGAATTTTATTTAGATTTAAGAAAATATGGCTCTACAAGACATGCTGGATTTGGGTTAGGATTTGAACGTTGTATTATGTACTTAACTGGAATGAGTAATATACGAGATGTCATTCCATTTCCAAGAACTGTAAATAATTGTGAATTATAGAAGCTGGTATCGAAAGAAAAATGGGGAAATCAAATGAGTGAAATTATAATTCCAGAGGGTTATCAATCAGAACTGGGAACAATTGCAACGGAAAAAGCAATTAAAAAAGTAAAAGATTTTTTTGAAGATGAATTAGCAGTACAATTAAATTTACGAAGGGTATCCGCACCCTTATTTGTTTTTCCGGAATCCGGGTTAAATGATAACTTAAATGGAGTTGAACGACCAGTTTCTTTTGGAATAAAGGAACTAGAGGAGAGAAAAGTAGAAATTGTACATTCCCTTGCTAAATGGAAGCGACTAGCTTTAAAACGTTATGGCTTCACTTATGGGGAAGGACTTTATACAGATATGAATGCAATTCGTAGAGATGAAGATACGGATAATATTCATTCGATTTTTGTTGATCAATGGGATTGGGAAAAAATAATTACGAAAGAACAACGTACGAAGGAGATGCTTCATAAAGTGGTAAAAGAAGTATATGAAGCACTTCGAGTAACGGAAAAATATATTGCTAATCGATATCATTATATTTCATGTTATTTGCCAGAAGAAATTACTTTTATTACATCACAAGAATTAGAAGATCAATATCCTAAACTCTCTAGTAAAGAAAGAGAATACCTAGTAGCAAAAAAACACGGGGCAATTTTTCTTGAAAAAATAGGGGGAGAATTGGCATCGGGAAAACCACATGACGGAAGAGCACCTGACTACGATGATTGGAATTTGAACGGAGATATTATTGTATATTATCCAGTGTTAGACATTGCATTGGAATTATCTTCCATGGGAATTCGAGTTGATGAGAAAACATTGCAGAAGCAGTTAAAACTTGCAAACTGTTACGAGCGAGCGGAAATGCCATTTCAAAAGGCTTTATTAAATGGGGAACTTCCCTATACGATTGGTGGCGGAATTGGCCAATCTAGAATTTGTATGTTTTATTTAAGAAAGGCACATATAGGAGAGGTGCAAGCATCGGTTTGGCCAGAAGAGGTATGGGCATATGCGAAAAGTAGAGGGGTAGAATTGTTATAAATAGGCAAAGATAAAATTGACAATGAAAATAACTTGTGGTAGGCTAATATCACAAAATATAGAAAATGCAATGCAGATAGAGAGTACATTTGTAAAAGCAGTACAGAGAACATTTTATGGGAAACCAGCTGAGAGAAATGTAGAAATAGCAAATGGAAGATGGCTTCTAAGTAGCGCACCGAACGAATATGTAGGCTGCGACAGGATTCGCCTGTTATAGCGAAAAGTTTTCTGCTTTATGGAAAACTTACAAAGGTCTCTTTTGTGAAAAAGAGAAGAAAAGAAGTGGTAACGCGATTCGTCGCCTTCTTGCGAAATGCAAGGAGGCGTTTTTTAATTTGCATAAAGAATTGATAAATAAAGGAGAAAAAATGAAAGAAAAATATTACATTACAACCGCAATTGCGTATGCATCAGGGAAACCACATATTGGAAATAGTTATGAAATTGTTTTAGCAGATAGTATAGCTCGTTTCAAAAGACAACAAGGATATGAGGTGTTTTTTCAAACGGGAACAGATGAACATGGACAAAAAATTGAGGAAAAAGCGTTAGAAGCCGGAGTAACACCAAAAGAATATGTGGATAACGTAGCAAAAACAATTCAAGACTTGTGGGATTTGATGGATACAAAATATGATAAATTTATTCGTACCACAGATGAATTTCATGAAAAAGAAGTACAAAGAATATTTAAAAAATTATATGATCAAGGAGATATTTATAAAGGGTCTTATGAAGGAATGTATTGTACTCCTTGCGAATCCTTTTGGACAGAGTCACAATTGAAAGACGGAAAGTGTCCAGATTGTGGAAGAGATGTAAAACCAGCTAAGGAAGAAGCGTACTTCTTCCGTATGAGTAAGTATGCGGATCGATTGATTGCATATATTGAAGAAAATCCAGAGTTTATTCAACCTGTGTCTAGAAAAAACGAAATGATGAATAATTTTCTAAAACCTGGTCTTCAAGATTTATGTGTTTCAAGAACTTCATTTACCTGGGGAATTCCAGTGGATTTTGATGATAAACATGTTGTTTATGTGTGGCTTGATGCTTTAACAAATTATATTACAGGAATTGGCTATCATTGTGACGGTACAAGTACGGAGCAATATAAGAAATTATGGCCAGCAGATTTACATTTAATAGGAAAAGATATTGTGAGATTTCATACGATTTATTGGCCTATCTTCTTAATGGCATTAGGAGAACCGCTTCCAAAACAAATTTTTGGACATCCATGGTTACTTCAAGGCAGCGGAAAAATGAGCAAATCAAAGGGAAATGTAATTTATGCAGATGACTTAGTAGATATTTTTGGTGTTGATGCGGTTCGCTACTTTGTTTTGCATGAAATGCCATTTGAAAATGACGGGGTAATTACCTGGGAAATTTTGGTGGAAAGAATTAATTCGGAATTAGCAAATACCTTAGGAAATCTTGTAAATAGAACGATATCTATGAGTAACAAATATTTTGGTGGAGTGGTTACTAATAAAAAAAAGGAAGAAAAAGTAGATGAAAGCTTAAAAATATTAGTATCTGGAACAAAAGAAAAAGTTGTTGATAAAATGAATTCTTTACGTGTTGCAGATGCGTTAACAGAAATTTTCCATGTGTTTAAACGATGTAATAAATATATCGATGAAACAGAGCCTTGGATTTTAGCAAAAGATGAAAGTAAACAGGAGCGATTAGAAACAGTTCTCTACAATCTTGCAGATAGTATTATTACAGGAGCAAGTCTACTACAACCATTTATGCCAGCTACAGCGGAAAGTATTGCAGAACAATTTAATACAAACTTACGAAAATGGGATGAATTAGACAAAAATGGGTTGTATCCTTCAGAAAACAAGGTTACGGAAACGCCAAAAATACTTTTTGCAAGAAATGATGCAAAAGAAGTACTGGAGAGAGTTGAAAAATTAGCAGCTTCTGAATGTAAAGAAGAACCAAAGGAAGAAACAGAGATTCTTATTGAAGAAAAACCAGAGATTACATTTGAAGAATTCGGGAATATGCAATTTCAAATTGGGGAAATTATAGCTTGTGAAGAAATAAAAAAATCCAGAAAGTTATTATGTTCTCAAGTCAAAATTGGAAATAAAGTGAAACAAATTGTATCGGGAATCAAATCGGATTATGCAGCAGAAGAAATGGTGGGGAAAAAAGTTATGGTTCTTGTGAATTTAAAACCCGCAAAACTTGCAGGCGTACTTTCCGAAGGAATGCTTCTTTGTGCAGAAGATGCAGAAGGAAAATTAAGTTTAATGGTATCAGAAAAGGAGATGCCATCAGGAGCAGAAATTTGTTAATTGTACGAGATGGGAAAAAAGAAGAATGGAAAGACATTATTTCACTTGCTTGGAGAACGTATTTAAAGTTTGAAGCAGGTGAATACCCAACGGAAGGAACTACGAGTTTCTTTGCGTTTATTACGAATGCGACGTTATATCAAATGTTTTTAAATGGAGAGTATCTGGTTAAAGTTGCAATTGAAGATGAAAAAATAGTAGGCATGATTTCTATGAGGAATGGAAATCACATTTCTTTGCTATTTGTGGAAAAGAAATACCATAGACAAGGAATTGGAAGAAAACTTGTGGAAGCAATGTGTGAAGAATTAAGAATAGTAGGAATGCATACTTGTATTACCGTAAATGCAGCGCCATATGCCTTGGATTTCTATCATAAAACAGGGTTTTTTGACCTTTCCGATATCACGGAAAAAGATGGGATTATTTATGTTTCCATGCAAAAAAATATCTGATAAAATTTGCTTTTGGCAGATTGTACATTTTTATCTTATAATTATAGCAAAATGACGAGATAATAATAGAAAATAGCAAGTTGGACAAGAATATGTAAATTCTTTGTATAATCGGCATATGGAAAAAAATGGTGGAATTCGATATACTGATTTTACGAAACAGAAATATTTGAGTTAAGAAAAGGAGAAAAAATGGCAGGATTACAATTAAAAAACATATACAAAGCATATCCAAATGGATTTGAAGCGGTAAAAGATTTTTCTTTGGATGTTGAGGACAAAGAATTTATTATTTTTGTAGGACCATCAGGATGCGGTAAATCCACAACACTTCGTATGATTGCGGGATTAGAAGATATTACTTCCGGTGAATTATATATTGGAGATAAATTAGTAAATGATGTGGAACCAAAAGATAGAGATATTGCAATGGTATTCCAAAATTATGCATTGTACCCACATATGACAGTATATGAAAACATGGCGTTTGGCTTAAAACTCAGAAAAGTTCCAAAAGCGGAAATTAACCGAATGGTTCTTGAAGCAGCAAAAATTCTTGATTTAGAGCCATTATTAGATCGTAAGCCAAAAGCATTATCTGGTGGACAAAGACAACGTGTTGCTATGGGACGTGCAATTGTTCGTAATCCAAAAGTATTCCTTATGGATGAGCCTCTTTCAAACTTAGATGCAAAATTGAGAGTTCAAATGCGTATTGAAATTGCTAAGTTACATCAAAGACTGGGTACTACTATCATTTATGTAACACATGATCAAACGGAAGCAATGACTTTGGGTACTCGTATTGTTGTATTAAAAGATGGTATTATTCAACAAGTTGATACACCTCAAAACTTATATGAAAAACCAAAAAATCTTTTTGTTGCAGGATTTATGGGATCACCACAGATGAACTTTATGGATGCAAAGGTAGAAGTAAAGGGAGACAAGGTAAGCTTAGCAACAAAAGAATATTCATTCTTATTACCACCAGCAAAATCAAAAAAAATAATTGAAGGTGGTTATGAAGGAAAAGAAGTAACCTTTGGTATTCGTCCAGAAGATATTAATGATTCTGAAATGTTTATTGAAACATCAAAAGAAAGTTCCTTTGATGCAAGTATAAAAGTATATGAATTGTTAGGAGCAGAAGTTTACTTATACTTTGAGCTTGAAGGAATTCCTATGACAGCAAGAGTAGATTCACGTACAACAGCAAGACCAGGGGATGTTGTCAAATTTGCAATTGATACTGAAAAAATTCATGTATTTGATAAAGAAACAGAATTAGTAATTACAAATTAAATTGGTTTTTAAATAAATAATATGACTAAAAAAAAGAGGAACAAGATAACATATGGTTCCTCTTTTTTTGTTGATTTTTTTTACGTTATCTCGTATGATAAATAGGAAAGGTCGTGAAAAAAATGATATCAAACCAGACGATACAAAACTGCATAGATAGTTTAAAACAAATAACGAATGTAGATCTGTGTGTAAAGGATCCAGAAGGAAATTCTGTGGCGGATACCTTTGAGGATATGGATCTTAAAAGAACAATCGTTACAGACTTTGCAAATTCTCCAGCAGATATGCAAACAGTGGGAGCCTATCAATTGTATAAAGTAATTAATTCTACGGGACTACAGTACATTTTGGTTTCAAGAGGGATTGAAGACAGAAACTTTACGATTGGGAAAATTGCAGTTTCTCAACTAGAGCAGTTAATCTTTGCTTATCAAGAAAAATATGATATCAATGTTTTTTTTCAAAATCTTTTGCTAGATAATATGTTGTTGGTTGATATTTATAATCGCGCAAAAAAATTGCATCTAGAAATTGAGCAAAAAAGGGTCGTTTTTTTGATTGAAAACAAAACAGATAACAATGAATGTATAGAAATTTTAAAGAGTTTATTTCTTGAAACAGAAGGAGATTATATTACAGCAGTTGACGAACGAAATATTATCTTAATCAAGAATTTAACAGAAAGTTGTGAATTGAATCAAGTTTCAAAAATGATAGTAGACATGATGGATACAGAAGGAATGATTTCAGTAAGAGTATCTTATGGTAACGTGGTATCAGAAATAAAAGAAATTTCGAAATCTTATAAAGAAGCAAAAATGGCGATGGATGTGGGGGAAATTTTTTATTCGGAAAATAAAATAATTCCATATACAAAATTAGGAATAGGAAGACTTATCTATCAACTTCCAGTTTCTCTTTGCGAGATGTTTATGAAAGAAATCTTCGGTGAAAATATGCCAGAGGAATTGGATGCAGAAGCACTTTCTACGTTACAGCATTTTTTTGATAATAATTTAAATGTTTCAGAAACGTCGAGACAACTTTTTGTACATAGAAATACATTGGTTTATCGATTAGAAAAACTTCAAAAAGTTACAGGACTTGATGTGCGCTCTTTTGATGATGCACTAACGTTTAAAATTGCATTGATGGTAGTCAATTACATGAAATATCTTGAAAGAAATAAATAATGGTTTTTAATCTATGCCACGTAAGAAAGCATTTGGGATTTTTTCTTTGACAATCTCTAAATATCGATATAATGATTCTTTTGAAGGAGCATGGTAACCAGGTGCAATTACGGAATCACTATCTTGGTAGCATTGCAAAGCGTAGGAATTTGCATGGTTAATCCAATCAGAAATTTCAAAAAAAGTATTTTCATTATGAAGTTCCTCGACAACGGTTGTTCGAAATTCATAAGAAATGGTACCACGTAATAATAATAAAATAGAAGTATTAATTTTTTCAAGATCAATTGATGAAAGACCAGCAGCAATGGCATAGTTAGAAGGACAGGACTTGATATCCATAGAAACCATATCTAATAAATTGGAGTCTAATAACTGTTTAAGAACATCTGGTCGATAACCATTGGTATCTAATTTTACGAGATATCCAAGGTCTTTGATTTTTTTGATAAACATAGGTAGGTCCTTTTGAAGAGTGGGTTCACCACCAGTAATACATACTCCAGAAAGTATGGTTTTTCTCTTATTTAAAAAAGAAAAGATTTCTTCTTCTTGAAAAGAAGGTTGTGAAGTAGGATTTAGAACCAAATCTCCATTTTGACAAAAAGGACATCGAAAATTACAACTACCAGTAAAAATAGTTGCAGCAACATGTCCTGGGTAATCTAATAGCGTTGTTTTATTTAAACCGTAAATATTCATAGGCACCTCATATGTTTCTTTTTTATAATAAGTATAAAAGATTCAAAGAATGCATTCAAGTCTTTGAACATATATTGTTCAAGATATGGGAGAATAGATGGAAAAAGATATTGATTTTATGAAAGAAGCGTATAAACAAGCAAAAAAAGCATATGCAATTGGAGAAGTTCCGATTGGGTGTGTTATTGTAAAAGATGGAAACGTGATAGCGCGAGCTTATAATAGAAGAAATACAGACAAAAATACTTTGTCTCATGCAGAATTATTAGCAATAAAAAAGGCAAGTAAAAAATTGGGTGATTGGAGATTGGAAGGTTGTACTTTATATGTAACATTAGAACCTTGCCAAATGTGTTCGGGTGCTATTGTACAAGCAAGAATAGATCGCGTGGTAATTGCATCGATGAATCCAAAAGCGGGATGCGCGGGATCGGTCATCAATTTGTTACAAATGAAAGAATTTAATCATCAGGTGGAATTGCAAAATTATGTTTTGGAAGAAAAATGTAGTGCACTATTAAAAAAATTTTTTGTAGAATTACGAGAAAAAAATAAAAAGGAAAAACAAAAGAGAAATAGGATAGAATAAAATTAGCATCTTGACAAGAAAGATGGTAAATGATACTATCGAAAAAGACTTTTCTCTTGTATTCTAAGGAGCTTATATAGCAGCCCTAGGCAAGTGATGTTGATATTGGGTCTTACGCAGCGAGAATTTACGAATCTGGTCAGGGCAGGAATGCAGCAGCCATAAGTAGAACCTTTCGGGTGCCGTGAGGGTGCCTGGTGGAGTTAACTGCAGAGGAAACGTGTATAAGTTCCTTAGAATACAAGGCAAAAAAAGAACCGCATGCAACTTTGCATGCGGTTCTTTTTTTTTATTTAAAATAAAACGGAGAAGGAGGGATTTGAACCCTCGCGCCGGTGCTACCGACCTACTGGTGTTCGAAGCCAGACCCTTCAGCCACTTGGGTACTTCTCCAGGTGAGAAATAAACCTCACTGAGTTATTATAGTATTCAACTTGAAATTCGTCAATCAAAAATAGAATATTTTTCTTGAAAACACATGGCTTTCTTTTAAAAACAGTATAAATATAAAAATTGAAAAATGGCATTCGCCATTCATTATAGGAATACAGATAAGAAAATGATATAATATAAGGGATAAATATATAGGAGGTCAAGTATGGTTAATATAAAGGGGAATGAAACACATACCATATTTTCCAACAAGCGAAAGACAATAGGGATACTGGTAGGTTCGCAGTCATCGTATTTTCAAGAAAGTATTGTTCGTGGAGCAAATGCAATGGCAAAAGAATTAGATTATAATGTAATTACATTTGCAGGAGGGCCAATGAATCCACCCAAAAGTAGTCCGCAACGACGGGCACGAATTTTTGAACTCATTGATCCTAAAATGTTTGATGGATTTATTATTTCTTTAAGTTCTCTTGCAAGATTTAGTTCAACAAAAGAGATACAACGATTTTTAGAACAGTTTGCAAATATTCCAATTGTAAACGTATCAGGTTACTATAAGGAGTTGATTAATATTACCGCAGATTATGCTAGTGGACTTAGTGCATTAATCAATCATTATATTACTGTTCATGAATATAAACGAATTGCCTTGTTTCGAGGACCAAGTAACCATAACACTTCAAGTAATAGGCATGAAATATACAAAAGAGAACTTGAAAAGCACAAAATTTCATATGATGAGAACCTGGTTATTTATGGTGATTTAGATGCGTCGACTTCAAATAGTTTTGTGACAGAACTTTTAGATATAAGGAAGGAAACATGTGATGCTATTATTACAATGAATGATAGTACGGCACTTGAAGTGATTTCAATTTTAAAAGCAAGGGGAATAAAAATTCCAGAAGATATAGCTGTTTCAGGATCTATGAATACGAAAGACGGGAAATTTTCAAAACCAAAATTAACAACCATTCAAGAGCCACTTTCACAGTTAGGTGAAAAAGCAATGCGTGTTTTAAAAGAGGTATTTGATGGGAATGAAGTAATGAATAATTATCATATTCCAACGACACTAGTTATTCGCGAATCTTGTGGTTGTATAAATAATGAAATGGAGGAGAGTGGTTATGCTTTATTTGAAAACAAGAATAAAGAATCCGTATGCACAGAAATAACATGTATGGATTTCCTCAAAGAGTATTGCAAAAAGGAAAAAAAGATAAATTCGTTGGTCTCAAAAAACGGGAATATATGGGACGTTCTGAAGGATTATGAAATTGCTTTAAATAGTGGAAGCCCAGAAAAGTTTAGTAGGCAAATAGAAGAATATATAAATGCATCTTTATCGGATAAAAACATTGTAGTTTGGTTAGATTTTATGAAAAAAATGCAATATAAAACGATGCAATGTTGTTTAGAAAAAACAAATAGTTATCATCAATTGCAAATATTAAATGTTTTAACCAACACGTTAGAATTTCTGCATGCAAAAGCACTGACCTATCAAACACAAGAAACAAAATTTTATATTGATTACCTTAGAAAAGTAAGTCAAAATTTAAATCCTTCATTTGACCTTGCTGCGATTCATAAATATATTATAAAATTACTATCCTTAAAGAATTGCTTTATTATGACGTATAAAAACAATAAAAGTAAAATAAAAAAAGTGGAATGTATTCATGCACTTTGTCAGAAACAGTTTCTTGAATTCACAAAGGATCAAAAAATATATAATCAGCAGGAAATATTACCGAGTTCTATTCATCCATTTTTAGAAAGATATGAATTTATTATATTTCCTCTCTATTATAAAGCAGAACCGTTAGGATATCTCTTTTTAGACTATAATGTACAAAACAGTACGGCATATGAAAATATACAGAGCTTGATTAGTGCGTCTTTAAAAAATGAATTACAGCAAGTTGATTTAAGAATAGCAAAAGAACGGTTTAAAGATATTGCTCATAGTACATCAGATTGGCTTTGGGAAACAAACGCGATGGGTGAGTTTACGTATTGCTCGACTTCTGTGTATGCAGTTCTTGGGATTACAAGTAGCCAAATTATGGGTAGTAAAATTAAGGATATAGTATGGGAAGAGAAGCATGAATTCATTGAAAAAATAGATAAAGGAAAAACATTACTTAATATAAATTGCTATGCAAATCATAAAAACGGGGACGTAAGATATTTATTGGTTTCGGGGAAACCACATAAAAAAGATGATAAATTTGTTGGATATAGAGGAGTAATTAAGGATATCACGAATCAAATACAGCAAGAAGAGAAAATAAAACACCTTGCATATTATGATATTTTAACTGGATTACCAAATCGAACGCTTTTTCAAGAAAAATTACAGCAAAAAATTGCTGAAAGTAAAGGGAAAAAAAAGAAATTTGCAATTGTTTTTTTGGATATTAATCGATTTAAGTACATTAATGATTCGATGGGACATTCAGCAGGTGATATAATATTACAAAAAGTATCTTCAATATTACAAAAGTCCATTAATAAAAAAGATCTGCTAGCTAGAATTGGTGGTGATGAATTTACAATTATTATTGCAGATGCGACCTCAAGAGAAGAAGTAAAAAAAACAGTAGAAACGGTTATAACCAATCTTAAACCAGAGATGAAGTTAGAAGGACAAAGTCTTTATGTTACAATGAGTTTTGGGATTGCTATGTATCCTACGGATGGTTGTGATGCGACAATATTACTAAAAAATGCAGATAGTGCAATGTATAAAGCAAAAGAATGTGGAAGAAATCAGTATGTTTTTTTTGATCAAATAATTGGTGAAAAAAACAGGACACGTCTTCAGCAAGAAGAACTTTTACACAATGCAATCAGGAAACATCAATTTTTTTTAGAGTATCAACCACAAGTGATGACGTCGACCGGTGAAATCTATGGTTTCGAAGCCTTAGTACGTATCCATCATGACAGAATAGGAACAATATATCCTGACGAGTTTATTCCACTAGCAGAAGAACTGGGATTGATTGGTGGAATAGATGAATGGGTATTAAATGAAGTATGTCAAGTCCTTTTTCAGTGGAAACAGGCGGGTTTACCAATGGTACCGATTTCTGTAAATATGTCGGCTACGCAATTAGAAAGTGAGAATTTAGTCTCAAATTATGTGGATATTGTTATGAAAAATAACATCAAACCTGACTATATTCAATTAGAAATTACGGAAAATGCATTGATTGAAAATGAAGCAAAAGCATTAAAAATACTAATGGAGTTAAAAGAAAAAGGATTCTGCATTGCATTAGATGATTTTGGCACAGGTTATTCTTCTTTAACCTGTGTGAATTTATATCCGATTGATATGATTAAAATAGATCGCTTCTTTATCATTGATTCTGTCACGAATAAAAAAAGTAGAGCCATTATTAAAACAATTATGTATATGGCAAAAGAATTGGATTTAAAGGTGGTGGCAGAAGGTGTAGAGACAATGGAGCAATATGAGTTGATTAAAAATTTAAAATGCGACTTAATTCAAGGCTATTATTTTTCAAAACCAAAAGCAATGAATACTTTTCAAGAAATGATGGTGTTAAAAACTTGCTTTTCATTTGAAAAGAAAAGATAACAAAATTACAGAAAAACTTCAAAAAATTTGTAAAAGTAAATAAACTGAAAATCTTGAGAAAGCAAAATAAATAAGGTATAATCAACAAGTATGAGAAAGTAGGTGTTGAAATGTCGTATGTGGCATTATACAGAAAATTTAGACCAAGTATATTTGAAGATGTAAAAGGACAAGATGCAATTATCGCCACATTAAGAAATCAAATAATATCGGATCATTTAGGACATGCCTATTTGTTTTGCGGAACGAGAGGAACTGGAAAAACGTCGGTTGCAAAACTTCTAGCAAAAGCCGTAAACTGTGAAAGCCCAGAAAATGGGAATCCATGTGGGAAATGCAAGATGTGTAAAGCAATTGCAACGGCTTCAAGTATGAACGTAATTGAAATTGATGCAGCTTCTAATAATGGAATCGAAAATATTCGTGAAATAATTGAAGAAGTATCTTATTCTCCAACAGAGGGAAAATATAAGGTATATATTATTGATGAGGTACATATGTTATCAGTTGGTGCATTTAATGCATTATTAAAAACGCTTGAAGAACCACCTTCTTATGTAATATTTATTCTGGCAACCACAGAAGTACATAAAATACCAATTACCATTTTATCAAGATGTGCGAGGTACGATTTTAAAAGAATTTCTTCGAAAACGATTGCAGATCGTATGCATGATTTTATGATAGAAGAAAATCAAATAGTAGAAGAAAAAGCATTACAACATATTGGACGAATTGCAGATGGCTCTATGCGAGATGCATTATCCTTACTTGATCAATGTATTGCATTTACTTGTGGTGGGGAATTAACATATGATATGACGCTAGAAATTTTGGGCGCGGTAGATATGCGTGTGTTTCGTGATATGCTAAACGCTGTTGAAAAACAGAATATAAACGAAGCAATTCATATCTTAGAAGAAATTAGCATGCAAGGTAGAGAACTCACACAATTTGTATCAGACTTCACATGGTATTTGAGAAATGTTTTATTGGTACAAACAAACGCAGGTGTAGAAAGCTTAGTAGATGTATCGGCAGAAAATCTGAAAATGATAGAAGAAGATAGTAAAACAACTACAATGGAACGTCTAATCCGATATATTCGTATATTTTCAGAATTAGGAAATCAAATCAAATTTGCAACGCAAAAAAGAATACTAACAGAAATTGCGATTATCAAATTATGCAAACCAAGTATGGAGACAGATTTGACATCCTTACTTGAAAGAGTAAGGCAGGTTGAAGATAAGCTTGAAAATGGGAATTTTACAACAACACAAATGATAGAGTCAAGAAATTCGAAAAATACAATTTCAAAGCAAGTGGAAAAGAAAAAAGAATATCCCAAAGCACTACCAGATGATATAAAATCCTTGGTTGCAAAATGGGATATGCTAGTAGAAAAAAGCAAGGGTATGATGCATGCGATTTTAGCAAAAGCAAAACCAAGTTATGTAGAGGGAGACAAATCAATTACATTGGTTTTTGAAAAAGAAGTCTTGGTGGATTATGGCGATGCAACGGATACCGATATAAATAGCTATTTTGCTGAAGAATTAGGAAAAGAAGTGTCGGTAAAATATGTTAAGGATACTTGTGATGAAGATGGAGAATCTGAGTTTTTAGATATACGAAAAATGATTCAAATGGAAATTGTAGAAGAAAATGACTAATATAAAAAGAAATGGAGGAATAAAAATGGCAAGAAAAGGTGGATTTCCAGGAGGCGGAGGAATGCCAGGAAATATGAATAATTTAATGAAACAAGCACAAAGAATGCAACGCCAAATGGAAGAAAGTCAAAAAGAAATGGAAACAAAAGAATTTATAGCAAAAGCAGGTGGTGGCGCAGTAGAAGTATCTATGTCAGGAAAGAGAGAAGTGCTAAGCATTAAACTAGATCCAGAGGTGGTTGACCCAGAAGATATTGAGATGTTGCAAGATTTAATTATGGCAGCTACAAATGAAGCGCTTCGTCAAGTAGAAGAAGCTAATGCGGAATCAATGGGTAAAATGACTGGTGGCATGGGAGGAGGACTTCCATTCTAATGGATTTGTATAGCGGCCATATAAATAAATTAATTGAAGAATTAGCGAGTTTACCAGGAATTGGAACAAAATCAGCTCAACGATTGGCTTTTTATTTGATCAATCAACCAGAACAAATGGTAGAACAATTTGCACATGCTATTGTGGATGCTAGAAAAAACGTAAAGTATTGTGAAAAATGCTTTACGCTTACGGATAAAGAAATTTGCCCGATTTGTGCAAACCCAAAAAGAAATCCTAAGACAATAATGGTTGTTGAAACCACACGAGATTTGGCGGCATATGAAAAGACAGGGAAATATGATGGTGTTTATCATGTGTTGCATGGAGCGATATCTCCAATGTTAGGAATCGGACCAGGAGATATTCGATTGAAAGAATTAATGCAACGGTTACAAGAAGATGTTGATGAAGTTATTGTTGCAACAAATTCAAGTCTAGAAGGCGAAACAACGGCTATGTATATAAGCAAACTAATCAAACCTTCAGGAATTAAAGTGACTAGGATTGCAAGTGGTGTTCCAGTAGGTGGTGACTTAGAATATATTGATGAGATAACCTTGCTTAGAGCCCTAGAAGGAAGAACGGAACTTTAGGAAAGAAAGGGACATAAAAATGGAAAAAAAAATCTTCACAATAGAAAATAAAAAAGGCATGAAATTATGTGTCTTAAATTATGGTGCAAATATGCAAGCGTTATATGTTCCTAATGCAAAAGGAGAGGTAAAAGATGTTGTTCTGGGATATGATACGCTAGACGCCTATGAACAAAATGAAAGTTTTTTTGGCTGTACAGTTGGACCGATTGCGAATCGAACAGAAAATGCTTCTTATAGAATAAATGGGGAAAGGTATCACTTAGAAGTAAATGATAATGAAAACAATTTGCATTCTAATTTTAAAAATGGATATCATAAATGCTTTTTTGATATAGAAGAAGCGGCGGGGAAACTGGTATGCACCTTGTTTAATAAAGAACAAGATATTCAAGGGTCCCCAGGAAACAAGAAAGTGGTTGTAACCTACGCTTTATCTGACGATAATGCGCTTTCTATTTCTTATGAGGTGACATCGGATAAAAATACTTGGATTAATATGACAAATCACTCTTATTTTAATTTAAGTGGACATGATTCGGGCCGTATAGAATCTCATTATGCACAAATTTTTTCGGATGAAATCACAGAAATTAGAAGTGGGTCGATTCCTACAGGGAAACTACAAAAGGTAGAGAATACACCAATGGATTTTAGAGAAAAACAAAGAATTCTCGAACGAATTGATGAAGAGTATGAACAACTTCAATTGGCAGGAGGGTATGATCACAATTATGTTTTAAAGAATGCAGAAGACGGATTAAGAAAAGTTGCCATTTTATCAGATGAACGAGCAGAAAGAACGATGGAAATTTATACAGATCTTCCAGGAGTACAATTATATGCAGGAAATTTTATAGGAGATACGATAGGAAAAAATGGAACAGTCTATAGTAAAAGACATGGTGTTTGTTTTGAAACACAGTATTATCCAAATGCAATCAATATCGCAAATTTTCCAGCTCCAATAACGGGACCGAATCATCCATTTGTTTCAAAAACGATTTATAAATTTTTGTAATTGCATAGGAGAATATTTTGGCTGAAATAAGAAACTTTTCATCAAGTAAGCAAGTGACAAATCGAAATATATATAATAAAAAAGTGTCACAACATAAATTTTTTAAAGCCTCTAGAGTGGGAGCTTTTATTGTCATAATTGCTTGTATTGTTATTGCAGGTTTTATTTGGCAAACCAATCGAATTTATACAGAGTATACAATCAAATCGGAAGCTGATTTTTCCTTATCAGAAACAACGAATTGTTTGTTTTTAGGAGATTCTATTTTTCAATATAGTATGGACGGGGCAAATTGCACGAATACGGATGGTGTGCAGGTCTGGAATCAAATGTATCAGATGCAAAAACCAATAATTGATATTTGCCAAAATGTGGTAGCCATAGGAGATTACAATGGAAATACGATCTATATTATGGATGATACCTCGGTATTAGGAAGCTTTTCTACAGGATTACCGATTATGGAAATTTCAGTATCTGCTAATGGATTAGTGGCAGCAGTGCTAGAAGATACAAATGTTACTTGGATATACCTATATAATGCAAAAGGAGAAGAACTTGCATATTTTAAAACAACAATGGAAATAAGTGGATATCCAGAGGCTATTGATATTTCTGAAGATGGGACTTTAATTGGCATATCCTATCTATTTATGAATAAAGATTCTTTTAGTTCAAATATTGCATTTTATAATTTTGGGGATGTAGGAAGCAACTATCAAAATAATATGGTAAGCGCATATACATATACAACATATGGTCAAGTAATTCCTTTTTTAAAGTTTTCAAATAAGGAAGAATCTTATGCGGTTGGAAACGATGCTATAATTAGCTACATTTCCGATCAAATTCCCAAACAGAATGCAGCAACCATTTTAGAAAAAGAAATCATAAGTGTATATTATGGAAGGAATAATGTTGGAATTGTAACATTTAATGATGAAGGAGAAGAAAAATATCGATTAGATATATATAATGCAGATGGAAAACAGGTTTGCACACATCCATTTGAGATGGAGTTTAAAGAAATTCTTCTTGAGGAGAATCGGTTTATAATTTATAGTGAAGAAGAATGTCGAATCTATTCGATGTCAAATACTTTAAAATTTGAAACCATTTTTGCAGAACCCATTCTATGTATGAAAATGAATTTAGGAAAAGCGAGTGGAACCATGGTAACTAGTGATAAAATATATGAAATCACTTTAAAATAAAAGGAGGATAGTATGGACATTGGATTAAATATCACCATGTTAGTCGTCGTGATTATTCTTGCAATTGGAGCTATAAAAGGTTGGAAAATGGGATTGATACAAGAACTGGTATCGTTAATTTCATTTATTTTATTAGTAATTGTACTTTTACTAATTGCAACAGGAATACAAAGTTTTATGGATAAAAGGTATGTGCAAATTTTGTTCATATTAATTTTATTCTTTATTATAAGTATTGCAACAAAAATTGGTGGTCTTATCGTTAAGCTTGGAAAGTCAGTAGCTAAATTACCCATTATATCCTTAATTAATAAATTATTGGGAATGGTTGTAGGCGTTGCAGAAAGTGTTATATTTATTTGGGTTGGAATGATTGCAATGGTAATATTTGAAAACAATTCGATTTGCCAGATAATAATTCAACAGGTAAATGAAAATGCTTTTTTGCACTATATATATGATGTAAATATACTTGCGCATTATTTTTTGTAAAGGAATCAATTTTTATAAGCATAATGCATATATGTTTTTTCGAAAATATTCTGCCTGTATCTCGGTGGAATATTTTTATGAAAATGAAGGAAGACGGAAAAAAAATAAGCATTTGAAAAAGAATGTCAAAAAGATAAAAATAAATATAAAAAGATGTTGACAATAAATCATGGTTCTGATATTATATAAAAGTCGCACGCAGGGAAACACAATCGTGAAAGAAATGCGATATTCGACAACAAAATGAACATTGAAATGGGAAGAAATTCCTAGGATATTCTGCTCAATTAAACCAAAGCAGAATAGTTAATTCCTAAATAGTAATGCAACCTTGAAAATTCATTATGATAATGAATCTTTAAGATTCG
>JBFHIZ010000020.1:0-41141 GCA_041596215.1 Lachnospiraceae bacterium
CATATACAAGAAAAAGTGCAATTACTATAACTTTATTATTACTTGGATTTGTAAGTTTTCCAATCTTTTTTACAACAACAATCAGCCCATTAATGGAGATTGCTGTATTGGCATGTATCCTTCTTGTTTTGGGTATACAAGGACTATTCTCTATGATTTTAAATAAAACACCAAAAGTATCTGAGCCCGAAATGATAGAGCATGCGTTAGAAGAAATAAAATTTGAAGAAGTTACATTAGAGGAAGGTAAGTTAGAAGAAGATAAGTTGGAAGAAGATAAGTTGGAAGAAGAAAAATCAATGGAAGAACCAATTAAAAAGATTAAATTTATCGATAATCCTTTACCCGTACCAAAAAAACATATTCCAAAAACATTAGATTATCGTTTTGAACCAAGGGAAGAAGATATGCACTATGATTTAGAGGATTAGTTAAAAGCAAGTAATAAAAATTTTGGAGGCTATTTATATGACAAATACAAAACAAAGAAAAAAGCCAGGTCCAAAACCGGGAACAAAAAGGAAATCAGTAACACCTGAAAAACAACAAATAAATCCAGAAGTTAAAACGGAAATTATTCTTATTGCTGTTTCTGCACTTTGTATTTTGTTGTTCTTATGTAATTTTCATTTGATAGGTGTTGTGGGTGAATTTATTAGTAATGTTTCTTTTGGCATGTTAGGATTTTTATCTTATATTTTTCCTGTTCTCTTATTTTTTCTCATTGCATTTTCTATGAGTAATAAAAATAATGCCATTGCAAGAAAAAAAACTATTTTTTCTATTCTTTTATTTGTATTTGTTGGAGTGATTTTTCAACTATTTGTAGCAGATAGTTTAAATAGTTTGAAGGTGATTTTTACAGAAAAAACAGGTAGTTTAATAAAAGAGTTATATACACAGTCCAGTAATCATCGTACTGGTGGAGGTGTGATTTTTGGTGGAATCGCTTTTTTATTATACTATTATACAGGAATGATGGGTACGATCATTATTTCCTTATTGGTTTGTATTATTTCGATTCTTTTTTTATCTCAAAAAACAATATTACGGAATATGAAAGAGCATAGTTCAAAAGTAATGGAATCCGTAAAAAATGAAAAATCAAAGAGATCTGAAGCAGCATTAATTAGAAAAGAAGAATATGAACAATTACAATTAGAAAAGGTATCTAGAGAAGCGGAAGAACAATTACTTAGAAAAGATAAAAAAGTTCGTGGTGTAATTATGGATACCATAATAAAAGAAGAAAAAGAAGAAGAATGTATAACAAATGACATTCATGAAATCAATTTGCTTGAGGATGAAGCGAAAGATCATGAAATCACAGAAAAAATATCAATACATGGAGCTAAGCCAGATCAAGAATCTTTTATGATTCCAATGCAAGAAATAAAGGAAATAGAACCTACTCAAGAGATAGAACACACTGATTTCCGTAAAAATGCAATTGAAAAGATGAAAAAAGATGAAAAACAGACAACCGCTCTTGAGAATGAAAAGATTTCAAAAGAAGTTGCGACAAAAGAAAATTTTGGAAATCGAAAATATACATTTCCACCAATTAATCTGTTAACAAAACCAACGATTAAACAAGGGTCCAAAACGGCAAAAGAATTAAGAGAAACAGCTGTTCAACTTCAAAAAACATTAGAAAACTTTGGAGTAAATGTAACAATTACAGATATCAGTCATGGACCGGTTGTAACTCGATATGAATTGCAACCAGAACAAGGAGTGAAGGTTAGTAAGATTGTTGGTTTAAGCGATGATATTAAATTGAATTTGGCAGCTACAGATATTCGAATCGAAGCTCCTATTCCTGGAAAAGCTGCAATTGGGATTGAAGTACCTAATAAAGAAAATTCAGCAGTAGATTTAAGAGAATTATTTGAAGGAAAACAATTTAATACATTTCCTTCGAATATAACGTTTGCGGTTGGTAAAGATATTGGTGGAGCACCTGTGTTATTTGACATTGCTAAAATGCCACATGTTTTAATTGCAGGAGCAACTGGGTCTGGTAAATCCGTCTGTATTAATACGATTATTATGAGCATTTTATATAAAGCACATCCGGATGATGTTAAGTTAATTATGATAGATCCAAAAGTAGTAGAATTAAATGTTTATAATGGAATACCTCATTTGTTAATTCCTGTAGTTACAGACCCAAAAAAAGCGTCGGCTGCATTACATTGGGGAGTTACGGAAATGACAGAACGATATAAAATGTTTGCGGATTTAAATGTACGGGATTTACATGGGTATAATAAAAAGGTTGAAACAATGAAAAATCAACCAGATGCACCATCAAAATTACCTCAAATTGTTATTATTGTTGATGAACTTGCAGATTTAATGATGGTAGCTCCAGGTGAAGTTGAGGAATCTATTTGTCGTCTTTCACAACTTGCGAGAGCTGCTGGAATTCATTTGATTATTGCAACACAAAGGCCTAGCGTGGATGTAATTACAGGTTTGATTAAAGCAAATATGCCAAGTCGTATTGCATTTTCCGTTTCAAGTGGAGTGGATTCTAGAACCATATTAGATATGAATGGGGCCGAAAAGCTTCTTGGAAAAGGAGATATGTTGTTTTATCCGCAGGGATATTCAAAACCAGTTCGTGTACAGGGTGCTTTTGTTTCTGATAAAGATGTATCTGCCGTTGTGGATTATTTAAAGAACCAAGCAATTGGAAATGTATATTCTGCTAAGATTGATGAGCAGATTTCAAATATCAATACACAAAGTAATATGAGTGGGAGTGGATCTGCAGAAAAAGATACGGATATTTATTTTGAAGAAGCAGGAAGATTTCTTATTGAAAAAGAAAAAGCTTCTATTGGAATGCTTCAAAGAGTCTTTAAAATTGGTTTTAATAGAGCTGCGAGAATTATGGATCAATTATGTGAGATTGGACTTGTTAGTCCAGAAGAGGGAACGAAGCCAAGAAAAGTTTTAATGTCAGCGGAAGAATTTGAAGAGATATTAAACAATAGAAATGAAACGAAGTAATAAGGGAGGTATTATTTTGAAATCAGATATTCAAATCGCACAAGATGCTACAATGTTACCAATTGTAGAAATTGCAAAAAAGCTTTCCATACAGGAAGATGATATAGAACAGTATGGAAAATATAAAGCAAAAATTTCAACTGCTTATTTAGAAAAGATAAAAAATAAAGAAAACGGCAAATTGATTTTAGTTACAGCAATTAATCCGACACCTGCAGGAGAAGGAAAAACTACGACAACAGTTGGTCTTGGAGAAGCGTTTGGTAGATTACATAAAAAAGCAATTATCGCATTAAGAGAACCATCCTTAGGACCTTGTTTTGGGGTGAAAGGTGGTGCTGCAGGCGGTGGATATGCACAAGTAGTGCCTATGGAGGATTTGAATTTACATTTTACGGGTGATTTTCATGCGATTACCTCTGCTAATAATTTATTGGCTGCAATATTAGATAATCATATTCACCAAGGAAATGAACTTAGAATTGATACGAGACAGATTATTTGGAAACGTTGTGTTGATTTGAATGATCGAAGTTTAAGAAATACTGTTGTCGGATTGGGTTCGAAAGCAGATGGATTTGTAAGAGAAGATCATTTTGTGATTTCAGTTGCATCAGAAATTATGGCAGTTTTTTGTCTGGCTGAAAATATGGAGGATTTAAAGAAACGTCTTGGAGAAATGGTGGTTGCATATAATCTTGATGGAAACCCAGTTACAGCAAATGACTTGCAAGCTGTGGGTTCCATGGCTGCTTTATTAAAGGATGCTTTAAAGCCAAACTTAATCCAAACATTAGAACATACGCCTGCAATTATTCATGGAGGCCCTTTTGCAAATATTGCACATGGTTGTAATAGCGTAATTGCTACGAAGGCAGCTTTGAAAATGGCGGATTATGTAATTACAGAAGCAGGATTTGGTGCAGATTTAGGAGCAGAAAAGTTTTTTGATATTAAATGTCGAACATCAGGATTAAAACCGGATGCTGTAATACTTGTTGCAACGATTCGAGCTTTAAAATATAATGGAGGAATAAAAAAACAAGAGTTATCTACTCCTAATTTAAATGCACTTAAAAAGGGAATCGTTAATTTAGAAAAACATATTGAAAATATTCAAAAATATCATGTTCCAGTTATTGTAAGTGTGAATGCATTTTTATCAGATTCAGAAGAAGAAATTTCTTTTATAAAAGAATTTTGTAAAAGTAAACATTGTGAATTTGCCATTTCAAATGTTTGGGAAAAAGGTGGAGAAGGTGGTATTGAATTAGCTAATTTATTATTACATACATTGGAGACCACAAAAAGTGATTTCAAAGTTCTTTATACCGATGAATTATCGATTGAAGATAAGATTATTAAGGTATCAAAAGAAATCTATGGAGCTTCAGACGTTTCATTTTCTGCAGATACGTTAAAAAAGATTAAAAAACTAGAAGATCTAGGTTATGATAAATTCCCAGTATGTATGGCAAAAACGCAGTATTCATTATCAGATGATCCAACTTTGCTAGGGAGACCTACAAATTACACGATTCATGTAAGAGATGTATATGTTTCTGCTGGTGCTGGTTTTATTGTTGTATTAACTGGTGCTGTTATGACAATGCCTGGTTTGCCCAAACATCCGGCTGCTTATGATATTGATGTTGATAAAAACGGAAAAATAACGGGATTATTTTAGAAAAAGAGGATAATATGATACGTATTGATGGAAAACAAATCTCTCAAACAATAAAAAATGAATTACAGATTAAAGTTCAAAAATTAAAGAATCAAGGAATCCGATGCTGTCTAGCTGTTATTCAAGTAGGAGCAGATCCTGCATCTAGTGTATATGTAAAAAATAAAAAAAATGCTTGTGCATATATAGGAATCGAATCCAAGTCATTTGAATTATCTGATACGACAACGGAAGAAGAGTTACTTGCATTGATACAAACATTAAATCAAGATGAACAGGTACATGGAATTTTAGTACAATTACCGTTACCAGAACATATAAATGAAGAACAAATCATTCAATCAATTTCACCATTTAAAGACGTAGATGGATTTCACCCACAAAGTGTTGGGGCCCTATGTATTGGTCAAAAAGGATTTGTTTCCTGTACACCAGCAGGTATCATTCAACTTTTAAAAAGAAGTAATCTTGAAATCGAAGGGAAAGAATGCGTGATTCTTGGACGAAGTAATATTGTTGGAAAACCAATGTCATTACTTCTTTTAAGAGAAAATGCAACAGTTACAATTGCTCATTCAAAAACAAAAAATCTTAAAGAAGTATGCAAAAGGGCGGATATACTCGTTGTTGCGGTTGGAAAACCAAAAATGATTGATCATACATATATAAAAAATGGAGTGGTTATAATTGATGTTGGAATTCATCGTATGGAAAATAATAAATTATGTGGAGATGTTGATTTTGATGATGTAAAAGAGTATTGTAAAGCAATCACACCTGTTCCGGGTGGAGTGGGACCTATGACAATTGCAATGTTGATGAATAATTGTGTAGAAGCAGTATTAAGAGGATAAGGAAATGAAATGTCCAAAATGTGGATGTGAATTAGAAAATGGGAAATTTTATTGTTCTACTTGTGGAACGGAAATTCAATATGTACCAAATTATGAACCTGAAATAGAAGACAGTATAGATACATCTATTAACGATATTTCGGAACATATTTTGAAAAAAAAGAAAAAATCTTTTCTTTTTAAAGTGATGATAGGAATTGCTGTTCTTTGTATATCCATGGGCATTTATGGTATTATATTTTATGTTAATAATAATTCCTTTGATTATCAATATAAGCAAGCTATTTCATATGCAGAAGAAGAAAATTATAAAGATGCGTTAACTGCTTTAGAAAAAGCAATTGATTTAGACCAGGATAATACAGATTTAATTTTATTAAAATCAAAGTATTATTTACTTTATGGATTTCGTGACACATCAAAATCTATTTTAGAGAATGCAATTCAATCTGGATTAGGGACTTTGGAAGTTTATGAAACATTAATTCAAATGTATATAGAAGACGCAAATGTGGAAGCAATTGTGAATTTAATAAAAAATTCACAAAATGCAATTGTTTATGAAAAATACAAGGTATATATAGCAGATCCACCTACTTTAAGTAGTAAAGGTGGTACTTATTTTAATGAAATGTATTTAAAAATGCTTGCATCCGATAATGGAATCATTTATTATACTTTAGATGGTACGATTCCTACCTCATCAAGTTTGCAATACGAAGAGCCCTTGTTTTTAAAAGAAGGCATTTATGATATTTCTGCTATTTTTATAAATGATTTTGGTATTCAAAGTGAAATTGTAAGAAATGAATATGTGATTGATTTATCGAGACCGTATGCACCAGAAGTTAATGTGTATAGTGGAGTTACATCGATTCCAAAAGCAATCGTTATTGAAGTACAGGAAGATTGTGAGGTATTATATACTCTTGATGGATCTGATATCACAGATGAAAGTTATCACTATTCGAGTCCTATTGCAATGCCAATAGGAAGTTTTGTTTTACGTTGTGTAACAGTAAATAAAGATAATGAATATAGTAATGAGACAACAAGAACAATTGAATTAATTATTCCGGGTGAAATTTCAGTTGAAGATGCAATTTCAATTTCTTTTGATAATGCATTGGATAATGGTAAGATTTCTGATTTATCTGGTAAGGCAACAGAACATAATGGTAACTATACTTATACAACGAATTCTGCATTTAGTTATGATGGAAATCCATACTATTTAATATATGAATGGTATCAAGAACAAGATGCAATTGCAAAAAAGACAGGAAATCTATTTGGTGTGCAAATGATAACTGGAGAATTTATAAATGTTGCATTTGATGAAGAAGGAAATTATCGTATTTATTAAAAAAATATAACTTTAGGAGGTTATTATGTATACAGTAGAAAAAACAGAACAATTAGCTGAAAATATTTATTTAATGGATATTAAAGCGAAAAGAGTAGCAAAATCATGTCTTCCAGGTCAATTTTTAATTGTGCGTGTGGATGAAGATGGGGAGAGAATTCCGTTAACCATTTGTGATTATGATCGTGAAAAAGAAACGGTAAGTATTGTTTTTCAAACAGTAGGTGACGCAACTTTAAAAATGTGTTCTCTTAAAAATGGGGATACGTTTGCTGATGTAGTAGGACCATTAGGAAATCCTTCAGAACTTATTCATGATCCTGACATTGCTAAGAAAAAGATTTTATTTGTAGCTGGTGGAGTAGGTACAGCACCTGTTTATCCTCAAGTAAAATGGTTACATGAACATGGAATAGAAGCAGATGTAATTATTGGTACAAAAACAAAAGAAACTCTAATTTTGGAAGATAAAATGAAAGAAGTGGCTGGAAATTTATATGTTACTACGGATGATGGCTCTTATGGAAGAAGTGGATTAGTTACAAAAGTAATTGAAGATTTAATTGAAAATGAAGGTAAACATTATGATATATGCGTTGCTATTGGACCAATGATTATGATGAAATTTTGTTGTATGACTACAAAAAAATATGATTTACACACAATTGTAAGCTTAAATCCAATTATGGTGGATGGAACTGGTATGTGTGGTGCGTGCCGAGTAACAGTTGGAGATGAAGTGAAATTTGCCTGTGTAGATGGACCAGAATTTAATGGACATTTGGTTGATTTTGATCAAGCTATGAAACGGCAACAGTTATATAAAACGGTTGAAGGAAGAGCTTATTTAAAAGATACGGAAGGAGAGACACATCATAGCAAAGGTGGATGTGCAAATAGAGAATAATGAATGTTTTAAATAAAGTACCAGTACGTGAACAAAATGCAAAAATACGTGCAACGAATTTTGAAGAAGTTTGTTTGGGATATAATGAAGAGGAAGCAATTGAAGAAGCCAAAAGATGTTTGAATTGTAAAAATGCAAAATGTATTGGAGGATGTCCAGTAGCAATTGATATTCCTGCATTTATTCAAGAAATTGTACATGAAGATTTTGAAGCAGCATTTCGTATTATAGATCAATCATCTGCATTACCTGCGGTTTGTGGAAGAGTTTGTCCACAAGAAACACAGTGTGAAGAACGTTGTATTCGTGGAATAAAAGGAGAAGCAATTGCAATTGGTAAATTAGAAAGATTTGTTGCAGATTGGGCTAGAGAACATCATGTTACTTCAGTATCAACGGTTGCAAAAAATAATAAAAAAGTAGCAGTTATTGGAGCAGGGCCTTCGGGATTAACTTGTGCTGGAGATTTAGCGAAAATGGGGTATGATGTTACAATTTTTGAAGCGTTACATAAACCAGGTGGAGTTTTAGTTTATGGAATTCCAGAATTTCGTTTACCAAAAACAAAAGTAGTGGAAAAAGAAATAGAAAATGTTATGAATCTTGGTGTTAAAATTGAAACTAATGTTGTGGTAGGACGTTCGGTTACCATTGATGAATTATTTGAGGAAGAAGGATTTGAAGCTGTATTTATTGGTTCTGGAGCAGGGTTACCAAAATTCATGGGAATTTCAGGAGAGCAAGCAAATGGAGTCTTTTCTGCAAATGAATATCTAACGAGAAGTAATTTAATGAAAGCTTATGAAGAAGATTCAAAAACACCAATTATGATTCCGAAAAAAGTTGCCATTGTCGGCGGTGGAAATGTTGCAATGGATGCTGCAAGAACTGCACTTCGCTTAGGATCTGATGTTTCTATTGTATATCGAAGAAGTGAAGCAGAATTACCAGCAAGAGTTGAGGAAGTTCATCATGCAAAAGAGGAAGGCATTCATTTTCATTTATTAACGAATCCTTTAGAAATTCTTACAAATGAATCTGGATGGGTAACAGGAATGCGTTGTATTAAAATGGAATTAGGTGAACCAGACGAATCTGGAAGAAGAAGACCGAAACCAATTGAAGGTTCTGAATTTACAATGGAATTGGATTCTGTCATTATGTCTTTAGGAACATCTCCCAATCCTTTGATTGCGTCTACGACGGCGGGATTAGAAACAAATAAGCGTAGATGTATTGTTGTAGAAGAAGAAACTGGTAAAACTTCAAAAACTGCAGTTTATGCTGGTGGAGATGCCGTAACTGGTGCAGCAACCGTTATTTTAGCTATGGGAGCTGGAAAAACAGCAGCAAAGAGTATTGATGAGTTTTTAACAAAAAAATAGGAGGTGCAACTATGCCATGGTGTCCAAATTGTAAAAATGAATATGTTGATGGAGTTGAATTTTGTTCGGATTGTAATTGCAAACTTGTCGATGAAATCGTTGAGTCAGAAGAAGAAAGTATCATTTTTGGTGAAAAAGATTTTTTAGAAGAACTAAATTCATTTATTTCGTATAATGGATTACCTGAAGGCAAAGTTTCACAAATTGAGGATTCGGAAAACTCTTATGAACTTTTTGTAAAAAAAGAGATGGTCTCGAAAACAAAAAAAATTATACGTGTTTTTTTACAGGAAAAATCATTAACAGAATTAGAAGAACAGGAAGAAACTGAAGAAAAAGATGCTTTTGGGACAACAGTAAAATCATATCAAAATAAAAAGGAACGTGCGGAGGAAGTGAAATCTTCGGCATATACGTTAACAATGGTAGGGATACTTGGTATTATATTTCTTATTTTGTTAGAACTCGATTATATACCACTTAATTTTTCGCTTTTTACAAAACATATGATGACAGTTGTCATGGGGATTTTATTTTTACTTTTTACAATTATGGGACTGCATGCTTTTTTGTCATTAAAAAAAATCAAAGAGCAAGGATTAGAAGAATCCAATTTAATTCAAACAATGAAACAGTGGTGTAACCTTAATTTATCCAAAGATTTGATTGATAAAGAAATATTTAAGGATGAAGAAGAATATCAAAATGAGATTAAATATTTCATGCGATCAGAAGAAATGAAAAAAAGAATTTGTAAACAATTTTTAAATTTAGAAGATGGATTTTTAGATAAATTTATCGAAGAAATATATATGGATATATATCATGATGAAAGTTAGTATTATTGCAGTTGGCAAAATAAAAGAAAGATTTTATAAGGAAGCAATTCTTGAGTACAGTAAAAGATTATCAAAATACTGTACTTATGAAATTATTGAAGTTCTGGATGAAAAAGAACCCGTGAATAAATCCACTGCGTTAATAGAGTTATGTAAAGAAAAAGAAGCAAATCGTATTTTAAAATGTATACAACCTGCGTCCCATTTGATTACGCTAGAAATTTTAGGCGCTGAATTAAACTCCATGGAATTATCTTCTGTTATTAATGATTTAGCAATTCGAGGAGTAAGTAATATACAATTTGTTATTGGTGGATCGAATGGTCTTCATGACTCTATTATTAAAAAAGCGGATATGCATTTAAGCTTTTCAAAATTAACATTTCCACATCAATTAATGCGAGTTATTTTATCGGAACAAATATATCGTTCGTTTCGAATTATTAATAAGGAACCATATCACAAATAAAATGTACCCTGGAGGTGTATTTATGAGAATGTACGATTTAATTATAAAAAAAAGAAATCAAAATTCTTTAACAAAAGAAGAAATTGATTATATTATAGAAGGCTACACCAATGGAAACATTCCTGATTATCAAATTTCTGCGCTATTAATGGCAATTTTTTTTAATGGGATGAATGAAGAAGAAACATTATATTTAACAATGGCTATGAAAAATAGTGGAGATTGCCTTGATTTAGGAAATATTCAAGGTATTAAAGTAGATAAACATTCTACGGGAGGAGTGGGTGACAAAACTTCTCTTGTATTAACACCTATGGTTGCAGCTTGTGGAGCTAAAGTCGCTAAAATGAGTGGCAGAGGACTAGGTCATACGGGAGGAACGATTGATAAATTGGAAAGTTTCCCTGGTTTTCATACGGATATTTCCGAATCGGAATTTATGAGAAATGTAAATGATGTTGGAGTCTCTATCATGGGACAAACTGCTGATTTAGCTCCTGCGGATAAAAAATTATATGCTTTGCGTGATGTTACAGGTACAGTTGATTCCATTCCGTTAATTGCTAGTTCTATTATGAGTAAAAAATTAGCTGCTGGAGCAGATAGTATTGTTTTAGATGTTAAAACTGGTAGCGGAGCTTTTATGAAATCAGAAAAAATGGCAGAATCTCTTGCAAAAGTAATGGTTTCTATTGGAAAAGGTGCAGGTAAAAATACAAGTGCAATTATTTCTGATATGGACCAACCCTTAGGGTTTGCTGTTGGAAATGCACTTGAAGTAATGGAAGCAATTGATACCTTGAATGGAAATGGTCCAAAGGATTTACATGATTTATGTATTGCTTTAGGTTCACATATGCTTGTGAATTCAAAGATTGCAAACACCTTAGAAGATGCAAAAAATCAATTAGAAATGGTAATTAATGATAAATCTGCGTTAGCTAAAATGGCTGAATTTATTTCTGCACAAGGTGGAGATGCATCTTATTGTTATGCTCCAGAAAAGTTTTCTTTAGGAGAGCATGTTTTTGAGATTTTTGCAAAAAAAAGTGGATATGTTCATCATATTGAATGTTCCGAAATAGGAATTTGTTCTTTGATGCTTGGTGGTGGAAGAGAAACAAAAGAGAGTAAAATTGATTTAGGTGTTGGAATTGTTTTAAAGAAAAAAGTTGGTGATTTTGTAGAAAGTGGATCGGCAATAGCAACGATTTATGCAAATGATTTATCAAATATAGAAGCTGTAAAAGAACGAATATATCATGCATTTTCTTTTTCATTAGAAACAAAAGAAAAAAACATATTAATCAAAAGTATTATTCAATAAATAAAAGTTAGATTAAAGGTGAGCGTAAAAGTTCAGAAGTGTGTTTTTGAAAACATCCAATAAATTGCCATTGTATATAGCACACAACAGTTAGGGGTAGTATGGAAGAATACAAAACAGAAATAGAATCCACAGTGGATCAATTAAAGATCGTATTTGGACAGTATGATTCGTATCTTGAAAAACTTGAAAATAATTTTCAGGTTTCAATTATAAATCGAAATGGAAGCTTACAAATATTAGGGGAAAAAGAAAGTGTTTTACTTGCTAAAAAAACACTTTCAGAACTTTTGCTATTATCTTCACAGGGGACAGAAATTAATGAACAAAAAATAGATTATGCAATTCAATTAACCATGGATAACCAGAAGCAATCAATTCTAGAAATTGATAAAGAATGTATATGTCATACAATGAATGGGAAACCAGTTAAACCGAAAACATTTGGTCAAAAAAAATATATTGACGCAATTAAGAATAATATGATTGTTTTTGGAATCGGTCCAGCAGGAACCGGGAAAACATATTTAGCAATGGCGATGGCAATTACTGCGTTTAAGAATAATGAAGTGCAAAAAATTATTTTAACAAGACCAGCAATTGAGGCAGGAGAAAAACTTGGATTTTTACCAGGCGATTTGCAAAGTAAGGTGGATCCATATTTAAGGCCTTTGTATGATGCTCTATATCAAATAATGGGAGCAGAGAGTTTTTTGAAAAATACAGAAAAAGGATTGATTGAAGTTGCACCTTTGGCTTATATGCGAGGAAGAACACTTGATGATGCCTTTATTATTTTAGATGAAGCACAAAATACAACACCAGCACAAATGAAAATGTTTTTAACAAGAATTGGATTTGGATCGAAAGTAATTATTACAGGAGATGTGACACAAAAAGATTTAGCACCTGGAACAAAATCAGGATTAGAACTTGCAAAAAGAATACTAAATAAAATCGGTGACATCTCATTTGTGGAACTATCTAGTGTTGATGTAGTCAGACATCCGCTTGTACAAAAAATTGTTAAAGCGTATGAAATATATGAAACAAAAAAAAGAAAGTAATGATAAGGAAATATAAATGAGTAGAATGAATGAAAATACTGTTGTTTCAAAAAAAAATATGAAATGGTATGTTTTGATTTTTATTGCGATTATTTTTGTTACCGTTTGTATTCCTTTTCTTTTTTACAGGAAGATGAATTTGGATATAAATCATATTTTGTATTTTAATGTTTTTTTAGTTGTTGCAAGTTTTACAATTATGTTATTAATTGGAATTTATTCAAAACAATTCTTTTTTCAGACATTTTCTTTGCAAAAAATTCTTTCGTTTTTTTTGATTTATACGTTGTGTATTTTATGTAGTTGTTTGTTTTCTTTTTTACCAGCTATGTCTTGGGCATTTATTCCAATGGCAATTCTAGTATTGTTTTTTTCTAATGAATTTATCGCTTTAGTAACTACTTATTCTTGCTTATTTATTTCTGTTTTTCTTACCAGTAGTTCTTATGAAATACAAATTTTATATACAAGTTCTATTTTATTAACGGTGGTTGTGTTTAGCCAAGTAAAAAAACATACACAATATTATGTAGCATCATGTATTTCTTTATGCATTCATTTTTCTTTTCTTTTTGCATATCATATTTTGTTTTTTGAAGGACCATTAAAAGATGACACCATATTGTTCTTGATTTTGAATTTTATAATTAATACAATTACATTAATCTTTGTTCTTGGAGTATCTGATATTTTTATTGTTCGTAAATATCATAACGTGTATTCTCAAATTAATGATCAGGAATTTATTTTAATGAAGGAATTAAAAGAGAAACAACCAAAAGCATACTTTCATGCCATTCATTGTGCATATTTTTGTGATAAAATTTCACCGAAGTTGAATTTAGATACGTATTTAGTAAAGGCAGGAGCGTACTATAAAAGTATTAATATGATAAGTGAGGATAAAGGGAAAAATTCTCTTCAAGATATTTGTAAACAAAATAAATTTCCGAAACCTGTTCGTATTTTGCTAGAAGAATTAAATAGTTTGGACCAAAGTAGTTCTCTTTCTAAAGAAGCATCTTTAATTAAAATTACGGATGAAATTATATTAATGGTTGAAAGAGTATTTAAAAAAAATAAAAATGTAGAATTAGATATTGAACAATTAATTGATGCAATAGCTATGGATTGGTTTTCAAGAAAGAAATTGAAAAATTTTAAATTGGATTTTTATGAATTAGAAATTATTATTAATTTCTTTAAGGAGGAAAAATTGTATTATGACTTTTTACGTTGAAAATAACACTATATTTTTATATGATGAATTATTAAAAGAAAAAACAGAAACTGTAATTTCAGAAGTTGTAAAACAAGAAAATTTTTTCTATGAATTTGAACTTAATTTACAGATAACAGATAATAATGGTATTAAAGAATTAAATACGGCATATCGTAAAATTTCAAAAGAAACGGATGTATTATCCTTTCCCAATTTAGATTTTTTATATCCAGGGGAATATTCGTGTTTAGAAAATCCTATCCAAAAAATTCAATATATGAACCTGGATACAAATCAGGTTGTATTAGGTGATATTATTATTTCTTATGAAAAAGTAATCGAACAAGCAAAATTGTATGGACATTCTACAACCCGAGAGTTTTGTTTCTTAATTGCACATAGTATGTTACACTTACTAGGGTATGATCATATGGAGCAGGAAGAAGCAAAAATTATGGAAATGAAACAGGAAATGGTTTTACAAAAATTAGGTATCACAAAAGAAATTCTTTAAAGCGGAGGGTTTTATGGAAAAATCTAATAAAAGAAGAAATGATTTTATAGTACAAGGTGGGATTCTTGCATTTGCGGGAATTCTTGTGCGTTTAATTGGTCTTGTAAAAAGAATTCCGTTAACAAATATAATTGGCGATGAGGGAAATGGATACTATGCAGCTGCATATGAAATCTATGCCATTATTTTGCTCCTATCCTCATATAGTTTGCCTTTAGCAATATCTAAAATGGTTTCAGCAAGAGTGAGTAAAGGACAATATAAAAATGCAAATCGCATTTTTAAAGGGTCATTATTATTCGCAGTTTTAGTAGGTGTTCTTTCTTCTGTTTTTGTATATGCTTTTTCAGATTTTTTGGCAGGGTCTGTTGTTTTTGAACCCATGAGTGCAATCGCTTTAAGATTATTAGCTCCCGCTTTGTTAATTGTTGCAATTATGGGCGTTTTTAGAGGATATTTTCAAGGACTAGGAACTATGATGCCAACGGCTGTTTCTCAAATTATTGAACAGATATTTCTTGTAATTGCAAGTTTATCAGGAGCAGTTATTTTATCGAATTATGGGAGTAAAGTTGGAGATTTATTAGGTAACGAAAAATTTAAAGCCGCTTATGGTGCAGCTGGAGGAACGATTGGATGTAGTGTTGGTGCATTGATTGGACTTGCATTTCTTGTTTTTGTATTTTTTCTGTATGCGCCCAAATATCGTATACAAATTAAAAAAGATCAGACAAAATCTATGGAAAGTTATAAAACAATACTTAAGATTCTTGTCCTAACGATTGTTCCAGTTATCCTTAGTACAGCTGTATATAATTTATGTACAATTATTAACCAAAGAGTATTTAATGAAGCTATGATATGGAAAGGATTAGAAGATATAAAAACAATTCATTGGGGAATCTTTAGTGGTAAGTACCGTGTTTTGATTAATATACCGATTGCGCTTGCAAGTGCAATGTCTTCTTCAGCCATTCCATTGCTGGTAAATCACATGGAAAATAAAAATTATAATCAAGTAAAGTCTAAAATACAAATTGTAATTCGTGTTACGATGTTTATAGCTATACCTTGTGCAGTTGGACTTGGAGTACTTGCAAGACCAATTCTTGATATGCTGTTTAATGGAGAAATTGATATGCCTACAAAAATGCTTCATTTAGGTGCAGTATCGATTATTCTTTATTCTTTTTCCACCTTAACAAATGGAGTGTTACAGGGAATAAACCGAATGCGTATTCCAGTAAGAAATTCCTTGATTTCATTATTTGTTGAAATTGTATTTTTATATACAATTTTACGTGTTACAAATATTGGGATTTATGGAGTCGTATTTGCAAATATTATATTTTCAGGATTAATGAGTATTCTAAATTTATATGCCATTCGAAAACACATGCATTATAAACAAGAAATTATTAAAACTTTTGTAATTCCAATTGTTTCGTCATTAGTCATGGGATTTCTAGTGTATTTTACATATCAGATATTTTCATTATTTACCGGAAATATATTCATTACAATTGCAGGAGTACTCGTAGGAGGCACTTCCTACTTTATCTTAATGATTTTATTAAAAGGTATTACTGAAAGAGAATTACTAATTATGCCTTTTGGTAATCGAGCTATCAGATTTTTAAGAAAAATACATCTTTTAAAAAACGAGGTTTAGATATGGATAAAAATAATATTGCCGTAATTGGTGGTGGAGCGAGTGGTATGATGGCTTCAATTACCGCAGCAAGAAGTGGTGCAAAAGTCACCTTATTTGAAGCACAAGAAAAAATTGGTCGAAAAATATTAGTTACTGGTAATGGCAGATGCAACTTATCAAATGTTACCATGAATGCCAGCTTTTATAAGAATGATGATATGAATTTTATAGAGTCTTGTATGAGTTGTTTTTCTACAAAAGAAACAATGTTATTTTTTGAATCAATTGGTGTATTATTAAAGGAAAAAAATGGGGGATTATATCCAGTTACTGAAAATGCTTCCACCATATTAGATGCTTTACGATTTGCACTGAATCGATATCATGTTACAGTAAAATGCGATTCGATGATTAAAGAAATTCTAAAGAAAGATGGAAACTTTTTTGTTTCAGAATGCTCCACAAAATTTCAAAAAGTAATTATTGCGACGGGTCTGTTTGCAGGTAAAAAAACAGAACCTGCAAAATATGGAATTAAAATTGCAGAACAGTATGGACATCATATCATTAAAATTTTACCGGCACTTGTTCAATTACGTTGTGAGGGTTCCTATTTTAAAAGTTTGGCTGGCGTACGTACAGTAGCTTCAATTCAATCTTTTTCAAATGATCAATTTATGGAAGAAGTAGAGGGCGAATTGCAACTTACGGATTATGGTGTTTCTGGAATTCCTATATTTCAGTTGAGCTCAAAAATTTCAAAAGAACTTGATTTGCAAAAAACCATTACTTTACGTATTGATTTTATTCCGTGGATAAAAAAAGATGATTTTTCTTCTTTTTTTACATCCAGATTGCAAGTGTTTCCTAATGCAACCATGGAAGAATTTACAAATGGAATCGTAAATAAAAAAATAATTCAAGAAGCTTTAAAGAAGACACGGATTTCTATGAAAGAATTGGTAACGAATATTTCAGAAAAAAAATTACTATCCTTTATGAATATATTAAAAAATTGGAATGTCTTAGTTTTGAAAACAAATGCATTTGAACAAGCACAAGTTTGTACAGGTGGAATTTCTTTAAAAGAAATCACTCCTTTTTTCGAATCAAAACAAGAAGATAACATTTATTATATTGGTGAAATGTTAAATGTTGATGGTATGTGTGGAGGCTACAATTTACAATGGGCATGGACTTCGGGTTCTATAGCTGGATCGCATGCTGCATTATCATAGATAGGAGAATTATGCTTATATATCATCAATTGAAAATGTCATATTTTCATTCAAAAGAAGAATTAGAGAATAAAATATATCAATCATTGCATATAACACCGGAAGATTTGTTGGATTATAGTATACTTAAACATGCAATTGATGCAAGAAAAAAACCCACCATATATTCCATATATTCTTTGGTTTTAAATTTAAGGAATGAAAAAGAAGTATTTCATAAAAATAAAAATAAGTCCATTGCTTTTTATAAAAAACAAAGATATCAAATTCCAGATGGAGGGAATATTTGTTTAAAAGAACGACCAGTTGTTATAGGTGCAGGCCCATGTGGTTTATTTGCGACGTTATTATTAGCAAAGAAAGGATTTCGACCCATTCTTTTAGAACGTGGGAAAAAGATAGAAATTCGTACAAATGATGTGAAAAGATTTTGGGAAACAAATGAATTACTTGAAGAATCAAATGTTCAATTTGGTGAAGGTGGAGCTGGTACATTTTCCGATGGAAAATTAAATACCCAAGTAAAAGATAAAAAAAATCGAATGTCTTATATTTTAGAAAGATTTGTTGAATATGGTGCGGATCCTTCTATCTTATATGAAAGCAAACCACATTTAGGAACCGATGTCTTACAAAAGATAATTATAAATATGAGACAAGAAATTCTTACACTTAGTGGCGAAATACATTTTGAATCAAAAGTTACGGATTTCATTATTGATAACAATAGAATTAAAGCAATTATTATTAATGAACAAAAAGAAGTGAAAACTTCCCTTTGTATTTTGGCAATTGGTCATAGTGCAAGAGATACTTTTCGTATGCTATATGGTAAACATTTTGCATTGGAAAAAAAGAATTTTTCAATTGGTTTACGTGTGGAACATACTAGAAAAATGATTGATTCTTCACAATATGGAGAAGAAAACTATAATCGTATTCCAGCAGCATCTTATAAATTAACATACCAGTCTACGCAAGGAAAAGGGGTATATTCCTTTTGCATGTGTCCTGGAGGCGTGGTTGTTAATGCTTCTTCAGAAAATAATAAATTAGCAATTAATGGAATGAGTTATTCTGCAAGAAATGGTAAAAATTCAAATAGTGCAATTGTTGTACAAGTTGATGCAAGTGATATACCAGATGTACATCCACTAGCTGGAATGTTTTATCAAGAAAAATTAGAAGAACGAGCATACAAAGAAGGAAATGGTAAAGTTATTGTACAGCGTTTTGAAGATTTTTGTAATAATAAAAATTCTGATATAAAGGAATTTGTATATGAACCAAGTATAAAAGGACAATTTATACCAGCTAATATTAGAAATGTTTTACCAGAAAATATATCCAAATGTTTTATAGAAGGAATGCATGCTTTTGGAAAACGAATTCAAGGATTTGATCAAGAAAATGCGATTTTATCAGGAATTGAAACTAGAACATCCTCACCGCTTCGAATTTTGCGAAATGATTTTTTTGAATCAAATATTACTGGTATATTTCCAGCTGGTGAAGGTGCCGGATATGCAGGTGGAATTGTTTCAGCAGCAATAGACGGCATGAAAATAGCGGAAGAAATTTGCAAAACATATAAATTTGAAGGGTGAAGGAATAAAAATGAGTGAAAAAATAGAACATTATAGAAAACAATTTCAAAACAAAAAAAGAATTATTGTTAAAATCGGATCTTCTTCCTTACAACATCCGGAGACTGGAAATTTAGATTATATTAAAATGGATTCGCTCGTGCGAGAACTATGTAATTTGAGAAATCAGGGGAAAGACGTTGTGCTTGTAACATCAGGAGCAATTGCTTTGGGGGCAAAAAATGTAAATACATGCACAATAGAAAATCCTGTTGCATTTAAACAAGCGTGTGCTGCAATTGGCCAAGCACAATTAATGATGGTTTATCAAAAAATGTTTTCAGAGTATAATCAAGTAGCTGCACAAATATTACTTACAAAAAAAACTGTTTTTGATCCCACAAGTTGTAAAAATGCAATGAATACATTTCAAGAACTTTTTAAATTACATGCAATCCCAATTGTAAACGAAAATGACACGGTGGCAACAAGTGAAATTGAAATTGGTGATAATGACACGTTATCTGCTATTGTTGCGACATTAGTTGATGCTGATTTATTGATATTACTTTCTGATATTGATGGTTTATATACCGATGATCCTAGAGAAAATGAAGATGTATCTTTTATTCCTTTTGTAGAAGAATTGACGGATGAGTTGTTTCATATGGGAAAAAATACCACAGGAAGTTTAGTTGGAACTGGTGGCATGAATACGAAATTGATTGCAGCTAAAATTGCAACCTCTCATGGGACAGATATGATTATCGCAAATGGAAAAGATGTACGTATTATTCATAGAATTATGGATGGGCGTGAGTATGGAACTGTATTTAAGGAAAAAAGAGATACAGCCTTTCAGTTATTAGATTATTTAGATAAAGTGCATAAATAGAAAGGAATTAAAAATGACAGAAGAACATATCAAACGAATGAATTTTTTATTTCATAAATCAAAAGAAAAATCTGGTTTAACTAAGGATGAGAAAGAAGAGCAAAAGATTTTGAGGCAAGAATATTTAACTTCCGTTCGTTCCAACCTAAGAAATCAGTTGAATCAAATAACAATTCAAGAAAAAGATGGCTCCGTAACAAATTTAGGAGAAAAATATGGAAAAAAATATCAATCCGATGATTTGGGATAAATCAAATATTAGAACAAAAATACTCAAAAAAAGAGACCAGTTATCCAATGATGAAATTAAAATGAAAAGCAAACAGATTGCTAATAGTTTATTTAATGAAGCTTCCTATATGGCATCTAAACAGCTTTTGATTTTTTTATCTTATGGCACGGAAGTTTATACAGATGAGATAATTTCACAAGCTTTTGTAGATGGGAAACAAGTCTATGTACCGAAAATAATGGATTTTGCAAAGGGTGTTCTTTCTTTTTATCAAATCAATCGATTTATGGAAACAAAAAAAAATGCATTTGGAATAAGAGAACCTATTCCTTTGGAAGAAAATCAATATATACCTGTAAAAGATACTCTTTGTGTAACACCAGGTGTTGCTTTTGACATGAAAAAACATCGCATGGGATATGGGAAGGGATTTTATGATCGATTTTTGGAAGTGACTCCATGTAAAACCATTGCACTATGTTTTGATTTTCAGATACAAGAAACAATACCATATAATGATTTAGATCAAACAATGGATATAATTATTTCAGAAAGGCGGATAATATGAAATTACATGAAATGGGAAAACGTGCGCTTGAAGCAAAATATGAAATACAGAAATTATCAACGAATGAAAAAGACAAAGCATTAGAAATTATTGCTGAAGAATTAATCTTAAATACTTCTTATATTTTAGATGAAAATAAGAAAGATATTGTTAATGCAGAAAATATAAATATGCATCCGGGACTAATTGATCGTTTGAAATTGGATACAGAACGTGTAAAAAGTATGAGTGAAGGGTTATTGCAAATTCGTGATTTAGAAGATCCCATCGGTGAAAATATGCAATCATTTACACGACCAAATGGATTACAGTTACAACAAGTTCGTGTCCCCTTTGGTGTAATTGGAATTATTTATGAATCACGACCAAATGTAACCGTTGATGCATTTGGATTATGCTTTAAAACGTCTAATATTGTTATTTTAAAAGGTGGTTCTGATGCAATACATTCAAATATTGCACTTACTAAGATCATTCAATTGGGATTAAAAAAAGCAAATCTTTCAGAAGATATGATCCAATTAATAAAAGATACGAATCGGGAAACTACCGCAACATTTATGAAAATGAAAGAATACATTGATGTCTTAATTCCAAGAGGAAGCGCTTCTTTAATTCAAGCAGTTGTTAAAAACGCAACCATTCCCATCATTGAAACCGGAACTGGAAATTGTCATATTTATGTGGAAGAATCTGCAGATTTTAAAAAAGCAATTCCAATAATTATCAATGCCAAAACGCAAAGAATTGGTGTGTGCAATGCATGTGAATCTTTAGTAATTGATCGATCTATTGCATCTACTTTTTTGCCATTACTACAAAAAGAATTATATAAAAAGAATGTAGAAATCAGAGGAGATGCCTTTGCAAAATCCATACTTTCGGATATTACATTGGCTACGGAAGAAGATTTTGCTAGAGAGTATTTGGATTATATTATTTCAATTAAAACGGTTGCTTCATCTAATGAAGCAATAAAACATATTAATAAATATAATACGAAACATTCCGACGCCATTATTACAGAGAATAAAGAAATCTCTTCAATATTTTTGCGTGATATTGATTCTTCCTGCGTTTATGTTAACGCATCTACTCGATTTTCAGATGGATTTGTATTTGGATTTGGAGCGGAAATTGGAATTAGTACGCAGAAATTACATGCAAGAGGACCTATGGGACTAATTGCATTAACAACTTATAAATATCAAATAATTGGAACTGGACAAATAAGAGAATAATTTTGGAGAAATAATGAATAAAGATGAATTAAAAAATGAAATGGAATTAAAAAATGAAACAATGGACGAATCTATTTTACAGTGGGAAAATATAAAAAAATGTAGAGAACTTCTTTTAGAACAAGAAAAGGAATATGGCCGTAAATTCACTTATTGTGTTACAACTTTTGGTTGTCAAATGAACGCTAGAGATTCTGAAAAATTAGAAGGTGTTTTAAAAGAGGTAGGATATGTACCTGCATCGGAAGAACATGCAGATTTTGTGATTTTTAATACTTGTACGGTGCGTGATAATGCAAACCAAAGAGTATATGGACGTTTAGGTGTTTTAAAAGGGAAAAAAAGAAACAATCCACATATGAAAATCGCAGTTTGTGGGTGCATGATGCAAGAACCATCGGTTGTTTTAAAAATTAAAAAAAGTTATCCTTTTGTTGATCTGATTTTTGGAACACATAATATATTTAAATTTCCAGAATATTTACTAGAATCACTTACAAACAAAAAACCGGTGAATCATGTTTGGAACGATACCAATCAAATTGTTGAAAATTTACCAGTAGAAAGAAAATATACATATAAATCTGGAATTAATATTATGTTTGGATGTAATAATTTTTGTACATATTGTATTGTTCCATACGTAAGAGGTCGAGAACGTAGTCGTAGTCAAAAAGATATTTTAAAAGAAATAAACACATTAGCTAAGGATGGTGTCACTGAAATTATGTTACTAGGGCAAAATGTAAATTCTTATGGTAAAAATTTTGAACCTCCAATTACGTTTGCCATGCTTTTAAAAGAAATCGAAAAAATTGACAAGATAAAAAGAATTCGATTTATGACTTCTCATCCGAAGGATTTGTCGGATGAATTAATTGAGACCATTAAAAATTCGAAAAAAATTGCAAGACATTTACATTTGCCATTGCAATCAGGTAGCACAAAAATTCTCACAAAAATGAATCGACGTTATACAAAAGAATCATATCTTGATCTAGCCTACAAAATAAAAAAAGAAATACCTGATATTTCATTAACTACAGACTTAATTATTGGATTTCCTGGTGAAACAGATCAAGACATTGAAGATACGATTGATGTAATTCAAAAAGCAGGATATGATCAAGCTTTTACTTACATTTATTCGAAACGAACAGGAACACCAGCGGCGGATATGGAGAATCAAGTCCCGAAAGAAATAATTCAAAAACATTTTAATCGAGTACTAGATGTTGTACATGAAACCTCAGCAAAAAATGTAGTTCGTTATTTAGGTGGATCGTATGAAGTATTAGTTGAAGAAATAAACACGCACGATCATACATTTGTTACTGGCAGAATGTCAAATAATATTTTAGTACATTTTAAAGGGGATCAAACCTTAATTGGTACTTATGTAATGGTAAGATTAACGGAATGCAAAGGCTTTTATTTCTTTGGGGTAAAAGAAGAATAGAGGAGAGAATGAAAAAACTAATTATCGCAGAAAAACCTTCCGTGGCAAGAAATATTAGTGAAGCTGTGAATGCTAAAATTAAAAAAGATGGATTTATTGAAGGAGAAGATTATATAATTTCATGGGCATTTGGTCATCTTTTACAGTTGTTTGATGCGAATGATTATGATGAACGTCTTGGGAAATGGTCATTTGATACGATCCCTTTTTACCCAAAAGAATTTAAGTATAAAGTAAAGTCAGAAAATTTTAATCGAAGAAAAATTGATCAAGGGGCTAAAAAACAACTTGAAATTATAAAAAATTTATCTATACGAGAGGATGTTTCAGATATTATATCTGCAACGGATGATGATCGGGAAGGGCAAGTAATTGCTGATGAAATTTTTGAATATTTAAACATCAAAAAACCAATTTGGCGTTTGCTTCTAAACGAATGGACAAAAGATGAAGTTATAAAAGGTTTGTCTTCTTTGAAATCTAATCAAGATATGCGTTCTCTTCATGACGCTGGTTTCGGCAGACAGGTTGCTGATTGGCTTATCGGCATTAATATTACAAGAGCTGCAACCTTAAAATTCAATTCCTATGGACAACTGATTAATGTTGGACGTGTATTAATTCCAACTTTAAAAATTATTTATGATCGAGATATGGAAATTAAATCTTTTGAAAGTAGTGAATATTTCAAATTATCTGTCACGTTTCAACCAGAAGATAAGGATGCTTATATTGGTCTATATTATAAGGATATTGAAATACAAGAAGATATTAACGAAGTAAAAAAAGAAAATAAATATGAGGATACGGATGAAAAAACGGACGACTCTGATGTAAACACAAAAGCAACGGAAAAATTTGAAGATAAAAATGCATTACTTCAAGTACAAGAATTGATAAAGAATAAAATGGCTGTGATTACAGATAAATCGATAAATAAAAAAACGGAATTACCACCATATTTATTTAATTTAACAAATTTACAAGGGTTTATTACTGGAAAATACAAAGGGTGGACTTCGGCGAAAGTACTAAAAATTGCACAACAACTTTATGAAAAAAAATACACAACGTATCCAAGAACAGCAAGTTACGTATTAGATGAAAGCATTATCTCAAAAACAAAAAAAGTGTTTGATGTGTTAGCATCTACTTCTAAATTTAAAGAACAATTAAAATTCCATACGAATAAACGCGTTTTTGATTCCAAAAAAGTAGAGAGCCATTCGGCTATTATACCAACCTATCTTGTCCCAAATGAAAGATCACTTTCGAAAGACGAAGCTATTGTTTACCATGCTATAAAAAACAGATTTCTTGCACAATTTATGCCCAATTCTATTGTAGAAGAAACCGTAATTCGAACAGAATTTAAAACGTGTGAATTGAATGGGTATTTCATGACAAAAGGAAAAGTACTAATTCATGAAGGTTGGAAAGCAATTGAAGATATTAAAACAAAAACAAATAATTTACCAATGCTTAATATTGGAGAAATGGTAAAAGAAGATGCAAATGAAATTCTTTCAGTAAAAAGAAAGCCACCGAAATACCATACTGAGAAATCACTTTTGAAAATCATGGAAACTTGTGGGAAAGGCGTAACAGAAGAACCATCAGAAGAAATGATGATGAGTATATTGAGTGGTTTTAGTATTGGAACTCCAGCAACAAGAGCGGAAACAATAAAAAAACTAGTTGATGTTGGATATATTAAGTATCAGAACAAAAATTTAACTTGTACAAGTTTAGGAAATACCATAGTAGAAACATTACCTGTTAAAGACCTTTTTGATTTGAATTTTACTGGAAAATTAGAGAAAACATTATCGGATATTGAACATGACCGTTTTTTAAAAGAAGATTTTTTAATGCTTATTAAAGAACTTGTTGATTCCTCTGTTTCTGAAATTAAAAATGATTCTAATTTTCATAACAGTGATTATTTAGGAGATCCCGATCATATTTATGGAATTTGCCCAGAGTGTGGAGGCAATATTATTGAAACAAAAAAAAGTTTTGGTTGTGACAAATGGAAAGAAGGTTGCAAATATTCCATTTGGAAAAACGATAAATTTATTACTGGGTTTGGAAAGGAAATCACACCGGCAATGATTGAATCGATTTGTAAAAATGGAAAAGTTGGATTAAAAGACTGCATATCGAAAAAAGGTAGTAAATTTTCCGCTTATTTTTCTTATATTAAAAATGAAAAAACAAATCAATATCAATGGAAAATTGATTTTTTATAAAATAGAAAAGAGGAAACGAATATGAAAGAAATTTGTATCAAAAATTTATTTGCATTAGAAGAAACCATTGCAAGTCCTTTGCTTTCAACCTTTGATTATCCATGGGAAGTATTACCTAAAATCAAAGATTTTATTTTACAATTAGGAAATGAATTGGATCCACTTTTATATGAAAAAAGAGGAGAAGATATTTGGATTGCAAAAAATGCAAAAATTTATGAATCTGCACAAATCACAGGGCCTTGTATTATTGATGAATTTGCAGAAATCAGGCATTGTGCATTTATTCGAGGAAATGCAATTGTGGGGAAAAATGCAGTTGTTGGAAATTCTACGGAATTAAAAAATGTAATTTTGTTTAATAAAGTTCAGGTTCCTCATTATAATTACGTAGGAGATAGTATTCTTGGATTTCAGTCACATATGGGTGCAGGAGCAATTACCTCTAATGTAAAGAGTGATAAAACACTTGTTGTTGTACATACGGAAACAAAAGAAGTGGAATCCAAATTAAAAAAATTTGGTGCAATTTTAGGAGATCATGTAGAAGTAGGGTGTAATAGTGTTTTAAATCCAGGAACAATTATTGGAAAACATACCAGTGTATATCCATTATCTAATGTTCGTGGAGTAATTCCAGCAAATGCGATATATAAAAATGATAAAAAAATAGTAAATAAAACGAAATAATTATCAATAGAAAAAAGCAAAAAAAGTTTTATCACTTTAATGTGATAAAACTTTTTTGCTCTTTTCTATTTCATTTCTAAATTTATTTTGCTATAATATTTAAGTTGAGTTATTTTAAAATTAAAAGAAATAGGAAAGGTGGATATATTTTGAAAAAGAAATTAATGTTGGGAAACGAAGCAATTGCCCGTGGTGCATATGAAGCTGGTGTTTTAGTTTCATCCGCATATCCTGGAACTCCAAGTACGGAAATAAGCGAATCCATGGTTACCTATAAAGATGAATTGTATTGTGAATGGGCTCCGAATGAAAAAGTAGCAATGGAAGTTGCAATTGGGGCATCTATAAGCGGTGTTCGTAGTATGGCATCCATGAAACATGTTGGATTTAATGTTGCAGCGGATCCTATGTATACGGTTGCTTATACAGGTATCACAGGGGGACTTGTTACGGTGGTAGCAGATGATCCAGGAATGTATAGTTCACAAAATGAACAAGATACGAGACAAATATGTCGAGCTGCAAATGTTCCAGTTTTAGAACCTTCGGATAGTGCCGATGCAAAAGAATTTATGAAGTTTGCATATGACATAAGTGAAACTTATGATACGCCAGTTGTTGTTCGTACAACTACAAGACTTGCTCATTCTCAATGTGAAGTGGTTCTTGAAGACCGCATAGAAAAAGCGATAATTCCATATGAAAAAAACATTTCAAAATATGTTGCAATGCCAGCAAATTCTAGAAAAAGACATCCAATTGTCGTTGAACGAATGAAAAAGTTATCCATAGATAGTTGTGATTTTAAAATTAACAAAGTGGAATATAAGGATACTTCCATTGGATTTATAACAAGTGGAATTCCTTATTATTATGTAAAAGAAGCAATGCCAAATGCATCGGTTCTAAAATTAGGAATGGTCCATCCATTACCTAAACAGCTAATAATGGATTTTGCAAGGAACGTTGATAAATTAGTTGTTTTTGAAGAACTTGAACCCGTAATTGAAGAACAAGTTCGTGCATGGGGAATTGATGTTATTGGAAAAGACGTTTTTCCGCTTGTTGGAGAATATTCGGCACGCCTCATTCATGAACAAATATTAAATGAAAAAATAACCACCCAAAAATCCGCTTCGGTACCAGCGAGACCACCCATTCTTTGTCCTGGATGTCCACATAGAAGTGTATATACTGTATTAAAGAAATTGAAAATTCATGCAGCAGGAGATATTGGTTGCTATACATTAGGTGCCGTTGCACCTTTAAGTGTTGTTGATACAACAATTTGCATGGGGGCAAGTATTTCTTCTTTACATGGGATGGAAAAAGCAAGAGGAAAAGATTATGTTAAAAATTGGGTTGCTGTAATTGGTGATTCGACATTTATGCATACCGGTATTAATTCGTTATTAAATATGGCATATAATAAAGCGACCGGTACCGTATTAATTTTAGACAATTCCATAACGGCGATGACCGGACATCAAGATAATCCAGCAACTGGTAGAACTCTTATGGAAGAAGAAACTAATGCGATTGACATTGCGAAAGTAGTGAAATCGTTTGGAATCGAATATGTGTATGAAGTTAATTCATTTGATATAAAAAAATTAGAGGAATTATTAAAAATCGAAACAAAAAGAGATGCCATTTCTGTCATTATTTGTAAAGCCCCTTGTGTATTATTAAAAGGAATTTCTTTCCCCAAAAAATGTGTTCCTATTACGGATAAATGTGTGAAATGTGGAGCTTGTTTACAGCCGGGATGTCCTGCACTTACGAAAAATGAAGATGGAACCATTGCCATTGATAGCAATAATTGTAATGGATGTGGATTATGTAGGAGTCTCTGTAAATTTCATGCAATTGAGGAGGTGGATGCATAATGAAAACTAGAAATATTATGATTGTAGGAGTTGGTGGACAAGGAACATTACTTACGAGTCGTATTTTAGGTGCACTTGCTACAAATGCAAAATACGAAGTAAAATTATCCGAAGTCCATGGAATGGCACAACGTGGTGGAAGTGTAGTAACATTTGTTCGGTATGGAGATATTGTTTATGAGCCTATTATTGAAGAAGGGCAAGCGGATATCATCATTGCATTTGAAAGATTAGAAGCGTTACGATATAAACATTTTTTGAAACCAGATGGGGTATTAATTATTAATGATGTGCGTATTGATCCAATCACAGTTGTAACAGGTTTTGCAAACTATCCTGAAAATATTATGGAAATAATTAAAAAAGAGCATACGGTTTATGCAATGAATGCTTTAGAAGAAGCGGAAAAACTTGGAAATACAAGAGTCTTTAATAGTATTATTTTAGGTCTTGCAGCAAAACATATGCAATTTTCAAAAGAAGAATGGATTAAAGTAATTGAAGAAACCGTGCCTAAGAAAACAATTTCAATAAATTTAGAAGCCTTTGAATTAGGATATCAATCAGAATTTTAAAATAGTGCGAAGCCTTTGGGCTTCGAATTATTTTAACAGTTAGCTTTAATACTTTAAAGTGTAACGCTTTAAAATGTAATAGTATTTTTAAATTATGAGGAGAAAATATGGAGACAGGATTATTTATTAAATTTATTTTATTATTTGTGTTTTTTGGAACGATGATATGTGTGGGTATCTATACACATAAGCATGCTAAAAATGTGCAAGGATTTATACTTGGTGGGAGAAATGTTGGACCATGGTTAACTGCATTTGCCTATGGAACTTCCTATTTTTCTGCAGTTGTTTTTGTTGGATATGCAGGCCAATTTGGCTGGAGATATGGTGTTGCAAGTACTTGGATTGGAATTGGAAATGCAGCAATTGGGAGTTTACTTGCTTGGATTGTGTTAGGACGAAGAACAAGAATTATGACTCACCATTTACAAGCTTCAACAATGCCCGCATTCTTTGGTGAACGATTTCAAAGTAGAGGGCTTAAAATTTTTGCTTCTTTAATTGTATTTGTTTTTTTGATTCCGTATACAGCTTCTGTATACAATGGATTATCCAGACTATTTGGTGTGGCATTTTCCGTTCCTTATTCTGTTTGTGTAATCGGGATGGCAATATTAACGGGAATATATGTTATTCTTGGAGGATATATGGCTACAGCTGTAAATGATTTTATCCAAGGAATAATTATGTTGGTGGGTATTTTTGCTGTAATCATAAACACGTTATCGAATCAAGGCGGATTTATGATGGCTATTAAAAAACTATCTGAAATACCAAGTGATGTACCAGCTACAATGGGACAACTTGGTGCATTTGTTTCTTTTTTTGGGACGGATCCATTGGGACTTTTAAGTGTCATTCTTTTGACTTCCTTTGGAACATGGGGATTACCTCAAATGGTTCAAAAATTTTATGCAATTAAAAACGAAAAAGTAATTAAAAAAGGAGCAATTATTTCCACCATATTTGCACTTGTTGTTGCTGGAGGATCTTATTTCTTAGGTGCATTTGGGCGTTTATTTGACAATTCAAGTATTTACAATGCGAATGGTTCTGTAATTTATGATAGTATTATTCCGTATATTGTTTCTACATTACCGAACTTATTAATTGGTATTGTTGTCGTTCTTGTTTTATCTGCATCCATGTCCACGTTGTCAAGTTTAGTTTTAACTTCAAGTACAACATTAACGTTAGATTTGATTAAGGATACTTTATTTCCCAAAATGAAAGAACACACACAATTATTATTACTTCGTTTATTTATTATTGTGTTTATAGTGTTTTCCGTTGTCATTGCATTAGATCCAAAACCTATCATTGCTCAATTAATGGGAATTTCTTGGGGAGCATTAGCGGGATCCTTTTTAGCACCATTTCTTCTTGGACTATATTGGAAAAAAACATCTGCAATTGCTGTATGGTGCTGTTTTTTTACTGGGGTAGGAATTACCGTTTCAAACATGATATTTGGTTATATTGGTTCTTCTATCAATGCAGGTGTGCTTGCAATGATAGTTGGTTTTATCGTGGTACCTATGGTATCGCTAATTACACCTAATTTATCAAAAGAAAAAATTGATGATATGTTTTGTTGTTACAATGATAAAGTAGAAGTTTCTATGAAAGAAAATCTTCCTGATTTTGAGGAGAACAATTTATAAAAGTTAAATTTTTATCAAATTTAAAATTTAGACTAGATTTTTTCAAGCTTTTATGAGAAAATAGTAAAGTTGATTATAAGAAATCTATATTATTTAATATAGACGAAAGGAGATATGGAATGATATACACACAAGATGTAGAAAGAATGTGCAGTGTTGCACAAACGGCTAATCACGGAGCAGCTCCTATTCCTGAAGAAGGGAAATGGGTGCAATCAAAACAAATTTCAGACATTTCTGGTTTAACACATGGTGTTGGCTGGTGTGCACCTCAACAAGGTGCTTGTAAGCTTACCTTAAATGTGAAAGAGGGAATTATTCAAGAAGCTTTAATCGAGACACTTGGATGTTCAGGTATGACTCACTCTGCTGCAATGGCATCAGAAATCTTACCAGGAAGAACTTTATTAGAAGCATTAAATACAGATTTAGTATGTGATGCTATCAATACAGCAATGCGTGAATTGTTTTTACAAATTGCATACGGAAGAACCCAAAGTGCGTTTTCTGAAAATGGTCTACCAATTGGGGCTGGACTTGAAGATTTAGGCAAAGGTTTAAGAAGTCAAGTTGGAACCATGTACGGTACGATTGCCAAAGGTCCTAGATATTTAGAAATGGCAGAAGGTTATGTAACTGGAGTAGGTCTTAATGATGAAGGTGAAATTATTGGATATCAATATGTAAACCTTGGAAAAATGACAGACTTTATTAAAAAAGGTGATGATGCAAATACTGCTTGGGAAAAAGCAAAAGGTCAATATGGTTGTATTGATGAAGCAGTTCGTGTTATTGACCCAAGAAAAGAATAGAAGGAGGAGATATAAATGGCTTTATTCGAATCATATGAAAGAAGAATAGATAAAATTAATGGAGTTTTGAATAGTTATGGCATTTCTTCCATTGAAGAGGCTGAAAAAATTACAAAAGATGCTGGTTTAGAAGTTGCTGAAACCGTACGTAATATTCAACCTATTTGTTTTGAAAATGCTTGTTGGGCTTATGTTGTAGGTGCAGCAATTGCAATTAAAAAAGATTGTAGAAAAGCATCCGATGCAGCAGCAGCAATTGGAGAAGGTCTTCAATCATTTTGTATTCCAGGATCTGTTGCAGACCAACGTAAAGTAGGTATTGGACACGGAAATCTTGGAAAAATGCTTCTTGAAGAAGAAACAGAATGTTTTTGTTTCTTAGCAGGACATGAGTCTTTTGCAGCCGCTGAAGGTGCAATTGGAATTGCTGAAAAAGCAAACAAAGTACGTAAAGAACCTTTGCGTGTAATTTTGAATGGTTTAGGAAAAGATGCAGCACAAATTATTTCTAGAATTAATGGATTTACGCATGTTGAAACACAAATGGATTATTTTACTGGAGAAGTTTCAGAAACCTTCAGAAAATCGTATTCAAAAGGTCTTCGTGCAAAAGTTAATTGTTATGGTGCAAATGATGTAACCGAAGGGGTTGCAATTATGCATAAAGAAAAAGTTGATGTATCGATTACAGGTAACTCAACCAATCCAACGAGATTCCAACATCCTGTTGCTGGTACTTATAAAAAAGAATGTGTTCAACAAGGGAAAAAATATTTTTCTGTAGCAAGTGGTGGTGGTACCGGACGTACTCTTCATCCTGATAATATGGCTGCAGGTCCTGCATCTTATGGAATGACCGACACCATGGGACGTATGCATTCCGATGCACAGTTTGCTGGATCATCTTCAGTTCCTGCACATGTGGAAATGATGGGATTAATTGGAGCCGGAAACAACCCAATGGTTGGTATGACAGTTTCTGTTGCCGTTTCGATTGAAGAAGCAGCGAAAGCTGGAAAATTCTAAGTTCTTTATATAAAAGATCAATAAAAGGCGGATAAGTGAAAACTTATCCGCCTTTTATTATTAAAATAGACTCTTATTCAAGAACAATTGGTTCATCAAGGGTATCTTCATCTAGAGTATCATAGGTAATGATAACACCTTCTCCTTCTGGTGTTCCACCTTGAAGAATAATTGCAATATATTCTTTTCTTTTTAATGCACGTTTTAAATACTCACTAGCTAGTTCTCCTTTGGAAGAATCATAAGAAGAAAGATTAGTAAAAGCTTGTGTATAGTAGTCTAAAGACATACTCATATATTCAGAAGCTTCATCTGCTAAGGTTTCAATTGCAATATATTCCGTTGGAACTTTAATGGCAGCTAATTCTTCAAAAGATTTATTCATTGCATCCATACATTCTAACATTTCTTTTACTGCGTCTTCAGAATCTGGATCAATTTTATTCATTTGTACATCAACTTTTGTAATATCTTTTAAAAATTCATTCATATCATCTTGAAACGTAAACAATGAATTATTGCCACAAGCAGTAAGAACTAGTGTGATAAGTATAGCAAATAGTAAGACTGATTTTTTTTGTTTCATAAGAACTCCAATCCATAATCATATATTTTCTAATACATAATTTATCATATAGAAAGTGAAATGGCAAGTAAAGGGAAAAACAAGAGACAATTGCTGAGATGATTTTTTCGTGGTATAGTAAATGTATAAAAATGCAAGGAGATTCACGTAATGAAAAAGACGGAATTTAATCAATTTATCCGATCTAAATTGATTTATTTAGATGGTGCCACCGGTTCTAATTTAATTCAGGCAGGTATGCCTATTGGCGTTTGCCCAGAACAGTGGATTTTAGAAAATAAGCAGGTACTCTATGATTTACAAAAGGAGTATGCTGTAGCAGGTGCAAATATTGTGTATGCTTCTACTTTTACATGCAATCGTATAAAATTAGCAGAATATGGGTTGGCTGATAAACTATATGAAATGAATAGAGAGCTTGTAGACTTAACAAAGTCAGCAGTTGGCCCCACAGTTTTAGTTGCCGGAGATATTACTATGACAGGGGAACAACTTGAACCAATGGGTACTTTGAAATTCGAAGAATTGGTAGATATATATAAAGAACAAGTGGATGCTTTATATAAAGCGGGTGTGGATTTATTTGTAATTGAAACGATGATGAGCTTACAGGAAACAAGAGCTGCTATCATTGCTATAAAAGAACAATGTGACCTACCTTTTTTGGTTACTATGACTTTTGAATCGAATGGAAAATGCTTATATGGAACCGATCCAATAACTGCCGCTGTTGTTATTGAAAGTTTAGGTGCCTCTGCAGTAGGCGCAAATTGTTCCACTGGTCCAAAAGGCATGATTCAAATTATTGAAACGATGAAAGAGCATGTTTCAATTCCAATTATTGCAAAACCAAATGCTGGCATACCTTCAATTACGAAAGAGAATCTGACCATTTATGAACAAACACCGGAAACCTTTGCAAATGAAATGAAACAGGTAGTAACAGCTGGAGCAACGGTAATTGGTGGATGTTGTGGTACCACTACAAAACATATAAAAACATTAATTGAAGAAACAAAAAAAATAAATTTTTCTTATTCTTACAAAAAAAATGAAAAGCGATATTTAACGAGCGAAACGAAAACTATTTCATTTGGACTAGATGACCCGTTTATGATTATAGGTGAACGAATTAATCCAACTGGAAAAAAGAAATTACAAACAGAACTTAAGGAAGGTATTTATGATCTAGCAATCGAATATGCACAAGAACAGGAAAGGAACCAAGCAAGTCTATTAGATATAAATGTTGGCATGAGTGGAATTGATGAAGAAAAAACGATGCTTACCATGATTCAAAAGATTTCCGCTATTACTAATTTACCACTTGTCATTGATTCTTCCTATACAAACGTGATAGAAAAGGCATTACGAATTTATCCTGGAAGAGCGCTAATTAATTCCATTTCTTTAGAAACGGAAAAAATAGATGTTTTGCTACCAATTGCTAAAAAATATGGGGCAATGTTTATTCTTTTACCGCTCTCTGATGCAGGTTTACCAAAATCTATGGATGAAAAAATTAATATTATAAATAAAATTTTAAAAAAAGCATCAGATTATGGATTGACAAAAAGAGATATCCTTGTGGATGGGTTGGTTACTACGATAGGAGCAAATAAAAATGCTGCAAATGAAACACTAGAGACCATATTGTTTTGCAAAAATAACGAATTAGCAACAACTATTGGACTATCTAATATTTCTTTTGGGTTACCAGATCGCAGCTATCTAAATTCTGCTTTTTTAAATTTAGCAATTGGGGTTGGTCTTACAACGGCAATCGCAAATCCTTCGCAGGATTTATTAACTTCAGGTGCATTTGCAACAGATTTATTATTAAATAAACAACATGCGGCACAACGATATATTGATTACAGTAATCAACGGGAACCTATTGAAGGATTTGCGAATCAAAAATTGCCTCGAAAAATAAACAAATCAAAAAAAAATACAATAACAATAAATTCTAAGCATTTATCAACGGAAGAGCTTGTTCTTTATAATTATGTTTTAAAAGGACAAAAAGAAAATGCAATTTTAACAACCAAAAAGCTATTACATATACAAATTTTACCAAAGATAATTTTGGATACTATTTTAATTCCAGCAATTGATCAAGTTGGATTACTTTTTGACAAAGGAACCTATTTTTTACCTCAATTAATCGCAGGTGCGGAAGCTATGAAAGCTTGTATTGATGTGTTAGAGCCTTATTTAATGGCGGATAAAAGTAATGAAAATGGAATAGGAGAAACAATTGTTATTGCTACTGTTAAAGGTGATATACATGACATAGGAAAAAATTTGGTAGCATTAATGCTGAAAATTTATGGATATCATGTCATTGATTTAGGAAAAGATGTTTCAAAAGAAGAAATCATTGAGCAAGCTATCCAACATAACGCAAAAATCATTGGACTTTCCGCGTTGATGACAACAACAATGGTACAAATGAAAGAAGTGATTTCTTACGCAAAAGAAAAAAAATGTGATGCAAAATTTATGGTTGGTGGTGCAGTTATTACTGAAGAATATGCAAAGGAAATTGGTGCAAACGTGTATGCAAAAGATGCAGCTTCTTCTGTATTGTTAGCAAAAGAATTACTTCAAAAAGAAAATGGAAGTGTATTAATGTAGATAATATATAGTTATAAAAGGAGAGAATTATGGAGTTTTTAAATTACCTTGCATCGACAAGAACAGTATTTGGTGAAGTTTTTTGGAATTTTATTACAAAATTTGGTGAAGAGACGATTCTTATATTATTATTAAGTATCTTATATTGGTGTGTTAATAAAAAACTAGCTCATATCATTGGGTTTACTTTTTTCTTTTCTGGATACTTAGTTCAAGGATTAAAAATTACATTTCGTATTGAACGCCCTTGGATAAAAGATACAAATTTTAAACCTGTTTCATCTGCATATGATACGGCAACAGGATATTCCTTTCCAAGTGGACATACTCAATCCGCCACGGCTGCATATGCTTCAATCGGATTTTTTATAAAAAAATGGTGGCGTATTTTCTTTTTTATCATTCCAATTTTAATTGGATTTTCTCGGATGTATTTAGGTGTGCATACGCCGACAGATGTTATCACTTCTTTTGTATTTAGTATAATCATTAGTTATTGTATATCCGTTTATTATCAAAAATCAAAAGAAAATCACAAAGTTTGGCTTCTCATTTTACTTATTGTTTTTGGATTTGCATTAATGATTTATGCTTTTGTTTTATATAATCAACAAATAATTGTATATTCTTATGTTGCGGATTGTTGTAAAACGGCTGGTGCTGGTATTGGATTTGCTTGTGGTGTTTTCTTAGAACAAAAATTATTGAACTTCTGTACAAATACGAAACATTTTTATACACAAATTATTAAAATAGCAATTGGAGTTATTGGATTATTAACCATACAAATGGGATTAAAAGTTTTATTTTCCTCTATATTTGGAGAAGCTTTATTTACCGATGTTATTCGATATTTTCTTATGGTTTTATGGATTTCTTATATTTGGCCATTGATTTTTAATCGTTCTATAAATAAATTTAAATTATAAATAAATTAATAGGAGGAAATTATGATAGCAAAAAAAGAAGCATGGAAATTATTAACTGAATATAATCAAGAAGAGTTTCACTTAAAGCACGCAAGAACAGTTGCTCAATGTATGCGTATATTTGCGATAAAAAATGGATATGAAGAAGAAAAGGATTTATGGGAAATTGTTGGATTATTACATGATATTGATTTTGAAAAATATCCATTATTACATTGTAAAAAAGCAAAAGAAATTTTAGAAGAAAAGAACATTGATCCAAGAATTATTCATGCTGTGATTAGTCATGGATATGGAATTTGTTCAGACGTGAAACCAGAACATACGATGGAAAAAGTACTATATGCAATTGATGAGTTAACTGGTCTAATAGGTGCCGCTTCTTTAATGCGCCCCTCCAAAAGTTATCAAGATATGAATTTGAAATCGGTGAAAAAGAAATTTAAGGACAAAGGATTTGCATCTGGTTGTGACCGTGACGTAATTCGAACTGGAGCAGAATTTTTGAATCTTGAATTAGATGAATTATTAACTCAAACACTAAATGCCCTAAAAGAATGTGAAATGGATATTCAAAACGATTCCTATTATTTATAAATTGCTTTGAGAGGTCATTTTTCAAGTATTGACATAATATACGTTAGATGTAATAATTGTAAAATGTAGCACTTTAAATTGCTAAACTAAAATAGGTGGTGATGATATGAATGGAGCAGATGCAATCATAAGTTGTTTAGAAAAAGAACATGTGGATACTGTCTTTGGTTATCCAGGTCTTGCGATTAGTCCTTTTTTTAATAGTATTCTTAAAACAAAAATTAAAACAATTCTTGTTCGTACGGAGCAAAATGCTGCACATGCAGCAAATGGTATGGCAAGAATCACAGGAAAACCTGGGGTTTGTGTCGTCACATCGGGACCTGGTGCTACCAACGTAATTACTGGAATTGCAACTGCTTTTGCAGATAGTATTCCACTTATTTGTATTTCAGGCCAAGTGGAATCCTCACTTATTGGCAGTGATGTTTTTCAAGAAGCAGATATTACAGGTGCCGTTGAATCTTTTGTAAAGTATTCTTATATTATCAAAAATGAAGAGGATATCCCTCGTGTTTTAAAAGAAGCATTTTATATTGCAAATACAGGAAGAAAAGGCCCCGTCCTTATTGACATTCCATTTGATATACAAAATAATACTGTGAAAAAATTTGTTTATCCAGATACAGTAAACTTACGCACATACAAACCTACCTTTCAAGGAAATGTTGTGCAAATAAATAAGGTTGCAAAAGCAATTTCAAAAGCAAAAAGACCGATTATTTGTGCTGGTGGTGGAGTTCTATTAAGTTGTGGAAAAGAATGTTTACTTGATTTTGCAAATAAAAATAATATTCCTGTAGTAAGTACTATGATGGGACTTGGGGTTATGCCAACGGAGAATCCTTTATACTATGGCATGGTTGGTAATAATGGAAATTCTTATGCAAATAAAGCTATGAATGAATCTGATTTATTAATTATGGTAGGTGCTCGTGTTGCCGATCGAGCAATAAGTCAACCTGATTTAGTAATGGGAAACAAGGTGCTAGTTCATATTGATGTGGATCCTGCTGAGATCGGAAAAAATGCTACCGCAACATTACCTTTAGTTGGAGATTCAAAAGATATCTTTGAATCTTTAAACAAGCAAGAGATTAATGGTGAATATTCCTCATGGATTTCTTATTTAAATGAAATAAAAGAAAAATCAAGTATACAAAAAGATTTTAAATATGGTTTAGTTAATCCTTTTTTATTTATTAAAAAAATGTCTTTAAAAATGAAAGAAGATGCAATTTATGTTGCTGATGTTGGACAAAATCAAATTTGGTCATGTATGAATCATGTGGTTAAAAATGGTCGGTTTCTAACTTCTGGAGGTATGGGAACAATGGGTTATTCTATTCCAGCAGCAATGGGTGCAAAACTAGCAGCAACAGAAAAACAAGTAGTTGCAGTTTGTGGGGATGGAGCATTTCAAATGTCATTTATGGAACTTGCCACGATTCGACAATATCATATTCCAATAAAAATCATTGTATTTTCAAATACGGCATTAGGAATGGTTCGAGAATATCAAAAAAATGTTTATAAACGTTCTTTTTCAATGATTGATTTAGAGGGTTCGCCTGATTTATCAAAAATAGCAGAAGCTTATGATATGGCATTTATGAGAATTTCTTCAATGGATGAATTGGATGATAAAATAGATATGTTTTTAGAAAATGAAGAATCATATTTAGTCGAATGTATTGTAGACCCAGAAGTAAACTCAAAATAATTATATTTGTAAGGAGGAAATGGAACCTATGATAAAAAAAATATACTCTGTTTTAGTTGAAAATAGATCTGGTGTTCTCAGTAAAGTTTCGGGATTATTTGCTAGACGTTGTTTTAATATTGATAGTTTGACCGTTGGAGAAACAGATGATCCTAACATATCAAGAATGACAATTGTTAGTAGTGGAAGTGAACGTACCATTGAACAAATAGAAAAACAATTAAATAAGAAATTGGATGTCATTAAAGTGAAAACATTTCATGAAAACATGAGCGTTAGCAGAGAGCTTATGTTAGTAAAGGTAAAATATAATCGCACTAATCGAAAAGATTTAATTGAAATTTGTGAAATAATGAAAGTAGACATTGTAGATATGTCTAAAAATTTATTAATTTTGCAAATGTGTGATTTACCAGAAAAAACAAAACTTTTTATTGATATGCTTAGCACATTTAGTGTAATAGAAGTTGCAAGGACAGGGACATTAGCACTATCAAAATGTTCAGATTGTGATAACTCCTAGATATAAATTCTATAACTTAGAGTTATATAAAATAAAAAAAAATGTTTTTTATGGTTATATGTAAGTATAACGATTGACACAAAAATAAAAACTGTTAATATTATTTATACGAGGTAATGATTATGAATAAAAAAGTCTTTCAATTGTTAGTAGATAATACGTCTGGAGTACTTAGCAGAATTTCAGGTTTATTTAGTAGAAGAGGTTATAATATTGAGAGTATAACTGCTGGAATTACTGGGGATCCTTTGATTTCTCGAATTACCATTGTTGCTTTAGGTGATGAGGAAATTTTAGAACAAATTGAGAAACAAGTGGAAAAACTAGAAGATGTACGTCATATTAAAGAATTAAGTCCCATGGATAGTGTATATCGTGAATTGTGTCTAATTAAAGTGGCATCTCCACCAGAACAAAGGCAACAAATAACTACCATTGTAGATATTTTTAGAGCAAATATTATTGATGTTGCAACAGAGTCTTTAACAATTGAAATTACTGGAGATCAATCAAAAATCGAAGCATGTTTGCGATTATTAGATGAATACAAGATATTAGAAATTGCCCGAACTGGAATTGCAGGTTTAGAGCGAGGCGCCAAAAATGTAATATGGATTCAAAATGAAGAAGATTAAAATGAAACAAACAAAAGAAAGGGGTCATACGAATGGCAAAAATATTTTATGAGGAGGATTGTAATCTTTCAATTTTAGAAGGAAAAACAATCGCAGTGATTGGTTACGGAAGTCAAGGACATGCACATGCATTAAATGCAAAAGAATCTGGATGTGATGTGATTATTGGATTATATGAAGGATCGAAATCTTGGGAAAAAGCAGAAAAACAAGGGTTTAAAGTATATACAGCTGATGTTGCTGCAAAAAAAGCAGATATTATTATGATTTTAATTAATGATGAAAAACAAGCAGATATGTATAAAGAATCGATTGCACCAAATTTAGAAGAAGGAAACATGCTTATGTTTGCACATGGATTTGCAATACATTTTAATCAGATTATTCCACCTGCAAATGTTGATGTAACGATGATTGCTCCTAAAGGACCAGGACATACCGTTCGTAGCGAATATATTGATGGAAAAGGTGTTCCTTGTTTAGTAGCTGTTCAACAAGATGCATCTGGCCAAGCATTAGATAAAGCATTAGCATATGCAAAAGCAATTGGTGGTGCACGAGCTGGAGTTCTAGAAACAACATTCCGGACTGAAACAGAAACGGATTTATTCGGAGAACAAGCAGTATTATGTGGTGGTGTTTGTGCACTTATGCAAGCTGGGTTTGAAACATTAGTTGAAGGCGGATATGATGAAAGAAATGCTTATTTTGAATGTATTCATGAAATGAAATTAATCGTTGATTTAATTTATCAATCTGGATTTGAAGGTATGCGTTATTCTATTTCAAATACTGCAGAATATGGAGATTATATTACTGGACCCAAAATAATTACTGAAGATACGAAAAAAGCTATGAAAAAAGTGTTAAGTGATATACAGGATGGTACTTTTGCGAAAGATTTCTTGTTAGATATGTCTCCAGCCGGTGGACAAGCGCATTTTAAAGCTATGAAAAAACTTGCGGCAGAACATTCTTCTGAATCTGTTGGAAAAGAAATTAGGAAACTATATAGTTGGAACAATGAAGAAAATAAATTTATTAATAATTAATAAAAAAAGCACCTAAG
>JBFHIZ010000021.1:0-38877 GCA_041596215.1 Lachnospiraceae bacterium
ACTACTAGCAACCGATTTATTCTCCACTGTAATTTCTTCTTTTCCACTAGAATCCACGCCTTTATCTTCAAGCAATTCATTTAAGGATTTAATCAAAACTTCATTATCATTTGTTCCTTCATCTGTAGATTCTTGAATGTTAGCAACATATTCTTCCAAGGCATCAAGACAATTAAATAACACATCAATCATCTTAGGTTGCACTTTTAGGTTCCCACTTCTTACTTCAGAAAATACATTTTCCATATCATGTGTCAAATTCTGCATTCTCTTATATCCCATAGTACCTGCCATACCTTTTAGAGAATGTGCTGCACGGAAAATTTCATCAACTGTGTTTTTATCTTCTGCATCCTGCTCTAAATTTAATATTTGTGTATTCAGACTTTGTAAATGCTCTTTTGATTCATCTAAAAATATTTCTAGATATTGACTAACGTCCATAATTCTCTACCCCAACTTTCTCTATAATCGTTTGTGCAATTTCTCCGATTGGTTTGATTTTTTCTACCAAACCGGTTTTAACTATACTCCTTGGCATACCATATACCGTGCAAGTCTCCTCATTTTGTGTAACAATGGAAACATTTTTACTTTCTCGCAAATGTAAAATCCCTTCCGTGCCATCTGCTCCCATTCCAGTTAAGATAACACATAAGATATCTTCATAAGAACATTTGCTCAACGATTCATACATATAATTTGCAGAAGGTTTTACACCTTCACGAAGTGGTTCATCCGAATAATGAATATAATTCAGCCCATCTTTTTCAACAATATTTAAATGCGAACCTCCTCTAGAAATATAAACTTTTCCATTTTCTAAAACATCATTTTCTGCTGCTTCCTTTACATCGACTTCGCTTAACATATCTAGTCGTTCTGCAAAGGAATTGGTGAATCCAATTGGCATATGTTGAACAATAACAATAGGTGCCATCATCCCTTTTGGTAAAATCGTAATTACCTGCTGTAACGCTCTAGGTCCACCCGTAGAACTTGCAATTGCTACAATCCTTTTTTTTGATTTGTTTAATTTTTTACTAGCTAATTCCGCGATTCGTTTACTTGAAAAAGGATCTTTTTTAGGAACTGCCTTGATTTCAGGAAGAGCACTTGTAACGGCAATTGTCAACGCTTCTATAAATCGATCTTTAAACTGACTATTCTGTGCAAGTAAAAAGCTTCCCGGTTTTTCCACGAAATCTAATGCGCCAAGTTCTAAAGCACGTATGGTTATAGAACCATTCTCTTTCGTTTCACTACTAGCCATTATAATTTTTGCTGAAATTCTCCGCTTTTGCAATTCTTCAAGTAATGTTATTCCGTCCATTTTTGGCATGTTCACGTCCAAAACAATAGCGTCAAAATGGTGACTTGTTATTTTTTCTAACGCAATCTGTCCATTTGCTGCAGTATCTTCAACGGTAAACCGATCATCTTCATTTATTATATCACATAGCGCCCTTCTCATAAGTGCAGAGTCATCAACTACTAGAATTTTTTTTGTCATTTTACTCCTTTATTTGGGGTTTTTATATTCCGGTCTCTCTTTTTCTACTTTTTCTTTCTTCTTCAAAGATAAAACGAATGATTTCTTCCTGTTCCATTTTATCTACATTTAAATATTGCAACCGATGTTCATATTCTCCATTTCTTGTATCAAGTTCTTGCGAATAAAGGATTTTTCCAATTAAATTATACTCTTTTAATTGTCCTTCTACAACCAAATGCCATTTACACATCACCAAACTACCTTGCTCATATTGTTCCGATGCAAGAAAACGCAATCCTCCACCACTAATATCTGCAATGATACCTTTTTTTAAGGGAAGTCCTGATAAAAAGCTCACCTTTTCCTCTTTTAATGATTCAATTTCTTCCTTGACTAATTTTCGTGTGTCAAGTTCCAAAGAACAACTAAATCGATAATATTCTCTTCGTTGATGTTTTCTAAGATTACTAGTTAATTCTAGCGAAAGAATATATAAATTATTTCGCTTAAAACGATCTATAATTCGTGCAAAACACTGATATAATCCTCTTTCTGTATAAAAATGAACATCGAATTCCTTATCAATTGGTAACAAAATCAATCGTCCTTTTTCCATCGGCATCGTAATCTCAAGGCGATCATCCGAAAGGATTTCACATACTTGACTTTTATATATTTTTCGTTCCATTTCGTTGACATCATTCATCTTTCTTTCAATTGGTGAAATGTCTACTCGAAATCCAGGTGATACATAATTTGATAACATCTTTTATCTCCTTTAATTATTTTTTCTTCCCAGTTATAATATGTGAGAAAAAGGCTGCCATTCCTCGTTTTTGTAATGTTTTATCAATTTCTTTCTTCATTAAATCCTGTGCAATTACTTCAAACGCTTTGGCTGACTTCGCATTCGGATTTTGTATTGAAATTGGTTTTTGTTGCATAACTGCTTCCGCTAGTTGTGGATCTTGGGGAATGGATCCAAGATACTGTAATGGTAATTTTAAATATCTTGAAACAACCGAATTTAATTTATGATATAAAGTAATCCCTTCTTCTTCTTTAGAAACCTTATTGGCAATCATTTTTATTTGTGAAGCTTCAGGTAAAAATCGCGAATGCGTATTCAAAGCCTTAAGTAGAGAATAAGAATCGGTAATTGATGTTGGTTCTGGTGTGGTTACAAGAAGAATTTCTCCACTTGCTACTAAAAATTCCAAAACTGCTTCAGAAATTCCAGCACCGGTATCAATAATAATAATATCCGCTATTGCATCTAATTGTGCAAGATTTTGTATAATATATACCAGATAATCTCTGCTTAAGTTTGACATGCCTGCAATTCCAGACCCACCTGAAATAAAACCAACATTCATTGGACCCCATGTGATGACTTCTTTTATATTTTTCCCTTTATAAATCAAATCACTTAAATTATGTTGAGGTACCGTTCCAAACATAATTTCAATATTAGCAAGACCAAAATCTGCATCTAATATAATTACCTTTTGTCCCATTTTAGAAAACTGAATGGCTAAATTAATTGAAGTATTTGATTTTCCTACGCCACCTTTTCCACTTGTAACCGTGATGACACGCGCAAGATGCCTAGAAGGTTGGTTATTCATCTTAATTAAATTTCTAAGTTGTTCCGCCTGATCCATATGTTTCTCCTAAATTTATTGTTTACCACTTAATAACGTTTTTACAATTTTTTGTGCATTAAAATTTTCAATATCATCCGGAACATTTTGTCCGCATGTAATATATGCTAACTGTGCCCCAGTATATAAACGAAGATTTAATAAATTTCCAAACGTTGTCGTTTCATCTAATTTGGTGAAAATTAGTTTAAAGTTAGTTATTTTTGAATATACATCTGCTATACCAAGTAAATCTCTATATTTCGTTGTTGCACTAAGTACCAAAAAGACTTCTTTTTCTTTTTCTTCAGGAAGTTCATGTATAAAAGAAAACATAGCTTCTCTCTGTTCTTGGTTCTTATGCGAATGTCCTGCAGTGTCTACTAAAATATAATCACAGCTATCATACTCTTCAATTGCGGTTAATAATTCCTCTTTAGAATATATGACACGAAATGGAACATCAAGAATATTTGCATATGTTCGCAATTGTTCTGCTGCTGCTATTCGATACGTATCCGCAGTAATTAAAGCAATTTTTTTCTTTTCATCCACACTAAACTTTGACGCAATCTTAGCAATCGTTGTTGTTTTTCCAACACCTGTTGGGCCAACAAAAAATATAACTTTTGTTCCTTTTGTTTCTGGTGTAATTCCAATTGGATTTCCAAATTTCAAAATCAGTTTTTGATATATTGTTGATAAGACAAAATCCATTGGCTTATTCTTAATATTAGATTTGTCTAATTCATTTACGATCTGGTTTGCATATTTTTCATCCACTTCATTTTCTAGCATAGTATTATATAATAACTTCATAAAGGCAATGTTTTCATTGACTTCTTCCTCTTCTATTGGCGCATCTTCTTTTTTTAGTTGTTTTTCTAATAAAATTTGTAAACTATCTAGTTTTTCAAGTGTACTATTTTTTTCCTTTTGTTGCTTCCCGTTTTCTATCTTGTCATCTTCATTTTTATCCAGAGTTATCCTATCCATTTTATTCTGTTTCGTTTTTCTTTCCTTTTCCACAAGAGAACTATCCCTATGAACTTCGGATCTTGCAATAATATCAGGTGTAAAAATTGAAAATTGTGGTTTTGGAGTCGTATCTTCATTGGCAAGTATATCAATTGTTGCTTTTTTTTCTGTTCCCAATGGTGTGATTCTTTCTGTTTTTGTAAATTCTTGTTCTTCTTCCTTTGCTACCGTAACTTCTATCACTGGTGAAAATAAAAAAGAAAAAATCCCTTTTTTATTTGTATTTCGAACATTCATTACAACCAAAGAATCTCCCAACTCTTTTTTTGCAATATCCATAGCTTCCGTTTCTGTTTTTCCTTGAAATTTTTTTATAATCATTTTACTGTCACCATCCCAACAGATTGTAATTCAATATTAGAATCAATTTCATTATATGAAATTACAATAACATCTTTATAATATTCCTCGATTAATTTTTTAAAGTACACTCTTACAATTGGTGCTGTTAATATAATTGGAGTTTTTCCAAGATTTTCGAGCTTTTTCGATTCCTCCCCTAGCGAATTCAGAATTAGTTTTGAACGTTCTGGATCCAGATTTAAATATGCTCCATGCTCCGTTTTCTTTACTGCAGCCATAATTTCTTGCTCTAATTTTGGATCCAATGTAACAACACTTGTTGTTTCATTGGGAGGGAAAAATTTACTAGAAATTGTTCGTTTTAAACTCTGTCTTACATATTCCGTTAAAATATCTACATCCCTAGTTGTCTGTGCATAATCTGCTAACGTTTCAAAGATTGAAAGTAAATCTCGGATAGAAATTCCCTCTTCTAAAAGATTTTGCAATACTTTTTGAACTTCTCCTAACGTCAAGGATTTCGGAATCAACTCTTCAACAAGCGCAGGATTTGATTCCTTTAAAATATTCACAAGATTTTGTACATCTTGTCTTGTTAATAATTCTGCAATGTAGCTTCGGATAATTTCGGTTAAATGTGTCGCAATAATTGATGGTGGATCTACAACTGTGTACCCCATACTTTCCGCACGTTCCCTTTGCCCTTCGGTAATCCATGTAGCTGGTAAATGAAAGGAAGGTTCGAACGTAGGGATTCCTGTTATTTCTTCCTCCACATATCCCGGATTCATCGCCATATAATGATCAAATAAAATTTCTCCTTCGCTTACCTGAATTCCCTTTACTTTAATTATATATTGATTGGGATTTAATTGAATATTATCTCGTAAACGAATAATTGGAACTACTGTTCCAAGTTCCAATGCAATTTGTCTACGAATCATTACAACACGATCTAATAAGTCTCCACCTTGATTTACATCTGCAAGCGGAATAATACCATAACCAAATTCTAACTCAATGGGATCCACCTGTAAAAGACTTGTTACATTTTCTGGCTGTCTTGTTTTTTCAGCTGCGACTTCCGCTTCTTCTACCGCAGATTCTGTTTTAGATGTTTCTATTGTTCCTGCCACAATTCGACCTCCCACAACAAAACATAACCCTAATATAATAAATAATAACGCATTTAAAGGAGTTAAGACACCCATTGCGATAATCGTAGCACCAACCAAATACAATACCCGTGGAAGTCCAAACAACTGTGAAATAAGGGTGCTTCCAAAATCTGCATCCTTAGATCCCTTGGTCACTAAAATACCTGTTGATAACGAAATCAATAAAGATGGTATCTGACTTACTAAACCATCACCAATTGAAAGTATTACATATTTATCCAACGCGGCGGTGATATCCAATCCACCTCGAAGCATCCCCATGGCAATACCACCAATTATATTAACTGCAGTAATAATAAGGCCTGAAATTGCATCCCCTTTTACATACTTAACCGCACCATCCATAGAACCAAAAAAACTTGCTTCGTTTTGTATCTTTTCTCTTCGTACTCTTGCTTCTGCATCAGTAATTGCACCAGTATTTAGATCCGCATCAATTGCCATTTGTTTACCTGGCATGGCATCCAATGTAAATCTTGCTGCAACTTCAGCTACACGTTCCGAACCTTTATTAATAACCACAAATTGAATAATGATTAATATTATAAATACAATCACACCAATTACTAAATCTCCGCCACCAACATAATTACCAAATGTTTGAATGACATTTCCCGCAACCCCATTTTTTAAAATAAGTTTTGTGGAAGAAACATTTAGACCAATTCGAAATATGGTAGTAAAAAGCAAAAGTGTTGGGAAAAACGATAAATCCAATACTTCTTTCGAAAACATTGTTGTAAAAAGAATGGTAAAGGCGATAGAAATATTAATTGCTAATAGAACATCAAGCAAAACGGAAGGAATATTAATTATTAACATACCGAATGCAGTTAGTATATATATGCCAACGGCAAAATCCGCTTTTTTCATTTCGCTTTCCCTCCAAATATATTTTAAATTCTTTAGATTTTTCCTTTTAATTTATATACAAAAGCAAGCACATCCGCAACCGCCTGATATAATTCATTTGGAATGATGTCACCCACTTCACAATTTGCATACAAAGATCTTGCTAGCGGCTTATTTTCCACAATTTCTATCTCATTTTCTTTTGCTATTTGTTTAATTCTCTGTGCTAAAAAATCCTGTCCTTTTGCAATAACAAATGGTGCATCAGAAATCTTTACATCGTATTTTAAAGCAACGGCATAATGAGTTGGATTGGTAATGATAACATCCGCGTCAGGTAGTTTTTGCATCATTCTTCGCCTGGAGGCCTCTCGCATTTTCTGTCGAATTTGCCCTTTAATTTGAGGATCCCCTTCCGAATTTTTCATTTCGTCTTTAACCTCTTTTTTTGACATTTTCATATCTTTGGCAAATTTCCATTTTTGATATATATAATCCGCAAGCGCTAAAAAGAAATATATAATCGCAATTTTAAGCCCTAGATCAAATGTGATGTTTCCAATCATCGCAATTGCATTATATAGAGAAACATCATACATAATCAATAATATGCCCCACATATCATTTAATGTGGAATAAACTACATAAAGAATCAAACCGATTTTTAAGATTGATTTTAACAACTCCACTAACGAATTCAATGAAAACATTCGTTTGATACCTTTTAAAGGATTTAATTTTGAAAACTTTGGTTGTAACGGTTTCGTAGAAACTGTCCACTTAACTTGTATAATTTCTGCTATAGTTGCAATTACTACTCCAATTAAAAATACCGGAATGATTGTAATAATTAATTTTATAATTCCCTCTGAAATTAAATCTGAAAATGACTTAACGGTAATATTCCCGTTCCATATCACAACCAATTGTGGAATTTTATTTATAAAATAAGGAATTGTTTCTATTAGATGTTCTCCAAGATAGGAAATTCCTATTTTCAAAAATAAGAAAAGCGAAAGCAAGATAAAACTGTTTCCAAGTTCTTTACTTCTTGCTACTTCCCCTTCTTTTCTTGCATCATCTAATTTTTTTTGCGTAGCAGTTTCTGTTTTTTCTCCGCCAGGACCATCTTTTGCAAAAAATTGTAGATTATATTTTAGAATCACAACATTGCCTCCACAAATAGGGTTGTCACTTTCTTAATTTCTTCAAAAATAAAACTTGCTGCACTAGGCATCAATCCAACAGTTAAAAACATGATAGAAAGAGCCGTTAATATTTTCATTTGAATTCCAACTGCAAACATATTTAATTGTGGTGCTATTTTAGCAAGAATTCCAAAAATCGTATTCATCAACATAATCACAGCAAATACTGGCAAACTAATTCGAAATCCAATTACAAAAAAATCTTTTATAAATATTAGAATTGCATTTAACAATTTATCGGAATTAAAAACCATTCCATTAATTGGAATCAAAACAAAAGTATCTGCTAACGCCCGAATAATATACTCATACATTCCACTAACAATTAACATTAAAAGAAACATATAATTGTAAAATAATCCCGTAATGGTAACTTGTTGACTTGTTGCGGGATCAAACTCACTTACCATAGATAATCCACTTTCCATATCAATCAATCTACCGGCAAGTGATGCAATATTGGTACACATTTGGCATCCCCAACCAATTAGAATTCCAGTTACTGCTTCCTTTAGTACTATAACCGCATATCCTAGTATCGTACTATATACGGGATATACGGGATCCACTGCATAGTAAAGTAAAAATGAGATAAAGAAGGAAAGAACAATTTTCACCCGACTAGGAACCGCATTCGTACCAAAGATTGGTGCAACATAAATAAAAGTGGATACACGTGTCAATATTAATAAAAAATATTCCAAATCTTCTATTGTAAATGCTACATTAAGCATATCCTATCACCAACATTTCATCCTAGTTTCCTTTAATATCTAATCATTTATCCTGTTATGTATAAAGAAAAATTTGACCATAGCTCAATTACGTACTCCGTCATATTTGTTAACATCCAATTTCCGAACACCATTAATGAAATAAAAATGGCTAGTATTTTGGGAACAAAGGTTAATGTTTGCTCTTGAATTGAAGTGACCGTTTGAAAAATACTAACTGTCAGCCCTACAATTAATGACACGAGCAATACTGGAGCTGCCATTTTTAAAATAAGCCATAAAGCATTTCTTGCAATCTGATCAACTACATCAACATTCATCTCTCACCCCATCCTCTCAATAAAAAGTTTTTACTAAATTTCCAATGACTAAATTCCATCCATCTGCTAAAATAAAAAGCAGTATTTTAAAAGGCATCGAAATTGTGGTTGGCGGAAGCATCATCATCCCCATACTCATTAGAACAGAAGCCACAACCATATCAATTACAATAAATGGTATATAAATCAAAAATCCTATAATAAAAGCTGTTCGTAGTTCACTAATCATAAAAGCAGGAATCAATACTGAGGTTGGAATTCCTTCTAACGTTCCATCCCATTCTATCTTTGATATTTCCAAAAAAAGTTTTACATCTTTTGCTTGCGTTTCTCCATACATAAAATCTCTAAGTGGTACCATTCCAATTTCAAGTGCTTCCTCCTGCGTGATTTCCCCTGCATCAAAAGGAGTGACTGCAGTATCATTAATCTGTGTGATAATTGGGCTCATGATAAAAAATGTCAAAAATAAAGCGAGGCCAATTAACACTTGATTGGGAGGCGCAGTTTGTGTGTTTAATGCGGATCTCGTAAAATGTAACACAATAATAATTCTTGTAAAAGAAGTCAGACAAATAATTAACGTTGGTGCTAATGCAATTAAAGTTAAGGTAATTAAAATACGTAGTGTCCCAGCTAATTCTCCCGTTCCATTGTTTAAAGAAATCGTTAAATTATTATCCCCTTCCGTTTCCGTATCCTCAAATAAATCATCGCCTGTAACTTCCGTAATTGAAGTTGCGTGAGCAGATAATACAAAGGAATCACTTATACAGAATATGCCCACCAAGATCAGCAGGCATAGTTTAATTGCTATGAAATTATGTTTATTCTTTTTGCTTTTCAACATATATATATTCACTCTTTCAGTCGTTAAGATTTCTTTGCATCCTTAAAAATCTTTTTAAAATCAGGAAAACTTTGTTGTTCTTTTTTGCGAAAAACGATCTCTTCTTTTGAAAGTTCGGTTAACACCTGAATTTCTTCTTTACCAATCCCAAGTGCTAAATATTTTTCTCCAATTCGAACAATTTGAACATAGCGATTCTGCGCAATTTTTTGCGTTTCTATCACTTCAATATTTCCAGTCGACAATTTATCTTTCTGATAACTAGCAATCCATTTTGTCACAAAATAAGTTAACGCAAGTACAAATACAAATACCAAAACTACGGTAACTACTTGTGCGAAGGATTCTGTTCCGCTTATCGAAAGAAAAATCATTTATCCCACCACTTTCTTTACTGCCTCAAGAACTCGATCTGCTTGGAAAGGTTTCACGATAAAATCTTTTGCTCCAGCTTGAATTGATTCAATTACCATCGCTTGCTGTCCCATTGCAGAACACATAATGATTAAAGCCGATGGATCCGTTTCCTTAATTTTCTTTAACGCTTCTATCCCATCTAATTCTGGCATAGTAATATCCATCAAAACTAAATCCGGTTTTACTTCCGCAAATTTTTCAACTGCTTTCGTTCCGTTCTCCGCTTCTCCTACTACATTATATCCATTCTTAGTAAGTATGTCCTTAATCATCATACGCATGAATGCTGCATCATCAACAATCAAAATATTTTTTGCCATTTTTTTTACTCCTCATTTTTTATTTAATAATTTCAGTTACACGAATACCAAAACTTTCTTCAATTACTACTACTTCACCTCTAGCTACAAATTTCCCATTTACTAGAACATCAATAGGTTCACCTGCAATTTTGTCTAATTCTATAATTGTTCCTGGTGCAAAATCAAGTATTTCTGAAATAGATTTTTTTGTTCTTCCTAACTCTACCGTCACTTCTAATGGGACGTCTTTTATCAACTCAATATTTTCTGGAATAACAATCTGATCACCAAAATTTGAAAAACTTTGAAATTGGGCAGGCTGGACATTCATATTTTGCATTTGCTGACCCATTCCCATCTGTTGGCCCGTTCCCATCTGTTGGCCCATTCCCATCTGTTGACTCATTCCCATTTGTTGACCCGTTCCCGTCTGCGGTTGCATTTGTGGTTGCATTTGTGGTTGCATCTGCGGTTGCATCTGTGGTTGCATCTGTGGTTGTGTTTGTGGTTCTATATTTGGTTGCATTTGTGGCTGTACATTAGATTCTGCATTTGTTGAAGGTTGTGTACTAGCACTTTCCTCCATTGGTTCTTCCGTTTCCGGATGCATAAAATCATTGACAAGCCTTTTTGCAAAATCAAGAGGATACAACTGCATAATTGTCGAATCCACTAAATCTCCTATTTGCATTCGGAATGAAATTTCAACAAAGGTTTCATGTAAAAACCCCGGTAAATCACTTGGTGCATCCGAATTTTCCACCGTTACAACCGTTGCTGTTGGGGGGCTAATATCAATTTGCTCTCCAATCATAGTTGCAAGGGATGTTGCTGCAGAACCCATCATTTGATTCATGGCTTCTGAAATAGCACTTAAATGTAATTCACTTAATTCTCCATCAATATTTGTACCATCTCCACCCATCATTAAATCGGTGATTACTTTAACATCCTGGTCTCTAAGAACTAAAATATTTGTCCCATTCAAACCTACCGTATAATTAATTTGAATAAAAACACATGGTCGATCTTTTAAAATGGATACCTCTTCCCATTTTGATAGTTTAACGGATGGTGTTGTAATACTTACTTTTCGATTTACCAACGAATACAAGGTAGTAGCTGATGTGCCCATTGAAATATTGGCAATTTCACCAATTGCATCTTTTTCTGTATCTGTAAGTGTCCCACTACTTATATTTTCTTGTGAAGAATTACCTTCCGGGGTGGAATCGTCATCTAAATTCATTCCACTGAGTAATGCGTTTATCTCATCTTGAGATAACATTCCGTCCATGTTCTATTCCCCCTCTCTCATTACTGAGGTGACCCTCACAGCATATGAATCCTTGCTGGCTCCGGGAAGAGCAGTAAATTTTTTTATATTCCCTACGTATATTTCCATTTCTTCATCTACTTTAGAATTTAATCGGATAATATCTCCTACTTGCATTCCAATAAAATCACTAACGGAAATTGCGCTACCTCCAAGTACTGCTTTTACAGGAACCTCAACCTTCTTAATCAACGTTCCAATATGTTCATGATATCTATCATCTTCCATATCCTGCATGGTAGAAAACCAATATTTTGTATTTAATTTGTCCATTACACTTTCTACCGTAAAATATGGTAGACAAATGTTCATTAATCCTTCTTCTTCTCCGATTTTAATGTTAAGAGTGACAATGGCAATCATATCACTTGGCGATATAATCTGTGCGAATTGTGCATTTGTTTCGATTCTCTCTAACATTGGATTTAATTCTAACACATTTTTCCATGGATCTCTTAAAAGCTGTGTACATATTACTAACATTTTTTCAATAATTGATAATTCAATCTCTGAAAAATTTCGTTTTTTTATTACCGTTTGTCCTTGGCCACCTAACATTCGATCAATCATGGCAAACCCTAAATTTGGAGACAACTCCATAATCAAATTCCCTGGCAATGGATTAAAATTAATAACTCCTAAAATAACTGGATTTGATAACGCATTCGTAAACTCAGAAAATGTGACTGTTTCAGAGCTAGTTACCGCTACTTGAATATTTTTTCTCAAATATACTGGTAAGTTGGTTGATAATAATCGGGCATAATGTTCAAATACAATTTCTAATGTCCTCAAATGCTCTTTTGAAAATTTTGCTGGTCTTTTAAAATCATAATTGTTTACTTTCACTTCATTTGCACTTTGCATTTCTTCCATGTCTAACTCGCCAGTACTAAGTGCATTTAGCAAACTGTCAATCTCATTTTGAGATAACACATCTCCCACTCCAACTCACCCCCTTTTTTAGAATTGATTCGAAGCTATTGGAACGTAACATTTCTAAACATAACTTCATATATGAATTTGGAATCATACATTGTTTGAATTTGATTTAAAATTTCATCCAACATTTCATCCTTTTTTTCATCTGCTTCATCATTTGAATAAGAACTAACTACATCAATTACAATACTCTTAATTTTGCTTTCATAATTTGCGACGGTTTCTCCATATTCCTTATAATCCTCATCCGCAATATTTAAAGAAAGAGAAACGGAAAACAAACCATAATGATCTTCTCCATCCATACCCTTTTTCAATTTTACAGTAAATTCATCTTCAATATCATATACAATGGTATCTCCTAAGGAAACCGCATTAACATCTTCATCAACACTGGCACTATCTGATGAAAGTTCAAGATTAAGTGCAGAAGCAATATCATCAACAAGTGCTGCTGTTTTTTTTGACGCACTTGTTACACTAAACATCATAACACCTGTTAGTATAACATTCACTATTAATAATGCTAAAATTAAGACGGAAATTAGATTTTTTTTCATATAATACCTCTTTTTTCATTTTTTTTAATATGCACTTAATGAATGATAAATTTTAATTTCAACTCGTCGATTCATAGCTCTTCCTGCTGCTGTTGTATTATCTGCAATCGGTGCATATTCTCCACGACCCGAATGTTTAATCTCTGCAGGGTCAAGATTTGTATTTTCTACTAAAAAATCAAAAACTTCAAGTGCACGAAATGCACTTAACACATCATTACTCGCATAAATTCCACTTGTAATTGGCACATTGTCCGTATGCCCTTCTACTTCGATTGCATTTTTTGCATAACGTTCTAAGATTTTTCCCACTTGTTCCATAACCGGTAACGCTTCTGTTTTTAATTCTGCTTTCCCAGAATCAAAAAGTAACGCACCGTTTAACGTAAGCAAAACATATTGTGAAGTGAAATCAATATCAATTTCTTCCTCTAGTTGTCCTTCTGCAATAGCTTCTGAAATACGTTCTGCCAATTCTTCTGCTTCTGCAAGTTGTTGCATTTCCGCTTCTGATAATATATCATCCGTTTCCTGATCACCGTCTGCTGTTTTTCCCATACTATTTATATAATCATCCAATTCATTCAATTGGCTTACTCCATTGCTTACTAGCATTCCATCTCCAATCGCCGTAGCTCCAGATGAAAAAACACTAAATGTTTTTGAAAAAGATGCGGCAATTAATTCAAACTTTTGTGCATCAACGGTAGACATTGAAAACAACAAAACAAAAAAACAAAGAAGTAAAGTCATCATATCTCCGTATGTCGACATCCATGCAGGTGAGCCTGGTGCTGGAGTATCTTCTTGTTTCTTTTTACTCATCTTCTTCCCCTCCATCATTGCCAAGTGAACGATCTACTGGTGACAAGAATGATTTCAATTTTTCTTCGATAACTCTAGGATTTTCACCTGCTTGAATCGATAACAACCCTTCAATCATTACTTCCTTTGTCATCATTTCATCATTATTATTATTCTTTAATTTATTTGCAACTGGTTGACATATCCAATTTGCTAGCATAGAACCATATAAAGTAGTAATTAAAGCAATTGACATGGACGGCCCAATCGTAGAAGCATCGTCCATATTCGATAACATATTTATAAGTCCAACCAAGGTACCAATCATACCCCAGGCAGGTCCCAACGCTGCAATCGTTTCCCAAAATGCAATCATTTTTTTATGACGGCCTTCAATGCTTATTAGTTCTGTTTCCATAATTGCACGTACCAGCTCTGGATCAGTTCCATCAACAATAAGGAGTATACCTTTTTTCAAGAAAGCATCATTTAAGTCTGTTGCTGCTTCCTCCAAAGAAAGTAACCCCTCTTTACGTGCCACATTGGATAAATCAATTATTTTTAAAATCAATTCTGGAGTATTAAGTTGAGGCTCCTTTAAGATTAGAGTAAAACTTTTTAATCCATTCAAAAAATCTTTCATGGAATAGGAGGTAAGTGTCGCACAAAATGCTCCACCAATTGTAATTAATACAGATTTGATATCTGCAAATCGGGCTAAAGCCTCCATGCCTTCACCTACTACAATTGCAATAACTACAAGTATAATACAAATAACCATACCTAATATTGACGCTAAATCCACGTGACCCACCTATCATTTTGCTCTTAGCTTGCAAAAATATCCTTTCTATACGATTTTACTAAATTTTTGACTTCTTGTCTACTTTCTTTTACAATAATTTTCCTTCCACTCGTCAATGAAATAACAGTATCCGGTGTCTCTTCCATTGTTTCAATCAATTCACAATTAATTGTAACAGAATCTCCATTTAATTTTGTTAAGTCAATCATTTTTTCTCCTATCACAGCAAAAGATATGGGGAACTATAAATCAGTCCCCCAATAATTACTGCTTTTTCTTATTATCGTTTCAGATTAACTAACTCTTCTAATAAGGAATCTGAGGTCGTAATAATTCTACTATTCGCTTGGAACCCTCTTTGTGTTGTTATCATTTCTGTAAATTCTGCTGCTAAATCGACATTACTCATTTCTAATACACCCGTAGACATATATCCACCACTTGACGAAATATCAATCCCGATTCCATCAAATTCACCGGAATTCATTGTGGATGAATAAAGATTATCTCCTTCTTTTGCTAGCCCGGACGCATTTGCAAACTCTGCCACAGCAATTTGTCCTAATAATCTTGTTTGGCCATTGTCATACGTTGCATAAATCAATCCATTGTTCTGAATTGAAATTCCTGACATTTCTCCAAGTTTACGGCCAGTTCCTAATCCTTCCGTCGTTCCACTTGTTGCTGCAACGGTTGAAGTTCCACCATTATCATAATTTGATGCCGTTGAAAAATCGATGGATATATCATCAAAATTCCCATATGCACCACTATTCGTGAGTGCCAATGTAATGGAAGAAGTGGTTGTCAATCCGTTAATCCCTTCAAACGATCCCGTATTTGTATCAAAATTTATCAATGCTCCTACATATTCGCGTCCTGCTATGGTAAGCGTTTCTGTTGTTAATGCATCTTCAATGCTTGGCGTCGTACCAGACTGTGAATTTTGTATTAACGTTTCCATTTTTGTATTTACAATTGTTCCCGATCCATCATCTACTGGTATCATTAAATTAAGGAAGCTCTCTTGCTCATACCCGTATGCATTAGCTAAATCTTCTAATTCATCTGCATATTCTCCGGTTACCGAATCATATAACGTATTAAAAGGAATCTCCACTCCCGATGTTGTTAATGTAAATCCTGTTGTTGAAACTGCGAAAGGAGAATCCGGTGTGATTGTTTCTTCTACTGCATAAATATCTTCTCTAGTTGATCCAAGAGATATCCCTGGGTATGTGTCCATAATTGATTCATTATCTGCATCAAGAATATCTGTTAATTCCACAGAATATTCTCCAGCATTTCCACTTTTCACTGCTTTAATTGATAATTTTGCAGTATAACTATATCCTAAATTATCGTAAAATGTTAAATTGACAATTTTTCCCGATTCCGAATTAACATTGGTATCGTTTTTATCAACAATTCCAGCAATATATGCACTCGTTGTTGCTTCTGGTGGATAAGTCATGTTTTCTTCACTTAAAATTCGAAGTGCAGAAACGGTATCTTGTTTAATGGAAGCTCCTGTTTCATCAACTCCCCATCCCATAACATTAAATCCATTACTACTCATTGCTAGATTTCCTGCTGCATCAACATAAAACGATCCATCTCTTGTAAAAAAATTACTACTTCCATCGCTTACCACAAAGAAAGAATCTCCCGTTATACTTAAATCAAAAGGATTTCCCGTTGTTTGCGTTGATCCCGCCGTGGTAATAGAAGTACTTATTGCCCCCGAAGTTACTCCAAGTCCTATTTGTTTTGGATTGACACCTGCGGTACCAGTTAAAGCATTTGGTCCAGATGCATTTTGTGTTGTTTGGTACATAAGTTCTGTAAATGTAACAGAACTCGATTTATATGCTACTGTATTAACGTTCGCAATATTATTACCTATTACGTCCATCTTGGTCTGGTGTGTTTTAAGTCCTGACACACCAGAATATAATGATCTCATCATAATAAAATGACCTCCTAATTAAATATTTCCGCTGCATTTTTGTTCCTTCTATCATTCGGGAACAATAGCCTCCATAAGGTCCGGCTACACGATTACAGCTCCATCAATGTTTGTAAAAATATTTTCCTTTGTTTCCATTTGATCCATTGCCGTGATTACTGTATTATTGGGAATATTTACAATAAATGCAAGTTTATCCATCACCACCAAAGAATCTTTAATTCCTTTCTCACCTGCTCTTTGCGTACCTTCTGCTAACCGCTGAACTTGGTCACTTGTCAATACAATGTTTCGATCTTGCAATCGATTCGTAGCATGCTTTGAAAATTTAACTTCCGCATATTCTCCCTTTTGAACCTCTTGCTCTTTCTCTGCTAATATTTCTTGGAAAGATTTTTCATTGTAACTACTTACCACATTTGACTTTTGTTGCGTTTGCAATTGATCTTGCAATTGCTCGATGGAAGGATAACTATTACTTTGTATTTTCATTTTTGCTCCTCCATGAGACTCAACCTACTTTTGTTACTCTGCAAGCTTTAATTCACTTATTTTATCCTCATATGATTCTAACAATTCTTCTACTTCGTCCGTTAAAATAAAACTCTTCTCGTAGTCACTCATACCATCATAAACTTCTCGTAAAGCAGAAATCGTATCCTCATCATCCAACGTTGTATTAACAACCGTTGGCAATAAATCGATTGTATTCATAAACAAAACCGCATTATCATATGCATTTAAATAATCCGTGTCAGCAACTGAGTAAACATCATCAAGACTATAAAGCGAGTCATTAATTGACAATAGTGCATTTCCATTTTCTAATTGTACATAATCCACATTGCCTCGTACATACGATGTATCTCCTGTATCACTAGTTGATTTAATTACCACTTCCTGTCCCACCAAAGAACTTGCTCTTGTTAAATCCATTGAGCTCGACATATTTTGCATCTCCTCTAATTCTGAAAAAGTTGCATATTGTGAAATATATTCGGTATTGGATGTTGGTTCAAGTGGATCTTGGTATTTCATTTGCGCTACTAATAATTGCAAGAAATCATTTTTATCAAGTGATGAAGTCCCCGTTGTGCTTGTTGTTGTCGTTGTTGTGCTGGACACTTCTCCCTCTGAAACTGGTGCTATTAAACTCATATTACCTCCTTACGCCGTAAAATCTACGGTATTTCCATTTTCTAACATCATTTTTGTTGCAATTTGTTCTTCTTCATTCATTTGCATAAGTTCGATGTCATCTAGATCTCTAATTCCTTGTAAATTAATTTTCCTTACACCTGACTTCTTTGCTTCTTCAAATTCCTTTTGATTTTTAGAATTTTGATTCATATCTTGTTTTAGTCCTTGTTCTGCTACGCTTACCTCTACGGATGAAACTTTTAATCCCTGTGCTTCTAATGTTTCTTTTAATTGAATCAATTGCCCTTCAATCACATTTTTAACCGCTTCGTTCTCCGTTTTAAATTCTGCTACAAGCCTTCCATCTTTCATGGCAACTTGCAAATCTAGTTTTCCTAAACTTTCCGGATGTAGTTGAAGCTCCATCGACGTAACATCTTTGCTTATCACAACATTCACACGGCTAACAATCTGTTTCATAATGCCTTCCGTATCCGCACTTTCTTTCGTATAAGTTATTTCATTTACCGCATATTCAATATTTTCCATGATTTTTTCCGAAAAATTTTGCACTCCTGAAACATTTGTTTCTGAAGATTTGCCTTCGTTTGCATTGGGCTCCGCTTTTCCATTCATATCTTTTTGTGCATCATTTCCTGTAGTGTCCATATTCGTTATTTCTACTGATGCCGCCTTTGTTTCATTGAACATACTTATTTTTGTATCTTTTTGTGTGTCTTGGTTTTCTTCTTTACTGTCTCCCTTAATTTTTTCAAGAGCCTCTGTAAAAAGTTTTTCGTCTAACTTGTTTTTCTCCAACGCATTTGCATTTTGCGCATCCACGTTTTGTAATTCATCGGTTTTTTCTGGTAAAATTACCATTTCGGTAATTTCTTCTTTTGAGACACCAAATTCATTCGCCAAATTCTTTACTTTTTCACTTACCATTTGCATTAAATCATTTAAATCATTCGATAATTCTTCATTCGTAAGAATATTTAGCATATCTTCGCCATTGATTTGTGCAAAAATTAATGGTAACTGCGTTGCATCAAGTAATGATATTTCCGATACCCCTAAAGCTTCCATTGCTTGTTCTAATTCTTCAACAGAAACATCCAAGTCTTTTGCAATTTCATTTTTTATTTCTTCCACTGCATTTGATATCGATTCCTGAAGTTTTCCTTCTTCTAATTTTGTTTCTTTTTCAACTGGTCTTTCAATTTTTTTCGAATTCGTTGAGACCATTTTTGAATCTGGTTGCTTGTTGCTATCGATTTTTTTTGCATAAGTATCATTCAGCATATTCTCATTGTATGATTTTTGCTGCATCATTTTCGAAAAATCTTCGATGTTATAATTAATCGATACCTTGCTACTAGTACCCATAAGGTCCATCAAACCAGTATTCATACTACTTACTTGTGAACTGATCATTCATTCTCTCCTTTCTTCAGTTTTCAATGTTCTTTTACCTCTTTATCTATTACGATAAAACGGCTTATATTATATATCGGCAGAAACCGCTATATTCTTAATCATCTGGCTCCATAATTTTTGTAATTTTTGCCGCTATTTCCGGATCCATTGCTCCCAGAATACTTCCTCTATCCTCTTCATTCATTACACCAAGTATTTTTGCAGCCAACTCTAAATCCGTTGTCATTTGTTCAAAAATAGCCGCTGCATTTGCTGGCTTCATTGCAGAATATGCAGCTGCATAATCCTGCACCTCTTGGCTTTCCTCAATTTGTTGCACCACTTGTTTATATAAATACTCTGCCGTTGTTGGATCCATTGCTTCATAATACTCTAAATACGCATCTGCTCCTGGCCCATTATCTGCATACACAACGTCTTCATAAAACTGCAATTTTACTCTTTCAAATTCCACTTGATTGTCTTCAAATGTTTGCAATCTCTCAACTTCTGCCTTTAACAATTCAATTTCATCTGTATCACTAGCATTAATTGCCTGGAGTTTTTCAATATCTTGTTCTAATGCTTTGATTTGATCCACCGCATCTTCTAAACTTGTATATCCGCCATAGCTTTCTCCATCTAGTGTGTCCGTGACACCTCCATCTGGTAAAATCGAACTAATTACTGGTACGTTTTTTAATACAGGAGTTAGCACATTTGATCCAAACCCTCCAACATCCATTTTTATTAAAATTGCAACAATCGCTAACCAGACAAATACAATAACTACCGTTACTAGAAATGCAGAAAAGCCTCCACCCTCAGAATCCTCTTCTAGTTTTGCTTGTTGTAACGCAATATCTTTCGCTCTTGCTTTTGCATCCTTTTTTTGTTGTTTTTGTTCTTTCTCCAACTTCTTTTTTTCTTCCGCCAATTTTTTCTTTTCTACTGCTGGATTATTTACTTCGACGGTGTCTTTTATAACTTTTTCTGCCATTCTATTCACCTTTTTTTCCGTAGACATAGCTTACTAATTCATCAATTCCCATGCTTTCTTTTGCTTGCTCTTCTATTTTATATTCATTATATGCTGTTTCTTTTAATATCTCATGTGTCTTACGCTCACGCATAACAAGTATCAATTCTGCTTTTTTCTTTTCTAACCTTACTTCTGCTTCCATTAACGCTTTTTCTTGCTCTTTAATGAATAAATCCATTTGCAAAAGAGCCGCTTTGTTTTCCTTAATATCTCTAACCTGTAATTTTTTTGCTCGAAGTTCTTTCCCAACATCCAAATACTTTTGATTTCGAGTCATTAAAAAAGTTAATTTTTCTTTTTCTTTATCATACGCATTTTGTGCAACTGCAAACTCAAGTTTCGCTTGATCCTCCATTTTTTCTTTGATTCGGAGAATGTTTTGCATTTGGTATTTAAACTTTGCCATTTTACACCTACTCTTCAAATAGTTTTTCAAGCCATTCCACCGTTTCATCCATGGTGATTTTATCCGCAACTTCTTGCATTAAAAATGCATTCACGGCATCTATTTTTTTAATCGCATAATCAATATTGGGATTACTTCCACTTTTATATGCCCCAATATTAATCAAATCTTCCGCATCCGTATACGTTGCTAATACATTTTTAAGTTTACCTACTGCAACTTTCTGTTCTTTATTAACAATTTGACTCATACAACGCGATATGCTTTGTAAAACATCTATCGCCGGATAATGATTTTTATGCCCTAGTTTTCGGCTAAGCATAATATGCCCATCCAAAATACTCCTTGCCGTATCCGTAATCGGCTCATTAAAATCATCTCCATCAACCAAAACAGTATATAAACCAGTAATGGAGCCCTTATTCGATCTTCCTGCTCTCTCTAATAATTTTGGCATTTCGGAATATACACTTGGTGGATACCCTCTTGTTACCGGTGGTTCTCCACTTGCCAAACCAATTTCTCTTTGCGCCATAGAAAATCTTGTCAAGGAATCCATCATTAAAAGAACATCTTTTCCTTGATCTCTAAAATATTCTGCAATAGCCGTTGCTGTCTTTGCAGCTTTCGTTCTTTCAAGTGCAGGTTTATCACTTGTTGATACCACCAATACGGAGCGTTTCATTCCCTCTTCACCTAAATCGCGCTCGATAAATTCTCTTACTTCTCTTCCACGTTCTCCAATCAATGCAATTACATTAATATCTGCTTTTGTATTTCTTGCAATCATGCCAAGCAAGGTGGATTTCCCAACTCCTGATCCTGCAAAAATACCAATTCTCTGTCCTCTTCCAACGGTAAGCAAACCATCCACAGCCTTTACTCCAAACGGCAGCGGTGTATCAATTAAATCCCTTGTCATTGCATCTGGAGGTGACGCTTCAATTGCATACGCTTCTCCATGAATCACTTCTTCCGTTCCATATATTCTTCCTAATCCATCCACTGTTTTCCCTAAAAGGTCATTGCTTACCTCTATTTGGAGTGGATATCCCATATTTTCTACTAAACTTCCTAATCCAATACCCTCCGTTGACTCATATGGCATCAACAAAGTTTTCCCATCCTTAAACCCAACTACTTCCGCCATGATTCCTTTTGTTCTATCACCACTTGGGTATATTTTACATATATCATTCAATTTTGCTTTTGGTCCTGCAGATTCAATGGTAAGGCCAACTACATTTTTCACCTTCCCTAATTTTATATAATAAGACTTCTTTGAAAGCTCCTTATATTTTTCAAAATCGTCCATGTCATCCACATCCTATTCCCATTTATTTCGTGTTTGCTTGATAAGCTAACGCTTTAATCTGTCTTCCTAAATTATCCAATTGCAAATCGATACTACAATCAAATATTTCACCTTCTGTTTCAATATAGGCCTCACCTGGTGACAATGTCATATCTTCAATGATTTCTATTTCTATTTGATTTGAAAGATTTTTGCTCAGCTTATCCTTATTGCTCTTAACCATATTTGCTTCCGTTTTCGAGACATGAATCATAAAATTTTTCACATCCTCAGCTTCATGCATTGCATGATCTAGCACATGCAAAACTATAGGTGCATAATCTTCAAGAACCGTTCCTAACACGTGTTCATATACATCCGTTAACGTATCTACTAACTTCGTTTCCATATTATGTAATTGTTCTTCGTAAAAACTTGTAAGTTCCTTTTCTTTCTCCACCAGTTGATTTTGTTTCTGTCTCAACTCCATTTCCGCTTTTTTCTTTCCTTCTGCGTAACCAGCTTCTTTCGCTTTTTCAAGTTCCTCTGCTTTCCTTTGGTTAATTTCTTCTTCGGCTTGTGACTTCATAAATGCAATCTCTTGTTTTGCTTTTTCCACAAGTTCTTCTGGTGAAGGTCCTGTATATACCTTTGGCTCAGGTTGCACTACTTTCGGTTGCGATTCCAATTCTTTTTCCGCTAGGTCCTTCTCCATAACATATTCCGTTTGTTCTTCTATATCATCGAATAAGGCTCCTACCTGCTTTGCTTGCAATCCTTCTTCAAAATCTGTTTGTAAATCTGGTTGTAAAAGCTTTCGTTTTTGTTCCTGTCTTTTTCGTTCTTCTTCAATTTTTTTTATAACAAGCTCGTTAGAATCAATTACTCGTTTATCATTATTTTGATTGGAAACAATCCATCTTGACTTATATAGGTTATTAGACAATAATCTCGTCACCTCCACCTCTAGAAATAACAATTTCAGCAGAATCTTCTAACTTACGTATAATATTAACAATTTTTTGTTGTGCCTCTTCTACATCCTTCATTCTTACCGGTCCCATGAATTCCATATCTTCTTTAATCATTACTGCCAAACGTTTTGACAAATTATTAAAGATTGCGTTTTGCACTTGTTCATTTGCACTCTTAAGTGCCATTGCAAGATCCCCATTATCAACATCCCGAAGTACTCTTTGTATTGCACGATCATCCAGCAATAAAATATCTTCAAATACAAACATTTTCTTACGAATTTCATCTGCAAGTTCTGGTTCTTCGATTTCCAGATTTTCCATAATATGTTTTTCTGTTCCACGATCCACCGTATTTAAAATTTCTACAACAGCATCCACACCGCCAATAATGGTGTAATCTTGGTTTACCAAACTTGCGAGTTTAGATTCTAATACTTTTTCCACTTCTTTAATAACATCTGGTGATGTTCGATCCATCAATGCAATACGTTTTGCAACATCCGCTTGTCGATCAGGCGTAAGGGAAGACAAAATTTGTGAAGCCTGCTGTGGAGAAAGATAGGACAAGATGAGAGCAATTGTCTGTGGATGTTCATCTTGAATAAAGTTTAATAATTGTGATGCATCCGTTTTTCGAACAAATTCAAATGGTTTAACCTGTAAGGACGCCGTTAATTTACTAATTACATCTTCTGCTTTTTCCACTCCCAGTGCCTTATCCAACAGTTCTTTTGCATAACCAATACCGCCCTCTGCAATGTATTGCTGAGCCAAACAGATTTCATAAAAATCATTAATGACATCATCTTTCACTTGTGGAGTAATGCTTCTTGTATTTGCAATCTGTAACGTTAATTCTTCAATTTCTTCTTCTTTTAAATGCTTAAATATCATAGCCGATCGTTCCGGTCCAAGCACAATTAATAACACTGCTGCTTTTTGAATCCCCGATATTCGTTCTTCTCCTCTAGCCATTTTTACCCCCAGTCTTCGTTTAACCAATTTCGCAACAAATTAGCTGCCGCTTCTGGATTATCTTCAACAAATTTTTCAATCATTTTTCTTGTTTCTGACTTGGATTCCACTCCAATGTCCTCTACATTATCTTCCGGCGTAGATTGTAATAATGTCTCCACGGAAAGTTCTTCTTCCTCTGTACCATCGCCTTTGTTTTTCGCCATACTTCGCAATACAACAAACGCAAGAAGACCGATAATTAAAACAAAAACTAGAATTTGAACCACATCAGCAAAGCCAATATTCAAACCATCTTCATCATAAAAAATCGGTTCTTCGTATGCAATTATTGTAATATCATCCAAATCAATTCCCGTAGCATCCGAAACCAATCCATATAACTCTTCATCAACCGTCAGTTTTACCGAATCCGAATTTGCTAACTTATATTCCTCCCAAGTTAATCCGCTTAATAGTCCCTGTGTTTTGACATCTTCTTCTTTTACAATCTTATAGGAAATTGCAGAAACTGCAACGGAAGATTGTTCTTCAAGAATTGCTCCTGCAGGTATTTCTTGCTTAGTAACTGTTTTATTTGGTAAATAATCATAATGTTCATCTGAAATTGAGCTGTTCGATTCCGAACTATCTTCAAACACATAAGTCTGGTCCGTATTCGAGTCCGTTCCTGGCACTCCACCCGTTCCACTTGTCGAATCCTCGGTATAAATATCAGCGGAATCGAGCATTCCTTGATCTTGGCCATCCGGTGCCGAGTAATCTTCCGATGCTAATTCTGTGGATGAAAAATCAATCACTAGATTTGGTGCAACTTGTACATCCGAATATGTGCCAAGTAAAACTCGTTGCACATTATTTCTCACAATAGTCTCTAACTGACTTTTCACTTTTAATTGTGTACTTGCACTTCCTGCAGCCGAATAATCCGAATCATTTGAAAACAAAAGATTTCCTTCGGTATCAATAATCGTAACTTTATCTGTATTTGAATTTCCCAACGCATTCGCAATTGCTTTAGCAATCGCAACCGCTGCTTCATCAGGAACCGTTCCTTCCGTCTCTAATATAATACTTGCATTGCTTTCCGTAGCTGCGGAAAGTAGTGTCCCATCATTATCAGCCTGGTATAAATTCACACGTGCCGATTTCACAAAATCAAACGCTTCAATATCTTCCTCGTACTTGCTTTCCTTATATAATAAATACTTTTTTTCTTTATCAGATTCCGTTTCTCCAAACCCACCACTAAATACATTGTCAATCCCATATGCTGCTGCCGTAATATTATTAGCTCCTAATAAAATTCTTGCCTCTGCAGCTTGGCTTTCAAGAACACTAATGGTAAGTCCATCCTGTGTTGTTGTATAAGTGTACTCTTCCCCTAAAAGCTCGGTTACTTGGGCTGCTTCATTCGTATCCTCACACACAATTAATATTTCATATTGTGGCCTTCCAAGTAAAAAAATAAGGAGCGTAAACATAACAATTACACCTGCAGCTATCGAGATTATAATTGTTTTTTGTTTCGGCTCAAATCCATTCCACCACTCTTTTATTCGAATGCCAAGTGCTTTAATTCTATCCATCATGCGTCTTTTCTCCCGCTCCCCTACCTATTCTGAATCTATATCTGCATATTTATTATTTCTTTGTATGCTGCTAACACTTTATCACGAACTGCAACGGTGTATTGCAAAGCGGTTGAAGCTTTTTGCATTGCAATTGTTAAATCATGCGTATTTTCAGTTTCTCCCATTGCAAGTTTTACTTGCTCCGTATTTGCATCTGCAATGTAACTATTGGTATCATTCAAATTACTTAATGCAGAATCTAACAAAGATCCAAATATATCAGATTGTGTATCCGTCTTTTGACTCACAGAAGAAAGAGATCCCACACTATCTAAGGAACCTGTTTGTAAACCACTTAATGCTGTAATATCCATTTATCTCTCCTCCAAATTATGCCATTTCTAATCCTTTATTTGCAATTAGTTTGCTTGCAGAAAATGCAGTTGCATTTGCTTCATAAGCTCTACTTGCATCAATTAAATTTGTCATCTCCGTAACTGTATTAATATTAGGATATGTAACATATCCATTTTCATCCGCATCTGGATGTGATGGATCGTATACCATATTTTCTTCTGTCCAAGTATCCTCTACGACCGAATCTACTCGAACCCCTCCACCAGCTACACTGTCCCTAGCCGAATCAAAAATACGGCTAAATGAGCCTTCTTTTCCAATGGATTCAAAGGTGACCACTTTTCTACGATATGGTGTTCCGTCTTCTGTTCTTGTCGTATTCGCATTTGCAACATTTTCCGAAATAATATCCATACGATACCTTTGTGCCGTCATTCCTGATGCATTGATATCAAAAGAATCAAACATACTCATTTGTTACCTCCTATTTCATCACGCTTTGTAAATTGCTAAATTGATTGTTGATGGAATTAATTAATCCTTGATATTTGATCTGATTCTCAGCCATCGCAACATTTTCTGTGTCAATATCCACATTATTTCCATCCAATCTATAAGAAAAGTTTTTTGCATCCGTATATACATCTGCTTCCACTTTATTAAGATCCACATCCTTCACCATATTTTGTAAGGAATCTTCGCCAGTTGCTAATAATGCTCGTTGTAAATTTGATTCAAATGAAACATCCTGTCTTTTATAGTTTGGAGTGGATGCATTGGCTATATTATTTGCAATGGTTTCGTTTCTAGTCCACGCAGCATCTGCCGCTTTATCAAGAATATTTACATAATCAAAAACATTGGTATTAATCATCCTATTTTCTCCTTCTCCCTTTTCTTAAAGTAAACAAATATTTTTATAAATCTTCTCTCTTCTATTATAATTAATTTGACAAAAAACTCAAGGTTTTTTTATAAATATATACCCTATATTGTGTGTTTTTCTTGTAAATCCACTATATATATTCTTACTTTTCTTTTCTTTAGCCTTTCCCTTACGTTTTTCATACAAAAAAAGGATTTACTCTACCTACCGTAAATCCTTTTACTCTATTATAAACGTTCCGTCGTCTATATTCATAACCACTATTATATTTATTAATTTCAAGCTTCTTATTTCTTAATTCTCTTTTTTCTAATTTCTTCAATTTCTTCAAAAATATAATCATTAACAACTTTAATATACGTCCCCTTCATTCCTGAAGATTTCGATTCAATAACGCCTGCACTTTCAAATTTTCGTAATGCATTTACAATAACAGATCTAGTAATTCCTACACGATCCGCAATTTTACTTGCAACTAAAATTCCTTCAACGCCTTCTAATTCATCAAAAATATGAACAATTGCTTCCATTTCAGAAAAAGATAAGGTATTAACAGCAGATTTCACCACCGCTACTTTCCTGTTTTCTTCTGTCATTTCTTCGCTTACTGCACGTAACATTTCCAATCCGACAACTGTAGTTCCATATTCACACAAAATAATATCGTCAATATCGTATGGTTTTCCTTCTTTATATACAAAAAGAGTACCCAATCTTTCCCCGGCAATTTCAATCGGTGAAATCACTACTTGATACTTATTTACAATTCCTTCTTCAAATCCCAAAGTTGCTAAATTTACATTTTCTTTTGTTGATAGGACTCCCAAAAATCTTTCATTTAACGTCGCATCTGCAAATTCTCCTACTTCATTTGCAATAAGTCCTCGTAGTTCATCCGATTTATTTATCTGACTAATTCCTAAAACTTTCCCTTTTCTACTTAATACCAAAATATTAGAGTCTAATATCTCTTTCATTACTTTACAAATATCATTAAACACTACTTTACTAGAATTATTGTTGTGAAGTAGTTTCCCAATTTTTCTGGTTTTATCTAATAACTGAACGCTTCTCATAGGAACCTCCTTGTGCTTATTGTTGTTATATATATTTAGTATTCTATCACACGCAATTAAATGGTTCAACTATTTAATGTTTTCTTTAGTTTATTTATTTTTTTTACGCATTTTACTTGTATTATCATATAATTTATCAAAATGCATTGAAATGCGTGAATATTTAATCTGGTTTTACTTCTAATACTGCTTTACATTCCTCGTTTGAACAAACAAGTTTATTCCCTCGTTCAAGCATAACGCTTCCACATTTTTCACATTTTGTTGTCGTTGGTTTCTGCCACACCATAAAATCACAGGTTGGATTGTCTTCACACCCATAATACCGTCTACCTTTTTTTGTCTTTCGAATCACGATTTCTTTTCCACATTTTGGGCATGGAACTCCGATTTTTTCTAAATATGTTTTCGTATTCCTACATTCCGGAAATCCTGGACATGCTAGAAATTTTCCATGTGGTCCATACTTAATCACCATATTTTTTCCACATTCTTCACAAATCACATCGGATACTTCATCCGCAATCGTTACACTCTCTAATTCTTTTTCCGCATTCTTGACTGCGAGATCTAAATCTGGATAAAAATTCGATATCACGCTTTTCCAAGCCACACTACCTTCTTCAACTTTATCAAGAAGTGCTTCCATATTTGCTGTGAAATTTGCATCTACAATACTTGCAAATGCTTGTTTCATGATTCCATTTACCACTTCTCCTAATTCAGAGACAAATAATTTTTTCCCTTCTTTTATTATGTATCTACGATCCATAATTGTTGAAATCGTTGGTGCATAAGTACTTGGACGTCCTATACCCAGTTCTTCTAGTGTACGTACTAAGGAAGCTTCTGTAAAATGTGCTGGTGGTTGCGTGAAATGTTGCTTTTTATCAAATTCATTTACTTCTATTTTACTATCCATCGTTACAAATGTGTGATATTCTTCCTCAAGAGCAGTATCTTCTTCATTTGCTTCTTTGTATACATTTAAAAATCCTTCAAAAATCACCTTCCCTGCAGCAAATGTAAATCGATGTTTTCCTGCATCCATTTTTACAGATTCCGTTTCATATATAGCTGGTTTCATTCGAGAAGCAACGAAACGTTTCCATATCAGACGATATAGCCGATACTGATCCCTTGAAAGAGATTCCTTAATCGCTAGCGGTTCTCTTTCTATTGCAGTTGGTCGAATTGCTTCATGTGCATCCTGTATTTTCCCTTTACTTTTTTCTTTCTTCCCTAAGTTTTCTGCAAATTCCTCCCCATAGGTCTCTTTAATATAAGTAAAAGTATTCTCTTTCGCTTCATCAGAAATTCTTGTAGAATCCGTACGCAAGTAAGTTATCAAACCTACCGTTCCATTTCCCTTAATATCAATACCTTCATATAATTGCTGTGCAATACGCATTGTTTTTTTTGTCGAAAAATTTAAAGCTTTACTCGCTTCCTGTTGTAATGTTGATGTGGTAAATGGAAGTGGTGATTTTTTTACTCGTTCCCCTTTTTTCACATCAGAAATCACTAGCGTTTCTTTCTTTACCTCATCAAGTATTTTTTGCGCCTCTTCTTCTGAAGAAATAGTTTTCTTTTTATTTCCTTCCCCATAATAAGCTGCCGTAATTAAGTTTTTCGAATCATCTACTTTTAACTCTGCATTCAACGACCAGTATTCATTTGGAATAAACGCATTGATTTCTTCTTCTCGATCACATATTATTCGAAGTGCAACCGATTGTACACGCCCCGCACTAAGTCCCCGTTTTACTTTTCCCCATAACACAGGAGAAATACTATATCCCACAATACGATCTAAACATCTTCTAGCTTGTTGTGCATCAACCAAATCCATATCAATATCTCTGGGATTTTTTATTGCTTCGGTTACTGCCGTTTTTGTAATTTCATTAAATGATATCCGATGTACTTTTTTATCTTCTAATTTTAACGCATTCGACAAATGCCATGAAATTGCTTCCCCCTCACGATCAGGGTCAGTTGCAAGATATATTTTATTTGCTTTCTTTACTTCTTTTCGAAGTTTTGCAAGAATTTCCCCTTTTCCACGAATGGTAATATATTTTGGTTCATATTCACCTTCAACGTCTATCCCTAATTGACTTTTTGGTAAATCCCTTACATGACCATTACTTGCACATACTTGATAATTTGAACCCAAAAATTTTTTAATTGTCTTTACCTTTGCTGGTGACTCCACGATTACTAGGTATTTTGCCATATAATTTCCCCTTATTATTTTATTAATTTTCTTTTTTTACGTATGAACATATGCAATTGTGACATACTATACACTATATTTTCTCAGTTTGCAAGAAACTCAAAAAAAGTAATGCGAAAAATAGTTCTTTCGCATTGCTCTTTTTTTACTCTAATTCAAATAATTGTGCCTTTAAAACCGCCACACTATAATAACCAAATTGGGTCTCAGAAACCTCTACGTCTCCACTTCCCGATGATCTTGTATAAGTTGTTTTTGCACCAATATAAACATTTGCTCGATTCTTATTTAATAAATTCAACTGCTCTGCCGTCAATGTAAACATATAGCGTGCATCGTTTTCCATCGAATGAACTGCATCTCCTGTAAGAGAAACTCCGGTCCTTACATTTGTGACTTCACTTGGTGTGAATTCTTGTAAGTATCGTTGCTCTCCATCAACAATTTCAGAAATCGTTCCCGTCGATGCCGTCGCTACCTCTAGATAATAATATGCGGTTATTGATTTTGTTCCTTGTACAAAACTTGTGTCTGCAATATCAAAGTAAATATCTGCTGTGGTATCCACATAAGCATCAAGTACCTCATCATATGGAAGATATAAATATTCAATCACTCCTGCATCTTCATCTGCTCCATCTTTATAAGTTACTTTTGGTGGATGTACTCCCGCATTGTATGCTGCAACCATTGTATTTACAAAGAGTTTCATTTCCGTTACTCTTTCATCTAAAACAGTAGAATGCCCAACTCCAGAATACGTCACATTCCCTTTATTATATATATAGTAATTGTTTCGAACATCATTCGGATTGGTTTCATAAATATCTTGTGTCCCTGATACATCCGAAATACAATACCACACAACAATATCATCATCTTTAATAGCATCCTTACTATCCGTATCTAAATTCAGTTGATAGTATTGTCTATGTGTTTTTGTCACTTGAAATTCTTCTGGAATGTCAAAAGGATATCTTGTAATTTGTCCTTCATTAGTTTTTGTAACATACATTGCATTACTGTATTGCCCACCACTTCCGGCAACATTGGGTCTGGTTGTATACACATAATCATTATCACTCGCATACTGTACAACCGTCTGGTTATTATACCCTTGTGTATATGGGTAGGTGCTTCCATTTTCTTGTAAGGTTTTTGCAACCCACATGGTATCATATACCGTATTTACTGGAGACAATCCATCCACTTTACGAAGCACTCCATATCGATCCATTCCTACAACATCCCTTACATAACGATTGAAATCATATCCCCATAACCATGCACTTTTATTTGGATCGCTAGATTTTTTACTTCCATCGCTTCTCGTATTATTTTGAAAATCCGTGGTATTACAATACGAGGTTGTATCATGCGTAAATAATACACTTCGTCCTTCGCTAATATACTGCCGAATCGCTAACGCTGCATTTGCTTGCAAATTTTCTCTACTTGTCGTATTACTTACTTCTGGTGCACTAAATGAATACCCATCGGAGAATCCAATTACTAACATATCATAGTCATCAAGATAATCATAATGTAACGAAGCATTTGTCTGTGTCCCACTTTGAATATAATCAGAAACAGGCACAGCTGTAATTTGAATATCAAAATCTTGCACTTGGTCTAATAATGCGGAAAAACTGCTACTGGTTTCCAAATTCCAATTGTTACTTGCATAATCTGTTGTTGCAAGTAATTGTAAAACTTTTATAGTTTCTCTATTTACTGTTTCGGTTGCTATTGCCGTATATCCAGTTACTGATTTACGAACAAGTGCATTATCATTTCTAGATAACACTAATTTCCATGGTAGTACTCCAACATATCCAGTTGGAACTTCTCTTAATAATTTATAATATTTACCTGCTACCAAATTAAACTTCCCATCATTTTGATAAACCTGTACATAGGAGCCGTTTTTTAATTCATAAATTTTCAATCCTAAAATCTCTTCATCTGAATAAAATCTTCCATCCACACTAGAATCAATATATAACTCCACATCATAATTTGTATTTTCATCGATAATTGCCGAGTCATCCTTTAATTGGAATTGATATTCTAATACATAAGATCCTCCTGTTTTTGATAAATAAGAAGGAGATGACAAGGTTCCATCATACACCGTCGGTACCGCAGTTAAATCAATTGATAACTTTGATATATTCAAATATTTTGCTAACGTTTCTTTTGCTCCCGTCCCCGTCGTATCATTTGTTATGTTTTGATCAACATTAACGTTTCCTCCAAAATAGCCTTGATCCAAAGCATATTTTGCAACTTTGTACATATAAGAAGCCGAATCTATTTTACTTGTATTTACTGAAACTGCTATTCCATCTACATCCAAATTATAAAAACCATCTGCAAAAATAATGGGATATCCTGCATCCATATATTCGCATAATGCATTATATTTTTCTAATGTAATATCATTCCCGGATAACGCATATTTCCCATATCCTTCCATACTGTTTTCTAAGGAAACATCTTCTGGATTTAACAAGCCTCGTAGCACATAGGAATTCGTCATTGTCAAATAATCTCCCGAATGATTATATATTAATCCATCAAGTGAAGAATTATTATATAACGTATTTTCTGATTTATAATAAGTACCACCACTATAATTCAATTCTGTATTCATTGTACTTGTGTCAAGTCCAATATAAATCAAATCATAACTCTCATTTAAATCCTCAATTTTTCCTATAAACTCACCTGTATACGTTTGGGTTAGTTCAATTTTATCCTGATTATCTATAAATTGCGTTGCCCAATTCTCAGCAATATAAGTGTTTGTTAGTATTTTTCGGTCTACCACAACATTGGTAAATGTTGTTCTACTTGTTCCCGTTTTATTATCTGCCGCTTTATTTAAAGTGACAACTGTTCCTAGCTCACTATCCGAATATTTATAGCTATAACAAGGTTCTATCTCTAGTACTGAAATTCTAGATTTAATTACATTACGTTTATAACCATAATTTATAATATACCTAAGAGCACCAGCCTTTGTTACTTCTTCCGGTAACGTATCAATATACCCTGCAATTTGAATGTAAAAATTTTCTGACACAATTTCATCGATTACTTCTTGAAAGCCTTGTGAGACCATAGAATCAGAAAATGCATTTATAAAATCTTCGTTTACAAATGGTATTGCTCCCGTACCCTCATAATTCGTATCATCATACATATAAAATGCTTGATTTACATAATTCAAACCATATGTTGCATCCGCTACGCGAATCGTAGCAGGCATTGCATCCCAATAAGCCATACTTGTCCAGTTAGAAATAAGTGCGGACTCGTCGATTAATTCATAACTTGACTGCGTTAATAAATAATCCAGTTTTTGCATGTTAGAATATGTTCCCACTCTATTTATCATAATTTCATGTATCGAGCGATTCAAAACAATTGGAAAATTTTCCTCCACTAATTTGGTATAAAGAGCAATCGCTTGTGCATCCGATATATCTACACTATATTCCGAGTCAATTCCCGCAAAATATACCATATCAACCAAATCTAGATTATAGGTGTTTAATTCCTCCATCGTAACCGTTTTTACATCGATCACCAAATCTGCAATCTCAGACTCTTCCCGATCAAACACCTGCTTTTTAAACCATTCATAGTTATCAAAGCCTCCCGAATACGAATAAGTTGAAATTGTTCCTAGTGAATAATCTGTTTGCCATGTTAAATTTCCACTTGCATCTGTAACATATATATATTCACTAGTCGCTGCCGTATCCTGCACATAAGCCCCTACATCCGTTGCAAACCAAGATTCCTCATATGAAAAATCCGTCATATCATCAGCCAATGCTTTTGTGAAAGAAGATATGTAATAAGTACCTGCTGCAGGATTAAAAACAAAGGAAAGCATTTCGTACGTTCCAATCGCTGCTGAAATGAGCGTATATCCAGTATAGAGTGAAGAATCTTCAAATATGTATTTTACTCCATCTGCTCCAAGAACATATGCAGAAGGCTCTCCAGCGATATTTTGAGATACTACTTTTCCCTTGTATACATATCCTGCTGGTGTCGCATCAAATATCATCTCTCCCTCGTATATAGACAAATCCGTTGTCTCATCAAGAACAACCGCATTATAGGAATCAATTTCATATTTACAATAATTCTTATATTGCTTTCCATCGATTGTAATATCCGATAATAGCGACCCGATTTCTGTAAATGTTGGAATATAACTTCCATTTCCTTCATCTAGAAACGTTGCATATAAATCATATCTTTGCTCCGTTAGATGCACGAGTTCATCATAAGGAACATACGATGCAGGTGATTCTACCAATCTATAATTACCATTTGTTTTTTCTATATATTCACCTTTAATATCCACTGAATTTGTCGTTCCTGCAGAACTAATCAAGGTTGCATCAAAAGCCTTTCCCTGCAAATTATCATAGCTATCTGGAACTAGATTTGCTACATCGCTCGGAAAATCAACGTTGCGTTCCGCTTCCGTTGAATAATCTTTTATTGACTTTCCATCTTTTATCGGTTCTTCTCCACCTATGAAATAGCCAAGTGACGCGTCTTTTTTATCTTCTACTACTTCCAAAATAATATATGGATCATAGTACCCTGTGTTCGCAGAAATTGTTTCAATCCCCGGAAGTGTATGTTTTGCATATGCTTCTTTTTGTTGGATTACAAAAAATCCACCAACCACGCTAAGCATGATTAAAAATGCAATTATTGAAACAACTATTTTTTTTCTTTGCTTTCTTTTCATAATTTCTCCTTGCATCACAAATATCACTCAATTTCTGTTATCGCACTAGATATCTTACTATCCTTATACTCCATATCAAAAGTAAAGTATGCTGTTGTAATATATCCTCCATTAGCATATGCATATACACCACCTACAGCAATGGATTTATTGACTATTTTTTGCGATTCTGGGCTAATATCATCGTGATCAAACGTCATGTCATGATAATCCCCCCAATGTTGATACCCAACGCCAGAAAAGGTAAAGCTACGATTCACATCATCCCAATCCTTGTTGTCTAAAATTACATGATTTAATGAATATTTTAATCGCATTTGATAACGCCAGCTTTGTATTTTCGAAGAAACTCTTGTAATATCGATAGTTACCGGTGTTACATAATAATATGCAATAAAACTATCTTCTTGTATCTCTCCTACCACATTATCATATGCCGTTACTTTCACTTTTATCGTAAAACTTTCTGCCCAATTTAAATCTTTATCAATTGCAAGTTTCTTTTGCTTTCCAGTAGAACCCGCATCTTCAAGATGCACTTTATTAATGCTATTAATTCCAGATCCTGAAAATCCAACACTTTCCGCTTCTAAGATTTCCCACGTATAATTTAAATTATCTTCATTTCCTGTAAAATCAGACACACTTGCCGTAAGCGTTCTTGAATCACCTCTTGAAATAGTATCTCCATTCGGCGTTATATTCACCGTCATAATCGAAGGTTCCACATAGGATAAATCCCCCGGTGTAACTATTTTTGTAGCCGAAACGATTCCTCCTGCCACATTTAATTCCGTTGCACGAACCGATACTACATAGTCCTGTAATCCGCCATTTGCCATTAAATATAGAAGCATTTGTCCTTTCGCATTTACGGTCGTATAAGCTCCACTAGGCATATTCGAAGGTTCGGTCCAATTTACCTCCCCACCCGTCGTTGTGGAACCATCTGTGTAAGTAGTAACAGCAGTAAATGTATATATTTTACGAATGCTATCGGCATTCCCCATAATTGCTGTTTCAGAAGAAGTAATGGAAATATTCGTAGGCCTTATCTCTCCAGATATGGTAATTGGAATACTTGCAATTTTTGTTGTGTCTCCAACCGCTATCGCCGTCAATGTTAACGTACTAGAGGGTTCATCCAAAGGCACCGTTACTTCTCCTGCTCCAGATACTGTGCTTTTAAAACCCGAAGCATCTCCCGTTAATTTCCAGGTATATGCATCCGATGCTCCATACTGTGCTTCCACTTCTGCCGTATAAGTGATACTGCTGCCTAGTTGAATACTATCTCCATGAATAATTGTTCCTTCTTTCAAGATATCAATACCGAGTACGAAAGAATTCATTTCTACCTCGGTATTGGTATAAATTTCTGATAAGTTTTCACTAACAATTATCTTATTTCGTAAATTAATTGTTGGTGTTGAAAAATACTCTCTTCCAACTCCCGCTTGGGAAGATGAAGAAAAATCCACTTCTAAATCCACTTGGGAATTCAAAATATCACTTAAATCCACTTGAAAATTTGTAACATATTCTGATAATAAATATATGTCGGTAGAAGCTGTTCCGAAAGACGAAATATCAATCAAAGAAACATCTGAAAATGTCTGTTCTGCATAAAAGAGCTGGTTTTTATTCGAATCATATATTATTTTAATAATAGGATATGTGTAAGACGATACAAGTGTCCCATCTGCTTGCGTTGTCGTCATGTTTTCTTCGCTATAAATTACAAGAACCTTTTTAATATAATTTTCGTTTACACCATCTGCAATCCAGGAAGAAATAATACTTGTTTCCGTATTGGTTTCATCTATTTTCGTAAATTCTTTCATATTAGAAGGGTCCGGTGCTTCCAATCCATAAGCTACCGCTCGATTGGTATCAATCACCAAATCTTTTATTTGATTCATGGTTAGCTGTGCTTCTTGTTGCACATCAATTTCCGAACTTATATTTGTATATGTTCTTGTACTAATTGCAACAAAAGAAACAATCATTGCTCCAACGATTGTAAACATTCCTACTGCTATGATTAATTCAACTAACGAAAACCCCTTATTGTTACTCTTCATGTTTTTCTCCTAAGCAAAGAATCTCATTTTTTTTCGACCGATATTTTCCCTGTTTTTGGAACTAACTGTATTACATACGTCGTGTTTCCTCTTGTAATTTCTATACTTGTGCAATATGTATTTGTTCTAGTAAAATCATTGATTTTAACTTCTGTTAATGCACCTGAGCTGCGATTAAATCCGATGGATATATTGATAAGATCTGAAATTGTCACACTGCTTCCATCATCAAAAACACATTTAATATCTACCTTCTTTTTCCCTAATCGATATTCTCTTATCGTAGAATCCGTTTTAAAAAAATTTCCAGAGCCATCATCCTGGTATGCATATTCCACATAAGCAATTATGTATTCTTGCGTCGTCGCCTCTCTTGAAAGACGAAGTTCTGCATCTAATTTGGATAGTGCATTTGTTTTAACATTATTTAAATGACCTTCGATATCTTCTGCACACTCTTTTGCGTCCCAACCAATTAAAATTGATACTGACATGGTTATAAATCCAACAAGAATTACCATAATCGCAATTACGGTTACTAACTCAGCCAAACTGTATCCTTGATTATTTTTCATTGCTTTCATACCACTACTCTTTCTTCCAATTTTCATAAACGACCAAATCTGCAAGTTTCACTGACTCATACTCTTCATCTGTTCCTTCTATCTTTAATAAATCGGTACCGTCCCGCAAAAATTCAATCACCGAATATGTTGTACCACCTTCCTCCGCTGTCAATCGAAGAGCCTCTTTTACATAGGCATTATTTGATATTACACTTACATTATCCGCTAAGGTTACCACCCCATTCGATAAAATCAAACCTTCAAAATTCGAATTCACACGAACATCCCCTGTCGCAATAATCAGATGTACATTTTCCATAAACGACCCCGCTGAAGCTTCATACACATAGACTTCCGATGGATTATTAATAACAAGTGCTTTGGTATCATCTAAAAGTTCTGTAAATACATACCCTTTGGAAGAGCCAAAAAAACTTGCCGTTTGCAATTCGATAAACGATACCATGGATGCCTCATTTACGATATTATCAAAAACAATATTCTGCGACAAATCCGAAGAATACACGTTGGTAAGTTCCGCATAATTTGAAACAAGCTTGGTACAAAGTGAATCTTTCATCCGTTCATACAAAGTACTTGCGCCTTCTAATTTCTCAGATGCATTCGTTAACGTATTCGTTTGTAGCGTAGCGGTATTTTCTGCTTCGTTATACTTAAGCATATTCCCTGCAAGCTGCATCCGAAGCATAAGTTCTGGATTTTCAATGGAAATTCCATTAGAATAAAAATCCAAATAATCCAATATATGTTCACTATTGATTTCATAATAATTATTAAAATAATCATTTGCTGCATTCTCACTATTAAAACTCATATAATAATACACTAAAGTTTCTGCATTGGTAGTAACAAAGACTTTTTCTACTTCTGGCAATGAGGTGACCTGATTATAGCTAAGGTATGGGGCCAAGGTTGTTCCTAATTTAGAAACCATGATTGTATCATCAATTTCCGTATATTTTGAAGAATCCGAAATGATTTCTTGATATTCACTAGCCGTTAATGGATTTTTATTGTTTACCGAATTTCCCGTTGCATTTAATACACCAATACATTCAGATGGTACCAAATATAATAATTGATTACTTTTTACACTGATGGATTCTCCCATAAGCACATCATTTCCCACATTTGTTTCGGTACCAGTCGCCCCCAAATTTTCTTTTTTGGTCCCAATATATGCATGTCCTGCCAATGTGACAATATCACAATCTTCTATATTCAAAATGGCATTGGTTCCATTTACTAAAATCGCAGAACTTTTTGAGGAATCATCCAAACT
>JBFHIZ010000022.1:0-37361 GCA_041596215.1 Lachnospiraceae bacterium
CTTGTATACCCAAAACAAGAAGGATACATGCCAATACAGCAATCTCCATTAATGGGCTGATTGTTGTTGTAAAAAAGATTGGAAAACTTACAAATCCAAGTAATAATAAAGTTATAGTAATTGCACTTTTTCTTGTATATGGTAAGAATGAAAAAAGAAAAAGCAAAAGAAAGATACTACATAATATATAAATAAGGAAAGGATTTTCCCCAACACTTATTTTTAATTCCTGAAGAAAAAAAGAATGTTTTGAATTTTTCATAATGATGTTTGTTATAACTTCTTGAATTGCATCATATAAAGGTTCTTTTTCAATTTTATATATAGAAAAAACATAGGCGCATATTGAAAGTATTACTCCCATCAGATAAGAAAAAGGTATCATTATACGAGTTTTTAATACGTTTTCTTTTCTTGCATTTGGATAAATAATTGTTAATGCAAATCCAAATATTATTAAAACAAGAAAAATATCATCCACAACCATGAATTGCGAAAAAACAAGAGCAAGAAACAAACTAAATATCCATTTGCCTGTAAGTGATCGATTTTCATCTGCAATCCTATATGTGAAAAAAGCAGATAATGCAAAAAGAATAGAAAAGAATAGAAAAAATAACTGATTAATGGAAAGAGCCAAAAAAAATGGGGATGCAATAAAAATCGCATAACTAATCCATGCACATAAGCAATTTGTTATTTCTTTAATGGAAAAATAAAGCAAAAAAATGGCAAGTACTTGTAAAACAATTTGAAAGTATATTGCTAATTCTATTTTATTTCCAACAAAAGAAAAAAAGAAAGAAAATATACTTGTGTAAATGGATTCCATGGAAAACATAGAATTTGTCATTTGCGATGTTTCTAAAATTAAAGCATTATTAATTATCATAGGAAAATCTGTCATATTTGATACATTAATCCAGCGAATAAAAATTCCAAACACTGCAAGAATGACAAGTATGACTATATCTAACCAAGCATACTGCTTATTTTTGATTTTCAAAACATTTCCTCCCCATTGCTATTGTTGATTCGAATCATCTAAAATTGTTTCAATATTATATCGAGGTCTTTTTTTCACTTCAATATATATTTTTCCTATATACTCTCCCAATAATCCTATACATAATAATTGAACGCCACCTAGAAACCATAGTGACAACATTAAAGAAGTCCATCCTGGCACTGCATTTCCTGTGCAATGTGATATTAGCGCATATATTCCTGCTATTATACAAAAGAAAATAATAACAATCCCAATATTAAAAATAAAAGTAATTGGTTTCACACTAAAGGAAGTAATTCCGTTTATAGCAAGAGAAATCATTTTTTTCAAAGGATATTTACTTTCTCCTGCGACCCGTTCTTTTCTTTCATAATATACACTATCTGTTTTATAACCAATCAATGGCATCATTCCGCGTAAAAACAAATTCGTTTCTTCAAATTTAGCGAAATAATCAACCGCACGTTTTGACATCAACCGAAAATCCGCATGATTGTAGATTGTTTTAACACCCATCCAACTCATGAATTTATAAAAAAATTGGGCGGTCGTACGTTTAAAAAAAGAATCAGTCTTTCTTTTATTTCTCACTCCATAAACAATATCATTTCCCAAATAATATTTATCAAGCATTTCTTCAATCACCATAATATCATCTTGTAGATCAGCATCAATCGAAATTGTGACGTCAGCCATGTCTTTTGCCAATACAAGCCCAGCTGTAAGTGCATATTGATGTCCTACGTTTCCAGCTAGTTTCAATCCAAATATACAGGATCTTTTTTTATGTTCCTGCTCAATTCGTTCCCATGTTTTATCTTTACTTCCGTCGTTCACAAATAAAATAAAACTATTCTCTGCTATCTTTTTTTTATGTATCAATTCTGTCAACAAAGTAGAAAGTGTATCGGCTGTAATAAACAACATTTCTTCTTCATTATAACAAGGTACTACAATTGCTAAACGATCCATATTAACCTCCCCTAATAAAATGCAAATTAAATAAATTTGAATGCTTGATCGAGATCTTCAATAATATCGGTAGCGTTCTCAATTCCACAAGAAAAACGAATCAAATCACCATCAATCCCTGCTTCTTTTAATTGTTTATCTGAAAGTTGTCGATGCGTATGGCTCGCTGGATGCAACACACAGGTTTTTGAATCTGCAACATGTGTAGCAATTACAGCTAAAGATAGATGATCCATAAACGTCGTGGCTTTTTCTTTTGATCCATTTAATCCAAACGAAACGACACCACATAAACCATCTGGCATATATTTTTGAGCCAAATCATAATATTTATCATTTTTTAATCCTGGATAATTCACCCAAGCAACTTTATCATTGCTTTCTAAATAAGACGCGACCGCCATCGCATTCTCACAATGTCTTTTAACTCGTAAATGTAACGTTTCAAGCCCAATATTTAATAAAAAAGAATTTTCAGGAGATTGAATGGATCCTAAATCTCTCATTAATTGGGCAGTGGCTTTTGTAATGTAAGCACCTTTGCCAAATTTTTCTGCATAAATGATTCCATGGTATGAATCATCCGGTTTACATAAACCAGGGAATTTATCAGCATATTCCATCCAATTAAAATTTCCAGAATCCACAATCACACCACCTACAGTTGCTCCATGTCCATCCATATATTTTGTTGTCGAATGTGTAACAATATCTACACCAAACTGAAATGGATTACAATTTATAGGTGTTGGAAATGTATTATCTACAATCATAGGTACTCCGTGTTCATGTGCAGCATTAACGAATTTATCAAAATCTAAGACTACTAACGTAGGATTTGCTAAACTCTCAGCAACAACACACTTTGTATTATCTTGAAAGGCTTGATTCAGCTCTTCCACTGAGCAATCCGGCTCAACTACTGTACATGTAATCCCCATTTTTTTTAATGTTACCGTAAAGAGATTAAAAGTTCCTCCATATATGCTAGAGGAAATTATCAAATGATCTCCCGCTTCGCATATATTAAACACCGCATAAAAGTTTGCAGATTGACCAGATGAAGTCAACATTGCAGCATATCCACCTTCTAAATCGCATATTTTTTCGGCTACATAATCATTTGTAGGATTTTGTAACCGAGTATAAAAATATCCATTTTCTTCTAAATCAAAAAGTTTCGCCATTGCTTCTGAATTATCATATTTAAAGGTTGTACTTTGATAGATTGGTAATAATCGAGGTTCCCCGTTTTTTGGTTTCCAACCAGACTGTACACATTTTGTATCTTTCTTATAATTGTTCATTATATTCTCCTTGATTTTATGTATTACTCGTCCCAGTTCGTATAAACCACTTCGACATCATCATCCTCGTTAAGTAAATCCAATGTTTTATTCAACGAATTAATCGCTGTTTCATCGGTAAGTGTTACATAGGTTTGAGGAAGCATTGTAATCTCTTCGACTTCAAGCTCCACTTTATTGTTCTTTAATGCCTCTGCAACCATTTTTAAATCTTCTGGAGATGTTATGATTTCATAACTGTCTTCTTCTTCTTTAAAATCTTCCGCTCCCTGATCTAATGCAAATAACATCAATTCATCTGCAGATAAGTCACAATTTTCTTTTGATATCAATATTTGACCTTTTTTATCAAACATAAAGGAAACACATCCAGGAATCCCTATACTTCCGTTTCCTTTTGTAAAAGCGCTTCTTATATTAGCAGCCGTTCGATTTTTATTATCAGTCAATGCATTAACAATGATTGCAATCCCATTTGGACCATATCCTTCATAAGTAACATACTCATAATTAACAACACCTACTTCGCCTGCCGCCTTTTTAATACCTCTTTCAATCGTATCATTTGGCATATTGTTTGCTTTTGCTTTTGCAATTACATCTCGTAATCTTGAATTATTTTCAGGGTCTGCACCGCCTTCTTTCACTGCAACTGCAATCTCTCTACCAATAATTGTAAAAACTTTTCCTTTTGTTGCATCATTTTTTTCTTTTTTATGCTTGATATTTGCAAATTTTGAATGTCCTGACATCTTATTTTCCTTCGCTTTCTTCTCTTTTCATTTCTAATAAAGAAGCATCCATTACTTCTTCATCATTTATTTTTTTTATTAACACATTATGAATCATTTTATTCTCCACATGATTAATTTTGAATATATATTGTCCTAAGACAAACGAAAACTCTTCATCTTCTACTGGAATTCTATCTAATTTTGAAATAATATATCCATTTAATGTATCAAAATCTTCTTCATCAAATTCAACGTTAAGTTTATGTTCCAAATCTTCTAATCTTGTCTTTCCGCTTACAATGAATTCATCTTCAGAAAAATTTTCAACCAATTCATCTTCTTCATCATACTCATCTAAAATATTCCCAACGATTTCTTCTAAAATATCCTCCATTGCAATCAATCCAGAAGTTTGTCCATATTCATCAATAACAATTACCATTTGTTCTTTTGTCGTTTGCATCATTTTGAAAATATCATCAATTTTTCTAGTTTCAGGTATAAATTGTACATTTCGAATCAAATTATCTATCTCATTTAACGATTTATTATGAAATTCTAAATTTTTATGAAATCGCATCAAATCTTTCAAATGTAAAATGCCAATAATATTGTCAATTGATTCTTTAAATACAGGAATTCTAGAATAATTTTCATTCGCAATAAATTCAATTGCATCATTCATTTTCATAGAAGCTTCAATCGCAACAATATTTTTTCTACGTATCATAATATCGTTTGCATCTTTATCTCCATACTCAAATATATTCGTTATCATTTCCGCTTCCGACGGCTCCAATACACCCATTTCTTGGCCTTCATTTACCATGGAAATAATTCCTTTTTCCGTAACATCTGTTGTTTTTTCAAAGTTTTTCATGCCAAATATTCGTAATATCCATTTTGAAATCCAAGTAATCAAACTAGCAAATGGCATTGCAAATACCATAAAAACCCACGTAATTGGATAACATACTTTTAAAAACTCTTTTGAAAATTTATTTCCAATGAATTTAGGAATAATGGTTCCAAAAATCAAAATAATAAATACTAAAAATAAAAAAGAAAATACATTTGCGATTGTAACAATCGCCTTATCATCAAACATATAGAAAAATAAAATACCTTCTTCTTTCCAAAACGTAATTTTAAAGCCAATATCTGTTACCCATGTTTTCAAATATACACTTCCAAATACAATATTTATACTTGTAATAAGTAATTGAAATGTATTTGTAAACTGAAATGATTGTGTGCGAATATCAATTAATGATTTTTTATTCATTTCATCTTCTTCATCATAATTCTGCATTGCTGAATTATAACAAACTAAAACCATATTGATGATTAACAATACTAGAAATAATATCCACCTACCACTCGCGGCGCTTCCATCACTATCTGACATTTTTTTCTCTTCTCCTTTATAAAAACTCAACCCAAATTTTAACATTTCCACTAATATTCGTCAAGAAATGCAATTGTTTCATTGCTCTAAATAATCAACTATTAACTTTTCTTGATTATTCTTTAAAAATATTCTCGGTACACGCATGTTTAGATTACATGCCAATTCATAATTAAATCCATCACCCCAATTTGCAAGGTCTTCAAAGGTGATATTACTGCTTCCATCTTTTCCAATTAATGTTACTTTATCACCAATTGATACCTTATCAATCTTTGACACATCCACCATAAATTGGTCCATACATATTCTTCCTAAAATAGGAGCTTTTATTCCTTGGATTAAAACATATCCTTTTGAAGAAAGATTCCTTGGATATCCGTCTCCATATCCAGCCGAAATGGTCGCAATTTTCATTTCTCGATCAGTTATAAAGGTACCACCATAACTAATTGCCGTTCCTTTTTTAACATTTTTAATATGTACAATTCTAGAATATAAAGATAATACAGGCTCTAAGGGAATCGTATGTTTATCCACTTCTTCTGATGGCCATAGTCCATAAATAATAATTCCAGCTCGAACCATATCCATATTCATGGTTTTATATGTTATGGTACCCGCACTATTCGAACAATGTTTGATTGGAAAAGAAATTCCTTGCTCTTCAAGTGAATGAACAAAATCAGCAAACAAATGATACTGTTTTTCTGTTATGGAAGTATCTTTTGTATCCGCATTTGCAAAATGCGTAAAAATACCTCCAATTTCGATACCGCTCATTTGGTTCACAAACTTTACAAATCTTTCGCCTTCTTCATTTGGCAAAATCCCTATTCGCCCCATACCCGTATCAACCTTAATTTGCACTTTGATTTTTATATGTTTTGAGTTTGCAATTTCCGAAAGTATTTCCACCATTTTCTTGGTATATACCGTTGTTTGTATATTTTCTTCACACAAATACTCATAGTTTTCTTCAAATGTATATCCAATAATAATAATTGGTTTATGAATCCCATGTTCTCGTAAAGAAAACCCTTCTTCTGCCGTTGCAACTGCAAATCCATAGATTGCATCGTTTTGTTCTAACTCCTGTGCGATGGGAAATGCCCCATGCCCATATGCATTTGCTTTTATAACAGCTAATATTTTCACATCTTTTTGTAGATTTTTTTTAATACTATTTACATTTCTATTAATGGCATCTAAATCTACATTTGCCCAGATTCGATCAAAAAATCTCATATTTACTCCTTAAAATACATTATTTATACTATTAATAATATCACTAGCAATTAGACCTCTTTTATATTCATTCTGTGCTAAATCACCTGCTAATCCATGTATATGAACTGCCGTATAGGAAGCTGCAAATGAATGCATTCCTTGGCTAATCAACGCTGCAATAATTCCAGCAAGAACATCCCCACTTCCCGCAGTCGCCATTCCATCATTTCCCGACTGATTTATATATCCTTTTCCTGTTTTTCCGTCAAACACAAAAGTTTTTGCATCCTTACAAACTGTAATTAAATTCCATTTTGCAGAAAAATCAGACACCAATTTTACCATGTTTTCTTTTACATCAATTACTTTCACATTTAGAATATCTGAAAATTCTTTTACATGTGGTGTACAAATCACATGTTTACATGAAAAAATACGAGACTGGTATTCTTTATTTTTCAGTATCATCAATGCATCGGCATCAAGAATGAACGGAATATTTTTATTTTTTTCAACAAATCCTAATATTTTTTCTAAAATTTCTCTTGATTTTTCATTTAAACCAATCCCTGGTCCCGCAACAATTACATCTGCCCACGAAAGAGCTGAAGAAAAACGCTTCGAAAAACCAGCTTCATCATAGCAAGTTACCATTGCTTCGGGATTTGCTTCTAATAATCGTTTTCGATTTTCACTATGTGTAATTACATGTACCATTCCACAGCCTGTACGAAAAGCAGCTAAAGTTACCAAACTTACTGCACCACCATAATCTTTACAACCAGAAAAAATCAATAGTTTACCAAAAGTACCCTTATTACCTGTTGTAATACGTGATGGTACTACTGGCTTTTCAGTTTTTAAATAGGAACATAAATATTCTTTTTCATCTTGGTTTGATTGGAAAAGTCCAATATCCTTGCAAATGATTTCGCCCACATAATTTGGTGCTTCATTTAAAAACATTCCTATTTTTTTGTAAGAAAACGTAATCGTGAAATCAGCACAAATTGCTATACCTAAGACGGAACCATTATCCCCATCAATTCCAGATGGAATATCAAGCGATACAATATCAGCATTCGATTCATTCATATAAGTTATCCAATCAAATAAAGTCCCTGAAATCTTTCTATTTAGACCAATTCCAAAGATACCATCTATTATAACATCATAGAAAACTTCTTGATATTCTTTTGAGAAATTCACTTGAAAGTTTTGTGCAATTTCAATTTCATGCTTACAATCAATGGAACATGATTCTTTTGTAAAAACATATAAATCCACTTTGTATTTTTTTGCTGTTAAAATTCTTGCAACACATATTGCATCAGCCCCATTATTCCCAGGTCCTGCGAAAATACCAAACTTAGTATTCTTATTGTATTTTTCTTCAAGAAATGAAACCACAGTATTTGCAGCGTTTTCAATTAATACAAGCGAAGGAATTTTCATCTCTTCGATTGTTTTCATATCTATTTTTTTCATTTGTGAAACATTTACTATTTTTTCCATAATTGCCTCTATTTACTTTCTTTGTTTCGTAAAAAAATGCGCAAATATGCGCATTTATTTGTTTTCTTTATTTTTGTCTATATTCTGGTCTTTCTCTAAATCATCAAGGATATACTGAAGATCAAAAAGATCAACAACTTCTGCGCCAAAAATATTATGCATATAAGAATACATTTCACGATTATTAGCTTTCATTTTTTGCTTTGCAATTAACTTTTTCTTTAGTTCCACTCTAACGTTTGCTACCCATTCCGAAATTTCATTCATCAAATTTTTGTTTTTATTAATTTCATCATAACATGCTTCCATCGTCATAAGCATCAACTCACGATTTATATGTTCAATTTCTCTTGGTAAATCCAACAATTCATCCTCATAGGAACTCGTTTTCTCATTACAATTATTAATTAATCTTTTATTTTCCAAAAGTTTTTTTTCTTTTTCTTTTTCTGTCAATTCTGAATTATCACTAATTTCAACGATTTCATTCATAAGTTTCGATTTAATTCTACGAATATCTTTAAGCTCAGTATTATATTTGCCTTGCTTTTTAATTAAATCATTTAATTTAATTTGAACACTTTCCACATTTTCAGCAACAATTTTTTTTGAAAACAGACGATGCCATTGATTATCTAGCGTTAATAGTGGAATTTTCTTTTCTTTTATCGTTTTCTCGAATATTTCCTTTGATTTCATTCATAAACACCTTTCAAAAAATCAAATTTTAAATATGCTCATGATGCTCTTGATTTTCTATATGATTAACACGGTATGAAAGTTTCATTAAACTGTCCGATAGATGTACATTTTCTACAACTACACCTGATGGTGCTTCAATATCCAAATGTGCAAAATTCCATATTGCTTTAATTCCACTTTCTATTAACACTTCAGAGACACTTTTTGCTGCAGTTTTTGGAATAGAAAGCACTGCAATATCAATATCATTTTCCTTAATAAAAGTTCCAACCGTATCAATTGATTGAATTGTTAATTCACCAATAGTTCGACCAATTAATTCAGGGTTTGCATCAAACACTCCTTTAAAAATAAATCCTCTTTTTCTAAAATTTTCATAATTTGATAATGCTTGTCCTAAATTTCCTGCTCCTATAACAACTAACCGATGTTCTTTATCAATTCCAAGTATCTTTGCAATTTCACTATAAAGAAAGTTTACATTATAACCATACCCTTGTTGACCAAAGCCACCAAAGTTATTTAAATCTTGACGAATTTGCGAAGCAGTTACTTTCATTAATTTACTTAAATCACTCGATGAAATACGTTCTACACCATTATCTTTTAACTCTCCTAAATATCTAAAATACCTAGGTAAGCGTCCTATTACTGCTTGTGAAATTTCTTTAACATCCACTCTTCAACCCTCCATATAATTATTATACTATTATAGTAAACTAAAGTATTAAAGTCAATAAAACCACTATGGCATTTTTATAGAAAATAAGCTATAATCTCAAATGAGACATTTATAAAATGATAGAAAAAAGGTGATAAAATGATACTTTCTTGTTCAAACATTTCAAAAGAATTTGGTGAAACGAAAATTATTCATTCCTGTTCTTTTTCCATTGATGATGCAGACCATATTGCAATTGTAGGTATAAATGGAGCTGGTAAAACAACATTATTAAAGATAATTCTTGGATTATTAGAGCCTACCCACGGCACAATTACAAGAAATAAAGAAAAAACAATTGGTTATTTATCGCAAAAAGAACCCGTAGATGGTGAAAACACATTATTTGAAGAACTTCTTTCCACAAAACAAGCGATTATAGAAATGGAAAATTCCATACGTGATTTAGAAAAACAGATGCCTTTACTTTCTGGTGAATCTTTAGAAAAATGTATGGAAACCTATTCCACACTTTCCACAACATTTGAATATAATGGAGGCTATTCTTACATGAGTGATATTTATGGTATTTTAAATGGTCTTTCCTTTGAAGAAAAAGACTATCATCGTAAAGTATCTTCTTTTTCCGGTGGACAAAAAACACGAGTGGCACTTGGTAAAATTTTATTAAAAAAACCAGATTTAATCGTATTAGATGAACCTACAAATCACTTAGACCTTTCTTCTGTTGCCTGGTTAGAAACATATCTATTAAATTATAAAGGAGCTTTACTTGTTGTATCCCATGATCGATATTTTTTAGATAAAATATCAAATAAAGTTATAGAAATCGAAAATGCTATGACTAGATTATTTACTGGAAATTATTCTGCATACGCAAAAAAGAAAGAGTTAATAAGAGAAGCTGAAGTAAATGCTTATCTAAATAATAAATCTGAAATCAAAAGACAGGAAGAAATTATCGAGAAATTACGTTCTTTTAATCGTGAAAAATCCATTCGCAGAGCTGAAAGTCGCGAAAAACTATTGAGTAAAATGGATCATTTAGACAAACCTTTAGAAGAAAAGAAACCTATGCACATAAAACTCTCCCCTTCTATAATAAGTGGAAAGGATGTTTTAGTCATCGATAATTTAAGCAAACAATTTGATCAAAATGAACTGTTTCACTCTATTTCTTTTGAAATAAAACGCAAAGAACATCTTGCTTTGCTTGGAGATAATGGTACAGGTAAAACTACACTTTTAAAAATCATCAATAATCAACTTGATGCATCAAGTGGAACCTATAAATTAGGTTCTAATGTACAAATTGGATATTATGATCAGGAACAACAATTACTTGATGATTCCTTAACACTTTTTGAAGAAATATCAAATGCATATCCCTCCTTAGCAATTACCAAAATACGAAATACACTTGCTGCTTTTTCTTTTACTGGTGATGATGTAATGAAAAAAATAAGCACTTTAAGCGGTGGGGAACGAGGAAGACTCTCCCTTGCAAAATTAATGCTTTCCAACGCTAATTTCTTAATTTTGGATGAACCAACAAATCATTTGGATATTCAATCAAAAGAAATATTAGAATCCGCTCTCAATGCTTATGACGGAACCGTTTTATATGTTTCGCATGATCGGTATTTTATCAATAAAACAGCAACTCGAATTTTAGAATTATCCCAAAATAATATTCATAATTATATTGGTAATTATACTTTTTATCTAGAGCAAAAAGAACGAGAACATAAAATTGATTTTAAATCAAGTTCACAAAAAGAATCTAAAAATTCAAAAGAAAAAGATTCCGAAACAAAAATTGATTGGAATAAAAAAAAGGAAGATGCTGCAAGAGAAAGAAAGCGAAAAACACAAATTGAGAAAACAGAACATCTAATTGAAACGTTAGAATTAAAAAAAGAAGAATTAGAAACAAAAATGGGAATCCCCATAAACTGTTCTAATCCTTCCAAGCTACAAGCTTTATCCGAAAAATTGAATGCTTGTATGATGGAACTTGAAAATGCAATTGAATTATGGTCTTCTTTACAAGAAGACTTATAATTACATTTGTTTTTTCACAATGGTATATTCATCTCCAAATTGAAAATATGGGCAATTATTATATTGATCTAATATAAATAAGCGCATTTCATCTTGGTCCAAATCCACATCACATATATAGCATTCACTTTCCTCATCATAATCATAATGCAAACAATTTTCACAATTACCCGTTTTTTCCATATAAATCCTTTCCATATATTTATAATTTCATTATTTTATCTAAATTTTTCTTAATCTCTAAAATGAAACTTTCTGTATTTAACACTTTTTTACATAATTTAGGTGCGATTAAAGCTAAGTCTTTTGTCATTTTGCCGCCTTCTATAGTCTTTATCGTAGCACTTTCTAATGCTGAAGCAAATTCACATAATTCTTGTTGATTATCCAATTCTCCTCTTTTATTCAAGGCACCAGTCCAAGCAAAAATGGTAGCAACCGAATTCGTAGAAGTTGCTTCTCCTTTTAAATGGCGATAATAATGTCTTTGTACTGTTCCATGTGCTGCTTCAAATTCATATACTCCTGAAGGTGACACCAATACAGATGTCATCATTGCAAGAGATCCAAATGCTGAAGAAACCATATCACTCATAACATCGCCATCATAGTTTTTACAAGCCCAAATAAATCCACCTTTTGCTTTCATTACTCTAGCCACTGCATCATCAATTAATGTATAAAAATAGGTGATTCCAGCTTGTTCAAATTTTTCTTTATATTTCTCTTCAAAAATTTCCTCAAAAATATCTTTGAATGTATGATCATATTTTTTTGAAATGGTATCTTTCGTAGAAAACCATAAATCTTGTTTTGTATCTAACGCATATTCAAAACAAGAAATTGCAAAATTGCGAATTGAGTCATCTAAATTATGTATTCCTTGAAGAATTCCTGGTCCTTTAAACTCATGAATGGTTTCTCTTGTTATTGTTCCATCCTTTGCCGTGAAAACCAATTCTGCTTTTCCCTCTCCAGAAACAATCATTTCTGTGTTCTTATAAACATCTCCATATGCATGACGAGCCAATGTAATTGGTTTCTCCCAATTTGCAACACAAGGCATAATTCCTTTTACTAATATTGGTTTTCGGAAAACTGTACCATCAAGAATTGCTCGAATTGTTCCATTAGGACTTTTCCACATTTTCTTTAAGTCGTACTCTTTTACCCTCGCAGCATTTGGAGTTATGGTCGCACACTTTACAGCAACCCCATATTTTTTTGTTGCTTCCGCTGATGCAATCGTTACCGAATCCTCCGTATTATTTCTATATTCTAATCCCAAATCATAATATTCAGTTTTTAAATCAATATATGGAAATAACAACTCATCCTTTATCATTTTCCATATAATTCTTGTCATTTCATCGCCGTCCATTTCGACAATTGGTGTTATCATTTGAATTTTACTCATCGTATTCTCCTATTGTTTTTTATGCCTACTATTGAAAATTATACGAAATACTAATTCTCTTTGTCAACCATGTTTTTATATGCGTTAATAATATGTTGATTCGCAAGTTTTTCTGCTTTGATTGCATTTTGTTCTTTCATCGCTTGCATAATCTCTTCGTGTTCTTCATTTGAAGCCATTCCTCTTTCATTATTGGTTAGATTTTTTTCACGTACTTTTGAGACATATTGATGAAAATCTTTTAATAAATGTTCTAAAATTCTACTTTCACTTGCTTCATATAGAATTTCATGAAATTGATTATCTAGCTCTGCAAGCTTTTCACCATGCATTTTTTTTGCATGAAATTTGGATAACAAAATATTTTCTTCTAATGCTTCCATTTTTTGAGGTGTTATTTTTTCTGTTGCAATTTTTACACATAACCCTTCTAGCAAAGAACGTATTTTATATATATCTTCTACATCTTTCGCCGTAATTCCTTGAACATAAGCACCTTTGTTTGGAATAATTTGAAGCAATCCTTCTAATTCCAACTGTCTAAACGCTTCACGCACTGGTGTTCTACTTACTCCTAATTCCTCAGCAATTGCAACTTCTCTTAGTTCTTCATCTTTCTGATATTTCCCACTTAGTATATCATTTCGAAGTTGTTTAAACACTTTTCCTCGCAAAGTATATTTATCAGAACTATCTTTATTTACTTCATCATCGTACATAACTACTCCTTTTTCACAAGATTTTTCCCCCATGATTACATTTGAATTTATCCACTTGTTCTTCTAATTCTTCATCCGTTAACACGGTAACACGCCCTTCTTCATATTGCAAATCCAACCATTTTTTCAACTCTAAAACAATTGCACTATTTTTATTTACACTTACATTTTTCTCTAACGAATAATACGTGTTAATCCAGTGTGCAATTCCCGCCAAACCTGACGTATTTGATATTGCACACCTTACTGGTCGATTTAAAAATTTCTCTGTATCAAATATATTATATATTTCTTCATTTTTCAATAGCCCATCCGCATGAATTCCCGCTCTAGTAACATTAAAATTTTTACCAACGAACGGTGTCCTTTCTGGAACTTGATAGCCAATCTCTGCACGATAGTAATCTGCAAGTTCAGAAATAACAGAAGTATTCATTCCATTTAAGGTTCCTTTTAACTGTGCATATTCAAATACCATAGCTTCTAGCGGTGTATTCCCCGTTCTTTCACCGATTCCAAATAAAGAAGTGTTAATACTTGAACAACCATACAACCAAGCTGTTGTTGAATTTGTAACTGCCTTATAAAAATCGTTATGTCCATGCCATTCTAAAAGTTCAGAAGGAACTCCCGCATTTTTATTCAATGCATATATAATTCCCTGCACACTTCTTGGAATAACTGCACCAGAAAAATTCACTCCATATCCCATCGTATCACATGCTCTTATTTTAATTGGTATTTTATATATATCTTTTAGTTTCATTAATTCTACACAAAATGGTACAACGAATCCATAAATATCAGCTCTCGTTATATCTTCCAAATGGCATCTTGGAGAAATTCCTTCTTCAAGACACTCTTTAATAATACCAATATAATGATCCATTGCTTCTCTTCTTGTCATCTTAAGTTTCATGAAAATATGATAGTCAGAACAACTAACAAGAATGCCGGTTTCCTTCATTCCAATTTCTTTCACTAACTTAAAGTCATCGCTTCTAGCACGAATCCAACTAGTGATTTCTGGAAACTCATATCCGCGTTCCATGCATTTATAAACGGCATCTCTATCCTTTTTACTATAAAGAAAAAATTCACTTGCACGAATCATTCCTTTTGGACCACCTAATTGATGTAAGTAATCAAATATGGTAACAATTTGTTCTGTAGAATAAGGAGCTCTCGATTGCTGTCCATCTCGAAATGTAGTATCTGTTATCCAAATTTTCTTTGGAAGATTATGCGGTACAATTCGATCATTAAATGGAATTTTAGGAATTTCGGAATACGGAAACATATTGCGAAATACATTAGGCTTTTTTACATCATCCAAAATATACATATGTTCTTCAATTTCAAGTAAATTATTCTTATGATTCCTTGTAATCGGTGCATTTGAAAACAGTTCTTCTTTTTTCATATTCTCTCCTTTATGTATAATTATTTTTATCTGTATAATTGTATACAAAAATACATTTAGTGTCAAGCCAAACAAAAAGAGCCTCTGTTAGAAGCAGGCTCTTTCTATTTCAAATAGTTATTGTGTATATTTATTCGTTATTTCTTATATTCTTTTTTTTTAAAGATAAAAATATAATTCCAGAAATCAACAAACCAAAAACAAGAATCCATTTACCCATTACATATTTTGTATTCGTTATTGTCTGTTGTGTTTCCACCACTGTATATAATTTATTTATCGAATTATTTGTATTTAGATTATCTTCTGATTTTGTAATGCTTACATTACACCCATAGAACGCAAATTCATCTACATATTGTAAATTTTCACCACCATAAATATCAGTAATTTCCGTATGATTATTAAACGCATAAGCTGCAATTGATTTCACTTCATCAGGTATATACAAATCCGAAGTGTTTCCTTTATATGCAATTAACACACCATCTCCTACAATCAAAAAGTCCGTTTCATTTTGTAAATAAAAAGCATCCATCCAAGGTGTTTTATCAAAAGCATATGCTTCAATTTTGGTAACATTGGAATTGATTTCTATTTGTTCCAATTGGTCACAGTGATAAAAAGCTGCGTATCCAATTTCTTCAACAGAATCCGGAATCATTATCTGCTGCAAACCACTTCGTGCAAAAGCAAAATCCTCTATTTTTTCCAGTGTACTTGGTAGGGAAATTGCGGTCAATTGTTCATCCCCATAAAACGCAGCTTTTACCAAACGATTTTCTTTTATAAATGTATTTTGCCAGTCTGTACCAAACAATTCTTCTACTAAGTTATTATAGCCTGTAACAACAGTGTTACTCATACCATTTACAATAACCATAGCATTTCCACCAACAATGTGTGTGCTTCCTAGAATTTTAGCTTGGTCGCTATCATTCGTTTCAATTTCAGCAGATTCACGCTCATCCATATCTTCCAATTCCTCTTCTAACGTATAATAGGATGTAGGATGAAAACGTTCCATGTTTTCTTCAAAAAATGAAATTGCATAATTTCCACTCTCTTCATTGATTGTTACAAAATTACAATAATCAAATGCAGTTGGATGAATATATTTTACAGAAATCGGAATCGTAACTTCTGTCAATCCAATACAATATGCAAAAGCCTTCATGTCAATAGAAGTAATATTATATGGAAAATTTATTTTTTTTAAACTTGTACAATTCGTAAAAGAATATGCCGGTATTTCCTCCATTGTTGTTGATAAATATACTTCTTCTATATTCTCGCATCCCCAAAAAGCATATTTAGAAATCTCACTTACCGTTGATGGCATTTCATATATTTTTTCTTGGCTACCGGGACATAAAAAATATAATTTTGTATAGTCTTCTGAATAAACATATCCATTATCACGAATAAAATTCGTATTATTATCACTAATTATTACTTTTTCCAAATTATAACATCCCACAAAGATACCTTCACCGATACTAGTTAAGGCATCCCCAAAATACATGGTTATTAATTCACTACAATTATAGAAAACAAAAGTCCCTAAAGTTTCGGTTGTATCTGGAAGCGTTATCGTCGTAATAGAATTACATCCAGAAAAAGCCATATCATCAATTTCTACAACACTATTTGGAATAGAAACTGCTTCTATAAAATCACAGTCAGCAAAAGCCTCCGAACCAATGGTAGTAATTCCATCCGGAATCACGACAGAGGAATTACTACCCAAATATTTTATTAAAGTAGTACCTTGCATCTGAAAATCAGATGTCGTATTTACTGCATTTACGAAAGGTACCGGCAATTGTGTGATTACTAATGCGATTACTAATAGTAAAACACCAATTAATCTTTTGCTTTTCATCCTATCTCCTTATTATGCGAGGATTAATTTTTCTTTTTTATCTTTCTTTAAGAACAATACCATAGATGCGCAGACAAGACCTATTACTAAAAACCATTTTGGTTGAATCCAATCTCCCGTTTTTGGACTTGAATCAATAACTCCACCCGCTTCAAGATTTCCCGTATCAACATAAATTGTATATGGTGAGAAATGGGTAGCGGTAAATCTGATACAAGGAACATCATCTATTGTTAAAAATTTTACATCTAATATTTCCAATTCACCATCAACCACAGCTGCAGCTTTATTATTCCCACCATATTCTTTTAATTCATCTGGAAGCGGAATGGTAATAGTTACCGAAATTCCGGTGGTATCCGTAATTTTAATCGTCCCTGTTTCATCATATAAAGAAATATCCATTGGGAAATATTTTATTGTGTCAAAAGTTTCACTCGATGCAAGTAATGCCGCCTCAACAAGCTCCTGTGCTGCAACACTATCGGTAATTTTAATGACAAAATTGTCGGTAGAGCCCGTCACTGATGCCGTTGCTTTGTCCGTATCCGATATTCCTGGTTTTGTTATCGTTAATACCGTACCACTGCTTGGAGTTGTTGTTGGTGTATCTGTTTCCGTTCCATCAGTGGTTGTATCCGATGGCGAAGTTGTAGCACTTGGATCTTTATAGGTAGCTGCAATTACCACATCATTAGCAGGCATAACAAAGGAAGTATTGACAGAAGTCGATGATGCAAAATAAGCTCCATTTGAAGATGTTGACCATTTATCAAATACTTTTCCATCAGAAGAAGCATTGGCTGTGATGTTTACAATGGTTCCTGCCGCATAAGATCCGCTTCCACTCCCACTTGTAACCGTAACACTGTATTTTACACTTGCATCGGTTCCTCCCGTAGAAGGCGTTGTTGTCGGTGTTATTGTTGAATCCGATCCAGAAGAAGCCGTTTCATACTGTGCAATGATAATTGTATTTTCCGTTATATCTTTATGACTTTTTGACCAACCAGTAAATGTATATCCTGTACGTGTTGGATCATCTGGAAGTTCTGCATTTCCACCATCCTCAATATATTGTATTTCTCCTATCAAAGAACCATCATAATCTAAAAAACTAACTTCAAAGGTATCTCCAAGTAATTCATAATCAATCGAATAATAGTTAGCATAAGTATATGCAGTAGAATCCTCATAACAACGAATCAATCCTTGATTTGGTGTAAACGCATTATCTCGAATGGATACTGTTTTATTTGGTATGGTCACACTAAGAGCTTCTGTTGTATTTGTAAATGCATTTGAACTTATGGATGTTACACTTGTTGGCAATTCAAGTCCATTATATAAACTTGTACACCCATTAAAACAATACTCTGGTATAATCGTTAAAGATGACAAATCACTAAAATCCACTTTTGTTATATAGGTACAATCTTTAAATGCACTTTCCGCAATTGAGGATACATTTTCAATTAATGGATCTGTATCTACAGAAATAGTTTTCGATCCAACTGTATTGCCTCGATTTGGAAGACATTGCACAATTTCATAAGTAGAATCAGAAAGGGTACGATAAACAATTCCATTTTCACTTGCAAAATTTGTATTTCCTGAAATACTTGTCAAACTTGTGCATGAAGCAAATGGAAGTTCTCCCATTGTTTCTAACGCATCCCCTAAAATGACAGTTTCAAGAGCTTCGCAACTTTCAAATGCATAATCCGGAATATAGGTGGTGTCATTTAAAGTAATGGATTGAATTCGATCATTTCCAATTTCATATTCTTCCCTTGTATCAAGTCCTGAATAATCATCAAATTCTCCACTGAACAATCCCCCATGAATATCAGAAGTACTCTCCGTATAGATATCTCTTTTTGAAGAGTCGACATAATCCCAGTTTTCACTATTTTCTGTATCCGTAAAAAATGCATATGCATCAATCGATTCCACACCTTCTGGAACGACTACGTGAATAATGCTATCATAAATTGCCTGTTCTTTTAAAGATAATTTCTCCCATGGGTTATCTGAATACACTTCATCTTCATATATCAACTCAAATTTATCATATATGCTAAAGGAATATGCATCAATTAAAGCATACTCTGTAGGAAAATCAGCTTCTGGATATAATCCCAAGTAATATTCCTTTAAATATTCAATGAGGTCTTCATTGTCTTCATCAACATTTGTATAAATTGGATAATCTATTAACGTTACTAATTCTGTTGCATTATCATACATAACCGTTAGATTGGTCGGTGCATTAGATTTATAAGCTACTCTTTTTCCATTTTCATTTAAATAATTATCCGCGTCCATTGCCCAAATAAAGGGGGCATAATTCACATCAATATCCCCTTTTAACGTTAATTCCGAACTATTTGTTGTAAATGCATTTGTTCCAATAGTAAGACTTTCATATCCATTAGAAGGCGATGAAAACGATATTTCTGTCAAATTTCTACAATCATAAAATGCACTATCTCCAATCGAAGTAACACTATTTCCAATCGAAACAGAAGTTAAATTATCACAAGCTGAAAATGCTCCTGCATCCAAAGAGGAAATAGAATCATCCGGTATTGTAATCGTTGCAATTTGATCTTTTACTTCATCAAAGCATCCATCTGCAATCGATAAAACTGCATAACTACCAACAGAAGCAGGAATATTCAAATCAAAGGTTCCTGTTTCTGTTGTCTCAAATGAAATTAATTCATTATCTTGGTTTACGCGAAAAAATTCTCCATCAATTTGGACTTCATAATATGTGATACCGTCTTCCACGTACATATAAGGAACATTGGCTGTATGCGCTGCAATTCTAGGATAGGAATACCCTTGCGATCCACCTACACTTGACGGTGGACCTTGTACATAGAAATCGTCATCTGCATCATTAAATATATCTTCTGGAAAGCTAGCATATTTAGATGTTGATGGGAAAATAACAGTCTGTAAATTAGTACATCCCAAAAAAGTTCCTTCATCTAAAATGTCATTCGGAGTTTCTGCATAGGTTGCACCAAACGATTTTGGTAAAGTTACTGATTCTAATGTATATCGACCATCAAATAAATGAGTTCCTAAACTTTCGATATAATCAGGAAAAGAAATTTCTGTTAAGCCATCGGTTAATAGAGGGGCGCTTGAGGTTACTGAAAAAGCACCATCTCCGATAATACTTGTAAAGGCACCAAAGGAAATATCCGTAATATTAGGGCAATCATAAAATGCAAATCGTCCAATGGTCAAATCTGATTGCGTTGAACGAGACATATCTACATTACTTAACGTTTTACAATAAGCAAAAGCACCATCTTCTACTTCATTTAACGTGTTTGGAAGTGTAACATTAACTAAACTATTGCATCCACGAAATGCTTCGATTCCAACTGAAGTTAAACCATCCGAAAATGTTAAAGAACTTAAATTCGTACAAGCTTGAAAAGCTCGATTCCCAATATTTTTAACACCAGCTCCAATTGTAATTGAAGTCATAGATGATGCACCTCTAAAGGCATCATTTCCAATAGCCACAATATTATTTTGAATCTCTAAATTAAGATTTGTTATATGATTTGCTTTACCAGTTCCTGTACTAGAATCATAAAATGCTTCATCACCAATTGCAGCTACATTTAATTCATTCACTGATTTATATCCATTTGTGGATGAATAAGGAATGTATTTTTCAACATTGACCCCTCCACTAATATCTGTAATTACCGTTCTTGCTTCATAACCTTCACAATCGATTGATTTTAAATAATATCTCATTTTTTGTGTTGCTGTTATTGTTGAACTTGTAATTGGATTTATAAAATCACCCGTAATCGTATCTGTTTCGGTCCCAAAATAGGTATTTAATTCTTCCCATCCAGTAGAATCAAGCCCTGATATATAAGAAGTAACATCACTATCTTCATAAGTGAAGAATTCAGTCACAATATTACTTGGAATCGTTAACGTATTATCTACAGGCGTATAAGATTGATTAAAGTCAGAAATAACTCCAATCATCGTTCCTTCTAAATCTTTCACCCAAGCTTTGTATATCCAAAGCATACGATAACTACCATCTCCTAAATCAACAATTTCATAAGCACTATATTCTGTTTCCATACTTGGCAACGTATAATCCAAATCTCCCGTTATTGATGAAAGTGTAGTATCATACTCTATCTTGCTTATGGATGTAGGCATCGGATCTCCAAATGCAGCTTCTGTAATTTCTTCAGGAATTAAAGCCACCACCATAGCAATAATCATTAATATTGCAGCCGATGTTTTTCTTATCCTTCTTTTAAATCTTGTATTCATAATATGTTTCTTTTTTTCTTTTGCCATTTTACTCTCCTACTTAATTCTTTTTGCAACTACAACAAAACGTTTTGAAATATCACTTCCATCACAAGTTGATAATGTGATCAATTGATCTCCATAACTTGCAGTAACTCCTGTATCATACAAAGATAATTCCCGCATTGAATTCATATAAGAATTAAATTCTTTCTCTGTATTTGCATCATAAAACTGATAATACTTAAATACAATATCTTCTTTTTTATATATTTCTCCATGAAATACATACATGATTTTATAAGTACCTTTTTCGTATAACGTATCAAATTGAATTTCTGAATGTTCATTATAATACGTCTCATTTTGGTAATCACTTAAACTTCCAAACATCTTCCCTGAACGCATATTGTGACCATAAATAATTAAATTTGTGTTCCTATTTACATAGTCCGCTTGATAATCTAGAAATATACATCCATTTACATCTTTTTCTTGATTAAAATTATGGCTTAAATAATAATCATTATCTACTGTTTGCATAACTGGATAGTCAATATATGTATCGTCAATTTTTATCCATCCAATTAGTGTTTTGTTCTTTTCATATAATATTTTATATTCATCAAGAATTTCTAAATCCTCTTCATTTATTGTCTCATCAGTAATATTAGGAATAAATTCAAATTCTTTTTCATTGTTAATTTGATTGCTCTGTTCTTTCAGACTCGCCCATTCACCAACTTGTGCATCCGTTCGTTTTTGCATATAATCATAAACAAAAAAATAGGATAGACTTATAAGCGCAATGAATAAACAAAATGAAATAAATATTTTACGTTTTCGTTCTTTCCTTTTAAGTTCCAAAATAATTCGAGCTTTCATTTCTTCATCAAAATCATCTATTTGAACTTGTTTATTTGTTGTTTGCTTACGAAATGCAACATTTTTCTTTGCTTTGCGTTTCGTCCTTACTTCACTCTTACCATTTTTTGCAAGAAATTCACATTGTGTGAAAACATCATCTTCAAAATCCCTTCCCACTAATGTAAGAAACAGATTACTATCATTTTCAATTCGTTTTTGCAATTGTAAAAGAGAATTCAAATCTTCCCAATTATATTCCTTTAATAATTTATCTATTGTTTTTTTATCCGTTAGTGCTTCTAAATACTCTTTTTTATATTTAAAAGTTCTTCCTTCAACTGTCCAATTAGTACTACTCATACATAACCTTTCCAAGTTAAAATTAAGAATTCATTCTTTTTCTTAAACTTACGCAATATACTATTTATATTTTACTATATATAGAATATATTTCAAGCATTTTTCAATATATTGTTGGTTTCAAAAAAAATAAGACTGCTTTAACACAGTCTTATTTTATATTACTTTATTTTATTACAAGATTTACAATTCTTCCTGGTACATAGATTTCTTTCACGATGTTGCCTTCAATTTTTTCTTCAACCTCTTTTTTCGCCAACGTAAGAACTTCTTCTTTTTTCATATCTACAGAAATACAAATTGTTGCTTTTGTCTTTCCATTAATCTGAACAGCAATTTCTTTTTCATCATCTTTCATTGCTTCTTCATCATATATTGGCCAAGAAGTCTTAAAAACACTATCTTCATGTCCAAGTTCTTGATATAATTCTGCACTAACATGTGGAATAAATGGAGACAATAATATAACTGCTGTTTCTAAAGTTTTTTTATCAATCCCACCTTTTTTAGACATTTCAATCATTTGATTATTATATTCCATGAATCCGGATACTACTGTATTTAGGCTAAAATTATCTAATCTTGTTGTAATATCATAAATCAATTTATTTCTTAATTTAATCATTTCTTTCGTAGGTTCAATCTCTTTGTCTTTATTATCTAACACTAAATGCCAAAATCGATTAATAAAACGATAAACACCATCAATTCCACGATCGTCCCATTCCGAATCAAGTTCTGGTGGACCAACAAACAATTCATATAATCGTAATGCATCACATCCGTAATCTTTTACCAAATCATCTGGTGAAACAACATTGCCTTTCGATTTACTCATTTTAATTCCATTTTTCCCATTAATCATTCCTTGATTAAATAATTTCTTGAAAGGTTCTTGAAAATCAACAACCCCAATATCATATAAAAATTTTGTATAAAATCTTGAATACAGCAAATGAAGCACGGCATGTTCAACTCCACCAATATACATATCAACCGGTAGATATTTTGATGCTTTTTCTTTATTCACTAATTCATCTTGATTATGAGAATCAATATATCTCAAGAAATACCACGAAGAACCCGCCCATTGAGGCATGGTATTCGTTTCTCTTTTTGCTGTTCCACCACAAACTGGACAAGTTGTATTCACCCATTCATCAATATCCGCAAGTGGTGATTCTCCCGTTCCGGTTGGTTGATATGATTCTACTTCTGGAAGTAGTAATGGCAGTTCTTCTTCTGGTACAGGAACTGCGCCACATTTTGGACAATGGATAATTGGAATCGGCTCGCCCCAATATCTCTGTCTTGAAAAGACCCAATCTCTCAATTTATAATTTGTTGTTTTTTTACCAAACCCTTTTTCTTCGATTATCATAGGCGCTTCTTTTTTTAATACCGAAGACTCCATTCCATTCCAATCCCCAGAATTAATCATGCTTCCTTTTGCTTCCGTATATGCTTCCTGCATATCAGCAATCTCTTTTCCATCTTCTGCAATTACTTGCACAATTGGTAAGTCAAATTTTTTAGCAAAAGCAAAATCTCTTTCATCATGTGCAGGTACACACATTATAGCCCCAGTACCATAATCCGCTAATACATAATCCGATATCCAAATCGGTGCTCTCTCTCCACTTAAAGGATTGATTGCATAGCTTCCAGTAAATTCTCCCGTTTTTTCTTTATCTTGTAATCGATCAACATTTGATTTCATCGATGCATCAAACACATATTTATCAACTGCTTCTTTTCTTTCTGCAGTTGTTATTTCGCTTACCAATTCATGTTCTGGTGAAAGCACCATAAATGTTGCCCCATATAAGGTATCAGGTCTCGTTGTATAAACTTTAATGGATTTATCCATACCCTCTACTTTAAAATCAACTTCTGCACCATATGATTTTCCAATCCAATCACTTTGCATTTTTTTAACTTTATTGGGCCAATCTAAAGAATCCAAATCATCTAATAATCGATCGGCATATTCCGTAATTCGTAACATCCATTGTCTTAAATTCTTCTTTGTAACATCGCTACCACAACGTTCACATTTTCCATTGACAACTTCCTCATTTGCTAAGCCAGTTTTACAGGAAGGACACCAATTAATTGGCATTTGTTTTTCATATGCCAATCCAGCTTTAAACATTTTTACAAAAATCCATTGTGTCCATTTATAAAATTCAGGATCCGTTGTATTTACTTCCATATCCCAATCATATAAAGCCGTAATTTCATTAATTTGTTTTTTAATATTGTCAACATTTTCTTGTGTAGAATATTTAGGATGTACCCCTTGTTTTATGGCATAATTTTCAGCAGGAAGTCCAAACGCATCCCAACCCATAGGATGAACAATATAATACCCATTTAATAGTTTATAACGACTCCAAACATCCGAAATCACATATCCTCTCCAATGTCCAACATGCAATCCATTTCCTGATGGATATGGAAACATATCCAAACAATAATACTTCTTTTTCTTCTCGTCTTTTGGATTTACCGGATTCAATTCCCAATTTTTTTTCCACTTACTTTCAATTTCTCTATGGTTATATGGTGTAGCCATATGAACACCTCCTAAAAATGATTTCTTTTTTATATCTACTTGAAATATATTAGCAAACTTACCTCAAAAAGGCAAATTGTTTTTATTTCCATACTTTTTTATTTTATAATCTGAATAACCTCTACCATTGAATTGTTTTCAGAATCATACGTTGAAAATCTAATCCAGTCCCCTGTCTCATATTTTACAATGTTAATTAATTCTTCTTTCGATAGATTCACATAAAATATTGTATCTTTCTCTTCTAATGTAAAATACATGAGTGTTGTATCATTAAAAGTAATTGGATAAATAGAATGAATGTTACCTGAAAGTTCGGTTTGCAAACCTTCTGTTTCATCAGCTATCCCATTTGTAAAAAGCAATTCTTTATAATTCTCCTGGCATACTTTTACTGTATCACCGATTGCAACCAATTGATATTTTTGAACATTTACCATAGCATATTTTTTTACTAATCCAGAATCATCTTTTAATGCCAAAAAATACGTAGGCTCATTTTCAATGTTTAATAACAAAGGAAAAGTTGCTTGATATCCTAAATTTTGCACTTGTCCCTCTGCGGAAGACATTGCCGAATCTTCGATGGCACCTTCCACTCGATAAAACCTTGTTTCCATTGTCCTTTGATTCATTAAAACAAATCCGACATTAGATTGGTCTCCATTTACAGAAGTAATCCCTGTATATACCCATACATCATCATCTAATGCAATATAATTATACCCATTTGTCGACTGTAAACAATCCTTTTGTGATAGTACAGAATTCCAATATCCATGTTGCAAGGTACCAGCAAAATCATATAAATCAAGTAACAATTCGGCAGAATACACTTTATCAACCCATTGTGGTACATCTTCCACCTCATAAGTTATACATTTCCCTGTAATTGCATTACAAAGAACAACTTTCCCTATCGTTTGTCCTCCAAACAATCCAATGTTGAATTTTTTTACTGCACATACCCAATAAGGAATCCCCTTATCATCAATCTCAAAAAACAATTCATCTTCAAAAATATATGTTGGATATTTAAAACGTAAATGTCTATATAAATTTCGATTAAAATATTCGGACTCTGAATACTTAATTCCTTCTGTCACTTGTATTTCATCTAATTTGATAACCTCAGTGTCTTGTGTTGTCATATCAATTTTCATATAAGCAGGAATACCTTCTGCTTGATTCGTTAACCATTTAATAAAGCTTGCATATACCAATGGAGTAACGCGAACAGGTTTGTCCTGATAGTTAATCTGTGTGTAATTACTCGCTACTTCAAATTGAGAAACCATTTCCACCATACTTCCCATTTTTCGGTTTCCTAAAAGAGATGCCGAATCTTTATCTAATAATGGTATTTGTGAGTAATCTGCTTTTGTGATATCCTCCATAAAATTTCTATCTTCAATCGTGAGTAATTTTTGATATTTTTTTGCATTAATAAATGTAGAAGAAAGCACACTTCCAAGAATCAAAACCAAAAACAATCCTACAAATATATAAATAAATGGTTTTGCAAAAATAAACTTTTCTCGTTCTATAAAATCGCGAATACTTGTATAATTTGACTGCAAATTTGTAATTTTACGTTTTCGAATACCTCGAATCATATATATAAGGAACAGAATAAAAATAGCAACTAACAAAAACTGCCAAAATCCAACTGCATGAATATTTATTGCCGGTAATGAAACGTAATAGTATATAGCAAGCACAAAAGCACAAATAATAATGATATAAAACTGTTTTAATTTTTTTTTCATAAGCCCTCCAAATTTCTTTTCTTATCATACCATAAAAGAAAGTAGAAGGCTAAATAAATAGCTTCTACTTTCTGTTTTTTATGAATCGCTTTCATCACTTTCAATTCTTGCTGCTACTTCCCGTTCTTGTACATCCGTAGGTGCTTGTTCATATCTACTAAACTCATAAGAAAATCTTCCTCTTCCTCCGGTTATCGAACGAAGTTCAGTAGAATATCCATATAAAGATTCCGACGGAATGTCTGCCTCAATTACTTGATGACCATTCATTGATGGTTTCATACCAAGAACTCTTCCTCTTCGCTTATTTAAATCCCCCATAATATCGCCAGTATAATTTTCTGGAACATCCACTTTTAAATTCATAATAGGTTCTAACAAAATAGGATGGGCTTCCATAATTCCTTTTTTAACAGCTTGTATTGTTGCCATTTTAAATGCCATTTCTGAAGAGTCAACTGGATGATAGGATCCATCATATAATACAGCCTTTATTCCAACAACAGGATAAGACGCTAACGGTCCTTTTTCCATAGAACTTGTCAATCCTTTTTCAACTGCTGGAAAATAGTTTTTAGGAACCGCTCCACCCACAACTTTTTCCTCAAAAACAAATGGAATACTCAAATCACCAGAAGGTTCAAATATCATTTTGACATGTCCATATTGTCCATGTCCTCCAGATTGTTTCTTATATTTAGCTTCCACATCTGATTTTTTTGTAATGGTTTCCCGATATGCAATTTTTGGTTCCGATAAAGTAATTTCCACCTTATATTCATTTAACAAACGAGATGCTATAATATCTAAATGCTGATTTCCCATTCCATATATTAATTCCTGTTTATTTTCTGAGTCATTTACAATTCGAATTGTCAAATCTTCCGTCATGATTTTTTGTAAAGCTTGCGATATTTTATCTACATCCGCTTTATTAACTGGATGGTATGCTTTATATACATAAGGAGTTGAAATATCAATGTTTCCATATTGAATAGGATTTGCTGTCGTGGATAAAGAATCTCCCGTACGTGCTTTTGATAATTTTGCTAAAGCCCCGATATCTCCTGCATGTAACTCGCTTACCTCTTTTGGCTTGTTTCCAATCAAAACATAAAGTTTTCCAATTTTTTCTTCAATATCTTTATCTTTATTATATAAAATGTCATCAGTTTTAATTACTCCTGAATTCATTTTTATTAAAGAATATTTGCCAATAAAAGGGTCAATGATTGTTTTAAAAATACGTGCCGATTTTACTTTTGAAAAATCATAATTTGCTTTAAAAATTTCATTTGTTTTTACAGAAATTCCTGCTATTTCTCGATTTTCAGGACTAGGTAGATATTTTACAATATCATCTAGCAATGTAAAAATACCTTGGCATAAAATATTAGAACACATAGAAATCGGAATGATGGAACCATCTAAAACATTTGTACGTATAGCATAACGCAATTCTGCTTCCGAGAATTCTTCTCCCGCAAAATAGCGATCCATAAATTCTTCACTGGTTTCTGCAACCGCTTCCATCAAAATATTTTTGTACAATTCAAGATTAGATTTACTATATTCAGGTATTGTAAATGGAACAACTTCCTTACCTTCCCACCGATATGCAGCTTCTTGAATAACATTGACATAACCTACAAATTTCTCATTCTCTCGAACTGGTAAATGTAATGGTGCAATTTTCTTTCCATATTTTTCAGTGAGTTGTGAAACAACATTTTTAAAGGAAGCATTATCAATATCCATCCCTGTAACACAAATCAATCTAGGGAGTTTATATTTATCACATAATTCCCATGCATGTTCCGTTCCCGCTTCAATTCCAGACTTTCCTGAAACAACTATAATGGCGGCATCTGCAGCACTTATTGCTTCTTCTACTTCTCCAATAAAATCAAAATAACCTGGGGTATCTAATATGTTAATCTTTATATCATTCCATTCCATAGAAATTAAAGACGTAGAAATTGAAAATTTTCTTCGAATTTCTTCTTTATCAAAATCACTAATTGTGTTTCCATCCGTAACTTTTCCAATTCTTGAAGTGATACCTGATAAATAAGCCATAGCTTCCACTAAACTAGTTTTTCCAGCACCACCATGTCCAAGTAAAACAACGTTTCTAATCTTGTCGGTTGTATAAACGTTCATATGAATTCCTCCAATACTTTGTTTTTGAGAATGATTTCTTTCTCTTTCATACATTTTACTAAATTTTCATTTTATATTCAAGTAATTTTAAACAATTCACACAATGTAAACGTAATATTTCTAATATATTTAAATCCACTTTAAAATATCAGTTTTTTTACAAGTGTTTCAACGTTGACTTTCGCACTTTAAAGTGCTATATTTTATACATTCAAATACAAGGAGGAATATAACATGATCATCGTAATGAAACCCAGTGCAAAAAAAGAACATATCGATGCGGTTCTAAATTATATTAAAAGCAACGGCTTGCAAACACATATATCAAAAGGAAACGAAGTAACAATCATAGGTATCATTGGAGATAAAAGCAGACTAGAAAATGCAAACTTACTTTTATTTAAGGAAGTTGATAAACTTATGCCTGTTACAGAATCTTATAAACTTACCAATCGAAAATTTCATCCCGAACCAACGACCATTACTGTTGGAAACACCACAATTGGACCTAATACTCTCACAATTATGGCTGGTCCTTGTGCAATTGAAAATTACGACTCGTTAATGGAAACTGCTCGATTTTTGAAAACAACCGGTGCAACCATTCTAAGAGGTGGTGCTTACAAACCAAGAACATCTCCTTATGCTTTTCAAGGCCTTGAAGAAGAAGGTCTAAAATATATGTTAGAAGCAAAAAAAGAAACCGGATTAGGAACCGTTTGCGAAGTGGTTAGTGTAGATTCTATTCATACTGCCACAAAATATATTGATATGCTACAAATCGGTGCAAGAAATATGCAAAATTTCCAATTGTTAAAAGAAGTTGGAATGACGAAACACCCCGTTTTATTAAAACGTGGCTTAAGCGCTACCATCGATGAGTGGTTAAATGCTGCTGAGTACATCATTGCAGCAGGAAATCCAAATGTCATATTATGCGAACGTGGAATCCGAACTTTTGAAACTGCAACAAGAAACACCCTTGATTTATCAGCGGTCCCTGTTTTGAGGGAAAAAACACATTTACCAATTATTATTGACCCCTCTCATTCGACTGGTTTCTATAAATATGTTTCATCTATGAGTCTTGCTGGAATTGCAGCTGGAGCAGATGGTCTTATGATTGAAGTTCATAACAATCCTTCTAGAGCACTGTCTGATGGGCCTCAATCTTTAACCTTTGAAAATTTTAGCCATCTATGTCAAAAAGTAAAACCATTTTCCAAACTAATGAATCGAACATTTTAAGGAGTTATTATGAAAATATGTATTCTAGGTCTTGGTTTAATAGGTGGATCCTTAGCAAAAGCTATTCGCCACAAATACCAAGATAATGTGACTATTGTAGCAATTGACACAAATTCTAAATCTTTATCCGAAGCAAAAAAAGAAGGAATTATTAATCAAGGATTCGCAACGCTCAATCAAGATATCTTTCCTTGCACATTTTTCTTTTTATGTACACATATGGAAGAAAATTTAAAAACACTTAAAGAAATAGAATCCTTCATCAATTCTGATTGTATTCTAACCGATATCACCAGTGTAAAAAAAGAAATGCACCAAACAATCTCAAAAACAACATTAAAGAAACAATTTATTGGTGGACATCCCATGACTGGCTCTGAAAAGAAAAACTATTCAAATTCCTCACGTTTATTATTTGAAAACATTTATTATATTTTAACCCCTATGAACGAAACCAATTCATCTTATATTCATAAATACGAAGAATTAATAACCAATTTAAATGCCATTCCTTTAATCATGGATCAACAGACTCATGATTATTGTGTTGCTGGCATTTCCCACTTTCCTCATATTCTTTCAGCTTTATTGGTTAATGCCGTACGTTCCTCCGACTCCCCCAACCAATTCATGGCAAAAATTGCTGCTGGTGGATTTAAAGATATCACTCGAATTTCATCCTCTTCTCCAGCCATGTGGAAAACCATTTGTATGGAAAATAAGGAAAATTTACTTACTTATATCTCTTCCTTTCAATTACAATTAGAAGAAGTGAAGCATGCGCTTCAAACCAATCGCATTTTGCAAATTGAAGATATGTTTACACAAGCAAAAGAATACCGTGATTCATTAGTTGATGTAAGGTATACAACAGATTCATCTTATTATATAATACATGTGGACATACCCGATGTTCCTGGTATTTTAGCTTCTGTTGTTTCTCTATTGGCTCAAAATTTAATCAATATTAAAAATATTGGAATTATTCACAACAGAGAATTTATGGAAGGCGCCTTACAAATTGAATTTTATACGCAAAAAGAAAAAGTGCAATCCATTCAAGTGCTAAAAAATAATAACTATACTTTATTTTTATAAGGAGAATATATGACCGGCAGCATAAAACCATTAAAAGGAATTTTAAACATACCTGGAGATAAATCCATCTCCCATCGTGCAATTATGTGCGGTGCTTTAGCAAAAGGAAACACTGAAATTTCAAATTTTTTACGTGGAGAGGATTGCTTATCTACTATCTCTTGTTTCCGAAATCTTGGAATCGAAATCACAGAAAACGAAGAACAAATTACTGTCCATGGACATGGATTGCGAGGTTTAAAACCATCAAACCAAATTCTATATACTGGAAATAGCGGAACAACAACTCGATTACTAACTGGAATTCTTGCTGGACAATCTTTTTCATCTACCATAAATGGAGACTCTTCCATTCAAAAAAGGCCAATGAAACGAATAATTCATCCACTTACATTAATGAATGCAAAAATTGTATGTGATAAAAATGATGGTTTTGTTCCCTATACCGTACATGGGACTTCTTTACAAGGAATTACATACGAAACAGCCGTTGCATCTGCACAAGTAAAATCTGCAATTTTATTTGCTGGTCTTTATGCAAAAGATAAAACTACAGTTATTGAACCTGCTACAAGTAGAAATCACACCGAGTTGATGCTAAATAGTTTTGGAGCAACTCTTGAAAAACCAAACAAAAATGAATCCATCATCTTTCCATGTCATGAGTTATTTGCACAAAACATAAAAGTTCCTGGGGATATCTCTTCTGCTGCATATTTTATTGCCGCCGCATTAATCATCCCAAATTCAGAAATCACATTAATGAACGTAGGAATTAATTCTACACGAGCAGGAATGTTACAAGTTTTAAAAGAAATGGGTGCAAATATTGTTTATGAAAATGAAAGAATCCATGCTGGAGAAAGAATTGCTGATTTAACAGTAAAACACTCTACGCTAAATGGTACCGTAATTGAGGGAGAACAAATCCCTTCTTTGATTGACGAAATACCTATTCTTGCTGTTCTTGCTGCTTTTGCCAATGGCACAACCTATATTAAAGATGCAGCAGAATTAAAAGTTAAAGAGTCAAATCGTATTCAATCCATTGAATTAAATCTAAAAAATATGGGGGCTTCCATTCTTTCTACCGAAGATGGATTTATTATTGAAGGTGGCAAACCGCTCCATGCAGCCAATATAAATACATTTATGGACCATCGTATAGCTATGAGTTTTTATGTTGCTTTATTAGCGATTGGTGCAAATGACACTTTTCTTTTAGATTTTCCTTCTTGTGTTTCTATTTCCTATCCAAAATTCTTTGCTCATTTTCAAACATTATTATAAAAAAAAAGCAAACATTATATCCAATGTTTGCTTTTTTTATTTTAATTTATATTCTACGATTCTTTATTCGGTTCATACTTAGAAACCGTTTCATAAATACCAATTCGTTGTGCATCTAATTCAGGCATACCCACAAAAATTCCACCATATAAAAAGATATCACTAAGTTTTTCAATACGTACAATTTCAATAAATGCATGTATGATTTCTTTCGTCCAAATCGTTAAAAAGGCTTCATAAACAGATCCAATCTGTAAAGGTTCCGTACATTTAAATCCAACGCCAGATTTTGAGACATCGGTTACTTCAATCGCAATTTTAATATTTTCTGATTCTAATCCATCCAAACGTTTGATTACTAATTGTGAAGTCAATTCCAAACGATTATTTTTTCTTTTTTCATCCATGATGTACGCCCCCCCTAATATAGATGAGTTAATTTTATAATTATTAGTCTATATTGTCAACAATAATCATTGCATCTCCAAAAGAAAAAAAACGATATTTTTCTTTGATTGCTTCTTCATAGGCTTTAAAAATATACTCTTTTGAAGAAAAAGCACTTACTAACATTAATAACGTAGATTCCGGTAAATGGAAGTTTGTAATCAACCCATCCATAACTTTAAACTGATATCCTGGATACATAAAAATATCCGTATCTTTTCTACCAGGTTGTACGATCCCGTTTTCATCAGCTGCACTCTCAAGCGTACGACAAGAAGTTGTTCCTACACATAGGATTCGCTTCCCATTCGCTTTTGCATGATTGATTATTGCCGCAGTTTCTTCGGTTACTTCATATAATTCCGTATGCATTTTATGTTTTGAGACATCACTTACTTTGACTGGGCGAAATGTTCCAAGTCCTACATGTAATGTCACATAACAAATAGTAATACCTTTTGCTTCAATTTCATTTAATAATTCCTTGGTAAAATGAAGTCCTGCTGTAGGGGCTGCTGCAGAGCCTTCCTCTTTTGCATAAACCGTCTGGTATCTGTTCTGATCTTTTAACTTATGTGTAATATATGGTGGTAATGGCATTTCCCCTAATTCATTTAATATTTCCTCAAAAATACCATCATAAACAAATTTTATTTTGCGATTTCCATCACTGAATACTTCTTCAATGGTGCCTTCTAAAATACCTCCACCAAAACTAATAACGGTACCAACTTTTGCCTTTTTCCCTGGTTTTACAAGTGTTTCCCAAGTAGAATCACTCAGTCTTTTTAATAGCAACAATTCAATTGTAGCACCCGTATCTTTTTTTATACCAAATAATCTTGCTGGCAATACTTTCGTATTATTTAATACCAAACAATCACCTTTTTTTAAAAATCTACAAATATCTTTAAAATATGAATGTTGCATTTCACCTGTATTTCTATTCAGAGCTAACAATCTGCTTTCTGTACGATCAAGAAGTGGATCTTGTGCAATTAATTCTTTTGGTAAATCATAGTAAAAATCTGATGTTTTCAAATTCATATCCTCTATTTCATATTTCTTAAAAACGAAACATAACCACGTTTTGCTTCATAAACATCAATTTTACTTGATGCTTCCCATGGTGCATGCATATTTAACAAAGCAACTCCGCAATCAATTACATTCATACCATATAAAGCCAAAATATAAGCAATAGTTCCTCCACCACCCAAATCAACTTTTCCAAGTTCAGACATTTGGAATAAGACATTATCTGTTTCTAGCATATTTCTCAGTTTTGCAATATATTCTGGATTAGCATCATTGGATCCGGATTTTCCTCTAGATCCTGTAAATTTATTAAACACCATTCCTTTTCCAAAATATGCCACATTTTTTTTATCAAAACTTGAAGCAAAAGCAGGGTCATATCCAGCCGTAACATCCGAAGATAACATATGTGAATTTTTCAAGCATCTTTTTAAAGCTATTTCCTTATATTCACCAGTCAAATTCATAATTTCAGCAACTGTATTCTCAAAGAATTTTGATTGCATTCCTGTAGCTCCGACACTTCCAATTTCTTCTTTGTCCGTTAAGATACAACAAGTAGTTCTAACTGCATCTTTTGCTTCAAATAAAGCTACCAATGAAGAATAAGAACAAACACGATCATCTTGTCCATAAGACAAAATCATAGAGCGATCAAACCCAGCCTCACGTGCACGACCTGCAGGTACAATTTCTAATTCTGCTGATAAAAAATCATCTTCTTCTATGTCATAGCTATCTTTTAGCAAATCAAGAATATATTTTTTTACTGGTTCTTTTTCATCTTTTGCTTCTGCATCTTCTTTCTCTTTATCTATCACAATAGGTCGATTTCCAATAATCACATCAAGCATTTCTCCTTCAATTACCTTTGATGCTTTCTTATCCATTTGTTCTTGTGATAAATGAATCAATAAATCTGATACAAAAAACACTGGATCATCTTCATTTTCACCTACATTAAGTATTATTGTACTTCCATCTTTTTTCACAACAACTCCATGAATAGCAAGCGGGATGGTTACCCATTGATATTTCTTGATTCCACCATAATAATGTGTGTCTAAATATGCAAATCCACTATCTTCATATAAAGGATTACTTTTTACATCCAATCTTGGTGAATCAATATGTGCACCTAGAATATTCATACCTTCTTCCAATGGTGTTTTTCCAATTTGAAACAATGCAATTGTTTTATCCATACAAACGGAATAGACTTTATCCCCTGGTAGTAATTTCTTTTCATCTTTCATTAATTGTTCTAATTCAAGATATCCTTCTTGCTCTGCAAGACGGATGATTTCATCGATACATTCACGTTCTGTTTTTCCTACACTTAAAAAATCCATATAATCCTTAGAAAAAATCTCTAATTCTTTTAGTTGTTTCTTTGAATATGTTTCCCATACATTTTTTCTTTCCATCATTACTCCTTGCTACGCAATCTTTACGTATAATTATTTTCTTAGTTATTTTCTTAATTCAATCCCTAAACTTTCTAATCCATTTATTATTTTTTTCATAGTTTTTGTAATCTCTATTTCCTCTAACGTTTTTTCCTTATCTCTAAAACTAATAGAATAAGCAATGGACTTAAATCCCGCTTTGATCTGTTCCCCTTCATATATATCAAACAATTCTAAATTTTCTAATATTTTACCAGATCGTTGTCGTATGATTTTTTCTATTTCTCCTGCTAAAACAGCTTTGGGAACAACCATACTAATATCTCTTGAAACAGCAGGAAATTTTGCAATACCCATATATTTCCGTTCAAAAGAAGCATATTTCACAACTGTTTTCATATCAATTACAGCAACATATACTCTCGCTCCAATATTATAGGTTTCGCATACTTTAGGATGAACCTCACCAAGATATCCAATGGTATCCTTTAAATAAAGGATATCAGCTTGTCTTCCCGGATGCAAAAAATTCTTTTTATTATCTGGATTATAAGAAGCAATTTCATTCATTCCTAAAGATTCAAAAAATTCTTCTATTACGCCCTTCATGGTATAGAAATCACCTTCTCCATAAAAACCAAGTGTAAATTTCATACGTTCATCTGGTAATTCCTTTAGTGGTAATTCTTTTGGAATATAAACATTTCCAAGCTCATATAGACGAACATCTTTATTTCTTCGATTAAAATTAGTTGCAAGGGAAGAAAGTATCCCATCTAAAGACAATGTTCTCATAATTGAAAAATCTTCTCCTAATGGATTTTCAATTTCAATTGCTTTTCTATAAGAATCTTCTTTAGACAAACGTAGTTTATCAAATACTTTTTTACTTTCAAAAGAATACGACATCCCTTGTGAAAATCCAAAATACTCTGCAATGTCTCTTGCCTTCTCTTCTACACGTAAATGAAATGGTAATTTCCCAGTTGTCGCTTCTCCTGTTGGTAATGTACTTGGAATTTTATCATATCCATAAAATCTTGCTACCTCTTCTGCTAAATCTGCAATACCCTCTAAATCTTGGCGAAAAGAAGGTACTATTATTTCCTTCGTTTTTTTATCATATTCTAATTCCAATCTTTCAAAAATAGAAAGCATAAATTCTTCTGAAATATTAGTGCCCAATATTTTATTTATACGTTTGGAATCAAATGAAATTACGGTTCTTGTTTTTAATGGTGCACAGATATCAACAACCCCTTTTGTAACTTCACCACAATTCAATTCCTGAATCAATTGACAGGCTCTATTTATTGCAGCTGCTGCATTATTCGGATCTAAACCTTTTTCAAATTTTCCTGATGCATCGGTTCGTAATCCTAATCGCTTTGCAGATTTTCGTATATTGGCACCATGAAAACAAGCAGATTCAAAAACAACTGTTGTTACATCTTCATCAATCTTCGAATTTTCTCCACCCATAATTCCTGCAATTCCAATTGCTTTCTCCGAATCATAAATCATCAAAATATCTTTATCCAACACTCGTTCTTGTTCATCTAATGTTGTGAATTTTTCTCCATCTTTTGCTCTTTTAACAATTATTTTCTTACCAGATATCTTTGCCAAATCAAAAGCATGCATCGGTTGTCCAAATTCTTCCATCACATAATTTGTAATATCTACCAAATTATTAATCGGGCGAATACCACTAGC
>JBFHIZ010000023.1:0-37125 GCA_041596215.1 Lachnospiraceae bacterium
ATCAACATCTAGCTAATTTTTTCCGTTAGTTTCTTCTTATCTTCCACTATTTTTCTTGTACTTCCATAAAGGTTATACATTTTGAAGTTGCAAAGCAGCTTCTAATGGTTCGACGAAGTCGAAACTATTTACTGTTTTTTTTCTGGTTCGTCTCTCTTTCGAAAGACTTTCGTTTTCAAAAATTTTCTCAAATTTTTCAGGTTCGTTAAAACCTGTTGAATCTTAAAGATTCATTATCATAATGAATTTTCAAGGTTGCATTACTATTTAGGAATTAACTATTCTGCTTTGGTTTAATTGAGCAGAATATCCTAGGAATTTCTTCCCATTTCAATGTTCCATGTTTATTAAGTGATAATATTGGCAATTCATTAGAAAAGACCAACGGAGAAGGAGGGATTTGAACCCTCGCGCCGCTATTAACGACCTGCACCCTTTCCAGGGGTGTCCCTTCAGCCACTTGGGTACTTCTCCAAATAAGCTGATTACTCAATATTCCTAGCATTTTTAAAAATTTTCATTTATAAAAATTGCAGCGGAGAGGGAGGGATTCGAACCCTCGCGCCCTTGCGGACAAACGGTTTTCAAGACCGCCTCGTTATGACCACTTCGATACCTCTCCATGTTGCGCTCTCAAGTGAACGCAAAAGTTATTTTAGCAAAAATAAGAACTAGTGTCAACAACTTTTTTCATTATTCTTGTTTTTTTTTCAAAAGCCTTATTTCTTGCTGATAATCACATTTTTTGTTGCAAATTGATAATAGTAGATTTGTAAATTATCTGAGGCCGTTTCCGTCCATTTCTGAAAATATATTCCACCCTCATCAGCATAAATCGCCTTACAATTAGTGTCTCCATTAGGTAAGGTTAATATGGTTTCTACCATTTCATTTTCTAAATTATACACATAAGCTTTTTCTTTGCCTTCTTCTTCTACTCGAAAAACTAAATATCCATTTGCTATCGCTTCTAAATTCGTTGCATAAAATCCAACATATGCATCCATTGTCTCATCAAAATACAACAAAGTTTCCCATTCCCCATTTTTATCAAACATTACTTCGCCACTATCACTAGCAACAATTCGATATCCGTATTTATTTAACCAAAATGGTAGACCATAAAAATCATTTTCCTCGGTCTCCGTATCAAGGATAAGTAAAGAATCGGAAAATCCTGCAGAATATATGGAGTCCTGTTCAAGCAAAACACTTACGGGATTCCCATATTCATCTAATCTATATTCTTTTAAAAAATCCCAATCATATAAATACAAAACATCTTCATATAGATATATTGCTGGAATATAAAACCAATCACACTCCATGTCATCCAAAATTGTTTCTGCATCCGTTCCATCACGATTCATCATACACAGACGAAAATATTTTTTGTATATATTAGGATTCGTTACCTCTTCTGCAGGAATCTCTTCAATAAAATATATTGCAAATTCTCCCACAAAAAATCGCAAAATATAATGTCCTCTCTTTTGTGGTTGATAAATAACTTCTTCTTTTTCTGTTTCTTTATCATAAAGTATAAGCATATTCCTTTCAAGAATATACTGTTTCTTTTCTATTTCTACAACCTCTAAATTCACATCCCAAAAAGAAGTTGCAATTGGTAACGGTTCTTTTATTTCCTTTTGCCCTTCGATTTCATCATTGGTATATAAGTTTACTAAACGTTCCAAACTAATCATCGGTTCGATTTTTGAGGTGTATAGTACTTGAAGACTAAGTTCTAATTCTTTTGGCTCCATACATTTTTCCGCATAACAAATTTCTACTTCAAACACTTGTTTATATTTATAATTCATTGATTCCGTAAAACATTCTCTTTTTCGGAAATAAAATTCTTCGTACGTTTCTGGATTAGGAACCATTTTTTCATCAATTTTTTCATCATTTCTATATATTTCCTGAATCACATTTTCTTTATATACCGGAATTTCATACGCTATGGTTTCTGCTTCAGAAAAACTACCATCATCCACCCGAATTCGAGAATAAAGCGAGATATTATCTTCTAAATTGTTTTCAACAATCACTTCTAATTTAGCTTGAAAATTTTCTTTTGGTGTTATTTTGGTGATGCGTATCTTAACATTCTCGTTTTCTACCAATGTCTGTGGCATCACAAAATACCCAACAAGGCCTTTTTCCTCATTTGAGATAAAATCTTTTTGGGCTATCTCTTGATCTTCTTGAATAATTTTATAGGTGATTCCCTCTTCACCTTGGGTTATAAAATAGAAAATCCCAAATAAGCAAATAGAAAGAACTATTACCCATATTTTATTCTTTTTTTTCATAGCTGCTCCTTATTCAGGTTGCCTCTTGCGCAAATATTTGCGCTATCATTAAATCTTCTTCTGTTGTTATTTTTATATTCTTATAGGTAGAAAACACAAGTTTACTTTGTCTCCCCATATAGTCTTCCAAAACCATGCAATCATCTGTAATATTTTTATGTAAAGTTCCATTTTCTTCATCAAAAAGTAAGCGTTCATAAGCCGATTTCACCTCATCAAAAGAAAAAACCTGTGGTGTTTGTACCGCCCATAATGTGCTTCGATCCGGTGTGTCGATTGCAATTTCTTTCGCGTCTGATACTTTAATCGTATCTTTTACTGGTACTGCCGCAACACAAGCCTTATTAATTTCAACTTCATTTTGTAATTCTTGCAAGAGTTTTTCAGAGATAAATGGTCTTGCCCCATCATGAATAAATACATATTCCGCACTTTCTATTGCTTTTAAACCAGCGAAAACAGAATGATATCTTTCTTTTCCGCCCTCTACTATTTGAGAAATCTTTTGATATCCATATTTTTGAACGATTTCTTCTTCACAATATGCTTGCTCCCCCACACCAACAACCAAAATAATTTCATCAATAAAACTTTTTTCAAAAACGTCGAGACAATAACAAAGTATCGGTTTATCTTGCAAGAGCAAATATTGCTTATGCACGTTACCACCCATACGTTTTCCTTTTCCTGCTGCCAATACAATTGCTACCTTTTTATTTTTCATGGACACTCCTATATTCGTTCGCCAAATCGTAAATTAGGAACTGCATTTAAATCATATCCGTGTCTTGTTCCTTGAAGATATTCATAATATCCAGCTACGGCAATCATAGCTGCATTATCCGTACAATAGACGGCAGATGGATAATAAAATTCCACATTTTCTTTTTCACAAGCTTCTTTCATTGCTTTTCGAAGGGATGAATTTGACGCTACCCCTCCTGCTATCGCAAATTTTTTCACTTTAAAATCACGCATCGCACAAACGGAATGTTCCACTAATACATCTACAACTGCCTCTTGAAAAGAAGCAGCAACATCTTCCACGATAATTTCTTCCTTCTTCATTTCGCAAGAATTTAAATAATTTAATACCGAACTTTTCAGTCCACTAAAGCTAAAATCATATGCAGCTCCATCTATTTTAGCCCTCGGAAATGCTATGGCTTCTTTATTTCCATTTTTGGATACACAATCAATTTTAGGGCCTCCTGGATATCCTAATCCAATCGCTCTTGCAACCTTATCAAACGCTTCCCCCGCAGCGTCATCTCTTGTTCTTCCTAGAATACGATATTTCCCATATTCCTCCACCATAATTAAATGTGTATGTCCTCCTGAAACGACCAAAGACATAAATGGTGGTTCCAAATCTTTTTGCTCAATATAGTTTGCACTAATATGACCTTCGATATGGTGAACCCCGATCAGTGGAATTTTCTTGGCAAATGAAATTGCTTTTGCCGCAGATACCCCAACTAAAAGTGCACCCACTAATCCGGGTCCGTACGTCACAGCAATTGCCGTAATATTTTCTAAAGTAACTCCCGCTTCTGCAAGTGCCTCTTCAATCACTTGGTTGATTCTTTCAATATGTTTTCTCGATGCAATTTCTGGAACAACTCCGCCGTATAAAGTATGAATATCAATCTGTGAAGATATGATATTTGATAATACTTCTCGCCCATTCTTAACCACAGATGCTGCGGTTTCATCGCAAGAACTCTCAATTCCTAATATATATATATCTTTCTTTTCCATTTTATTCCTCATCTTTAGTTAATGTAAATCCATATATTTTCCAATGACCGTCTTCATCTTCACGTAATATATACATCTGTTCTGTAGTTATAATATTGGTTTCTTCTCGTAACGAAAATATACAATATAAACTCGCAAAAGAAAATCCATTTTCTTCAAAGTATTCCACATCAACACTTGGAGACAATGCAAAACTAGAAATGGTCAAGCCTTTTTCTTTAAAATATGCAATTTCCTCCTTCAGATCAACCAAATATTGCGCATCCGTTTGTTCCATATATAATTCGTCATCAAATAATTCTCTTGATTTTTTTGCTAAAGATTCCAACTCCCCTTCACTAATTTCTTCATAAAACAATTGTGAAATTTCACAATAATAACGAATAACTTCCTTAGGACTTGGTGGATAATTGGTTTCTAGATTTCGAAGCAGCACTTCATCCACCACGGTTATCTCCTCAATTGTTTCCGCTGGCTTCTCCTCCTTAGCGTTTATAAAATAATATCCAACTAATATAAGAATTGCAATCAAAATAATCACAAGACTGCCTTTACTAAAGAACGTATTTCGTTTTTTATCTTTCTTTGTTGAATAAATCATATTTCCCCCTTTAGACGTTACTCGTCCTCAAAAACAAGTTCTACTGTTTTTCCATCTTTTCCAGCTTCCATTTTTTTGAAAATTTTCTTAGCCTCTGGTAAATATTCTTCTGGTTTTATAAGAGAAGGACTATAATGTGTCAGCCACATTTTTTTCACTTTTGCATTTTTTGCGATTTCAGCAGCTTCATAAAACGTCATATGTTTGTGCTCAATCGCTTTTTTTGCTTTCTCTGGATCCCCATACATCCCCTCGCATATAAATAAGTCCGAATTCTTCGCATGTTCAACCAACGACGCCGTAGGTCTTGTATCCGTACAGTATGTAATTTTCAAACCTTTTCTCGGCTCGCCTAATACCATATCTGGCGTATATTTTTTTCCTTCTACCTCTACTGTTTCTCCTTTTTGTAGCATCGCCCAATATCTTCTTTCTATTGGCAATGTTTGCGCTTTTTCTATTAAAAATTTAGCCCCACGTTCTATGACTATGGAATATCCATAACATAATATATTGTGATTAACTTGAAATGCTTCAATACGAAATCCGCAAAAAGAAAATGACGCTTCCTTATCTTCTATTTCTATACATTCAATTTCAAATGGAAGCTCCGGTGCAATAACACGCAATGCGGAAACCACCCGCAACAAACCTTTTGGTCCAATCAAAGTAAGTGGTTCTTTTCTTTCTGCATTTCCCATCGTTAAAAGCATTCCAGGCAAGCCACTAATATGATCTGCATGGAAATGAGTAAAACAAATAATGTCAATTGGTTTTGGACTCCATCCTTTTTTCTTTAATGCAATTTGCGTTCCTTCTCCACAATCTATCAAAATACTTTGTCCATTATAACGAGCCAACATTGAAGTTAGCCATCGATACGGAAGTGGCATCATCCCACCACAACCAAGTAAACATATATCTACCATTTTCCCATCCTTTATTTTATAAATTTCATACCTTTTTTCTAGTTGCTTTCCCCTTGTTCTATTCGTTCTTGTTTATCCGTTCTTGTTCTATCCGTTCTCGTTCTGCCTGTGACAACCGTAGGTATTCTGGTTTATGATAAGCAGCCTCTTCTGCTTCATATCCTTTCGTCGCCAGCACCCCTATCGTTGCAGCTCTTTGTCGATTAAATCCTGCTGGTGCAAAGCTGTATGGAACTGTCATTGTTTCTTTCAACGTTTCTGCATATACCGGAACGCCATCTCCCAAAAAAATAACTTCTTTCCCAATCGCATTTAATTTCGCACTCATTTCTTCTATAGGCAGCACACATTGATCCATTATAATTTCTAATTCATAGCTCCGAATTCCTTGTTCTTTTTTTTCTTTAAATGAAAATAGTCCCGAATACACCTGGGCTCTTCTTGCATCCATAATTGGGCAAATAAGCTTTTCATTTCCATAAAGGTTATATGCAAGGGCATGAAGTGTTGGAACTCCAATTATTTTAATCTGTAATGCAAGCCCTAATCCTTTTGCAGTTGCAGATCCTATTCGAAGTCCTGTAAAAGAACCTGGTCCTTTAGCAATTGCTATCACATCAATGGTTTCTAAATCTAGTTCAATTTGTTTTGAAATTTCATCCAACATTGGTAATAATGTTTGAGAATGTGTTTTTTTATAATTAACTGTATACTCTGCAACCAAAAGATCATTTTCTATGATTGCAACAGAAGCTACTAATCCAGAGCTATCTAATGCAAGTATTTTCATTCTTCTTCTCCTTGCTTCGTAATCGTAATTTTCCGATAATCAAATCCTTTTTCATTCTGTTTTTCTATACAAATTTGCATGTGTGTTTTTGGAAGAATACTAGAAATTCGATTCGCCCATTCAACAAAACATACCCCTTCACCATAAAAATAATCATCGTACCCAATTTCTTCCATTTCCTCTTCTTCTTCAATTCGATAAACATCAAAATGATAAAACGGAATGCGTCCTTCTTCGTATACTTGAAGGATTGTAAAGGTAGGTGAATTTACAGGTTCTTGAATCCCAAGGCCTGCTGCCACACCTTGTGTAAAGGTTGTTTTCCCTACTCCCAAATCTCCAAGCAATGTGTACACTTCTCCACGTATTGCTTCTTTACCTATTATTTCTCCTATTTTTCGCGTTTCTTCCCCGCTCCAAGTTTCATAAATCATTTTACTCTCCATTAAATACGAATTTTCACTTTTTTTGCATCCATATGCGTGGAAATCATTTCCGTTAATAATGTCAATTTTTCGCCAACATCCTGTTTGGGAAATATATATGCTCTTTGCGGTGTAATATAAATCACAATTGCTCCTGCTACATTACTTGCTTTATAAAATGCATCCCAGGAAAGCTTTTCCATTTGCTCTCCCTGCCTTACTTCGATTCCTTCTTCCGAAAAAATATAATGAAACGGCTCACATATGGATGGATTTTTTTTCACTTGTCTTTTCGCACGAAACCACATCTCAATTGGCATAAATGTTAATACAATAAGTCCCATAAATAAATATAGCAGTCCGATCGTTGGATTATTAAAAAATGCTACCAATAAAAGGATTCCTACAAACGTACCGAAAATCCCAGCAAAACTAGTATAATTATGATGTAACATATAATTAAATAATACTTTACTTGTTAATTTTGTTTTCAATTCCAATTGCATATGCTCTCTCTTTCTTCTTTCCCATTTCTCTCTATAATCATTTAATTATACTATAAACAATTCAAAGTGCAAGGATTAGAGTCCTTCAATTAATGTCTTCCATGTAGAATCGGAGATAATGGTTTGTATATAAAGATTGTAAGAACTACTGATAACATAGCTTTTATAAATGTAAATGGTGCATTGAATACTAGTAAACATTGAAATAATGGGTCATTTCCTTTTGTCCCAATACTCGGTGCGATTTCTTGATACATTGCGATAATTTGATCAATTGGTAAAAAATTGGAATAAATCGGATATATTATATAATAATTAGAAATGACACTTGCTATTGCCATCGCTAATGCGCCTATTACAGAGCCAATAATTGCATGTTTCTTTGTTTTCTTCCTTTTATAAAAGAAAGCAGCCGTAACGACAAACATACTACTTAATATAAAATTAGAGATTTCTCCTACCCACGCAGTCTGTGACATAGGAAGATGCAATACATTTTTAATTAATGAAATCATCATTCCTGCCATTGGTCCATACGCTAGCCCTCCTATTAAAGCAGGTAAGTCCGAAATATCCATTTTTATAAATGGTGGCATAAATGGTGCTGGGAAATCCAATAACATTAAGACAAAGGAAATTGCTGACAACATCCCAATTGCAGTAAGTACACGCATATCCAATCTTTTTTTTGATTCTTTTTTTCTTTTCATTTTTTCCTCCATTTTTTATGCTCTTCAAAAAAACTGCCGTACAAAAAAAGCCCCGAACTTAATCAGGGCTTTTTCTATCCATCTATTACCATTACTTCTTCTTTCATCCAGACTTTACTGTCGGTTTTGGAATCTCACCAAATCAACCACTTTCATGGCTCGCGGACTTGTTATCACCGCCGGTAGGGAATTACACCCAACCCTGAAGAACATTATTTATTTTTCTACCAGTATTATAACACCAATTTCAAAAAATGCAATTCTTTCTTATTTTCTTTCTTACTTTCTTTTTTACTTGGCATTTTTAATTGTCAGTGCAATTCTTTTTTTCGCTTCATCCACAGATAGAATTTTTACATTTACAATATCCCCTATTTTTACTACTTCTAAAGGATGCTTGATATAACGATTTGTCAATTCTGATATATGTACAAGCCCATCTTGATGCACTCCAATATCTACAAAAGCTCCAAAATCGATGACATTTCGTACGGTTCCTTTTAAAATCATTCCTGGTTTTAAATCTTTCATTTCCATAATATCACTTCTAAGAATAGGTGCTGGCATATCTTCCCTTGGATCTCTTGCTGGTTTTTCAAGTTCTTGCAAGATGTCTTGCAAAGTGATTTCTCCTATTCCCAACTCACTTGCCAGTTGATTCTTGTTTTTAATACGTTTGGAAATCCCACTGACTATATTAGTCATTTCTTCATTTGCGCCTTTGTTTGCTGAGAAATCGACTGTCACTTTTTCATTTTTTAAAGCTTCTGCCATTGCTTTTCCCATTGTCGTATTCGTTTGATTGACTACCATCTTTTTTTCGACTGATTTCCTTTTTGCATGTTGACCTTGCATTTTATCTTTTTGTAATGCAACTTCTTTTTGAATGACACTAATGTCATTTATCGTCAATTGCAGTTTTTCGAGCAATTTCATGGTAGCCTTATAGGCTTCTGGATGAACGCTTGTTGCATCTAACGGATTATCACCATCTATAATTCGCATAAAACCTGCACATTGTTCATATGCTTTTGGTCCCAACTTTTCTACCTTTAACAATTCTTTTCTATTTTTGAATCGCCCATTCTTTTCTCGATAATTCACAATATTCTTTGCAATAGTTTTTGATATTCCAGAAATATATTCTAAAAGTGGTGCAGAAGCTGTATTCAAATCTACTCCAACCTTATTTACACTATCTTCTACTACTGCAGAAAGAGCCGCCTTTAATTTCTTTTGATTCATGTCGTGTTGATATTGTCCAACTCCAATTGCTTGCGGTTCAATTTTTACTAATTCTGCCAAAGGATCTTGTAATCTTCTTGCAATAGAAGCTGCACTTCGCTGTCCCACATCATAATTTGGAAATTCTTCCGTTGCAAGCTTACTCGCAGAATATACGGAAGCCCCTGCTTCATTTACAATAACATAGGACACTGGTTTTTTTAATTCCTTAATTAAGGATACTATCACCTGTTCCGATTCTCTTGATGCTGTTCCATTTCCCACAGAAATAATAGAAACTCCATAGGTATCAATAAATCCCTTTAGAATTTCTTTTGCTTCCGCAATTTTATTTTGTGGAGCAGTTGGATAAATCACCTTGGTATCCAATACTTTTCCCGTGGCATCAACAACCGCTAATTTACATCCTGTCCGAAAAGCCGGATCCCATCCTAATACCGTTTTCCCTGCAATAGGAGGTTGCATTAATAATTGTTCTAGATTTTTACCAAATATGCGAATTGCTCCATCTTCCGCTTTTTCACTCAATTCATTTCGAATATCTCTCTCAATTGCTTGTGCAATCAGTCTTTGATAGCTATCTAAAATCACTTCTTGTAACACTGGTGTCGTATATTTATTTTCTTTCACAATCACTTGCTTTTCAAGAAATCGAATTATCTGTTCCACTGGTGCTACAATCTTAACGGAAAGTATTTTTTCTTTTTCCCCTCGATTAATTGCAAGAATACGATGAGGTGCTATTTTTTTTACTGCTTCTTCATAAGCATAATACATTTCATATACCGATTCTTGCTCTTTGGTTTTGCATTCAGAAACAAGCATACCTTGTTGCATCGTTTCCTGTCTTATATATCTGCGATATTGCGCTTCGTCAGAAATCCTTTCTGCGAGAATATCCTTTGCCCCCTGTATTGCATCCTTACTATCTTGTACTCCCTTTTCAGGATTCACATATTTTTCTGCCTCTTTTTCGATTGGTTCTTTTGCTTCCTGTAAAACAATATAATTTGCAAGCATTTCTAGTCCTTTTTCCTTTGCAATGCTTGCTCTTGTTTTTCTTTTTGGACGATATGGTCGGTACAAATCTTCTACTGCCACTAATGTATTGGCTTCTACAATTTGTAATCGTAATTCTTCCGTCATATTTCCTTGTTCCACAATTGTATGAATCACCTGCTCTTTTTTTTCTTCTAAAGACCTAAGATATTGTAATCGTTCTGATAATCCTCTTAATTGTTCATCATCTAATTGCCCAGTTATTTCTTTTCTATATCTTGAAATAAAAGGAATGGTATTCCCTTCATCAATCAATTCAATGGTTGCATCTACCTGCCATTTTTTGATATTTAATTCACTTGCTATTTTTTTTGCAATATCCATTATTCCATTGCCTCCTCTTACTTTTTTCTTTATCCCATTATTTCACGAAAAATCAATCAAATTATAGCATGCGGTTTTTCGAGCGTCAACAAAGCAAATTCCACCCTCGTCACTTGACATCCAGTCATAAATGATAGAAAATAGAAAACAGAAAATATAGTAAAGAGGTGGGTTTTTATGGAAGAAAATAAACACGTACAATCGAACTCCACAACCGAATATGCAAACATCGCTAACCCAAAAGGATCTCGTTTTGCTTCTGCTTCTCTTGTATTAGGGATTCTAGGAACAGCTTGCGGATTATTCCTTTTTTGGACACCCTTAGTATTAATTGGTTTCATTGGTGGAGGACTGGCTATTCTATTTGCGATACTTTCTAAAGGTAATCGAAAGAAAATGGAGCCTCATGCAAAAACAGGATTTATTTTTGGAATCCTTGCACCTACCATTGCCACGATTACACTTACACTTACGATTGTTTCATCTTTTTATATTTTAAGAAATGATGAAAGCATTCGCAATGCTACAAGAGAGAACATTATTGCATATGAAAACGTCCTAAAAGACATTTATGGTGAGGAAGCCATGGAAGAATACGAACTCACCTATGGAAAAGAATTCGATTTTGTAAATACTTTTAATCAACTATTCGGAGAATAACTATTCCTAGAATAAATACTCTATAACCGATGTTAGTATAATAGATAGGAGCATTCACTATGCAAAACAAAAATTATGTAAATTCCCTTAAATTAAAAGCAAAAGAAAAGTTATTAGGTCATTATAACCTTATCATTCCTGCATTACTAATGATTAGTATTTTTCATTTATTAGTCAATAATATTTCTATATCTATGGATCGTGAACCTGGTTTTCGTATTTCCTTTATATTATATCTCATTTTTTCTGCAATTAGCATTCTTTTGCTAACTGTTTTTTCTATTGGAAAAGCAAATTTATTTTTAAACGTAATGACAAATCGAGACGCAAAATTAAATGATATTTATAAAGGCTTTACCATCGATCCCAAACGTTCCCTTTCGTTATGCGGTATTTATATCTTTATTGTTGGCATTTTGGGTTATCTTCCTTATATGATTTTTCAACGCCTGCTAACTAAAACATTTTTTCAAGAAACTTTCCCTATAAACTATTTTCTATTATTATTTATTCCATTTTTACTGTTACTTATTTTATTTATATATATTGCTCTTAGTTTATCGCAGATTTTTTATATCGCAAATGATTTTCCATCACTTTCTGCGATTGATAGCATAAAATTTAATCTAAAAATTATGAAGGGTAATCGACTCCAACTTTTAAAACTCCATATCCATTTTATTCCTTGGTATCTCTTATCCATTCTTACCCTTGGAATTGCTCTCCTTTGGATCCTTCCCTATTTATATTCCACTTTAACCTTATTTTACTTAGATTTAATCAATAAACAATAAAAATGGAAAGCATTAATTTGCTTTCCATTTTAAATAGGCATTAATAAACGTATCAATATCTCCATCTAACACATGATCTGCTTGCGACATTTCTACATTTGTTCGATGATCTTTTACCATCGTATAAGGTTGCAACACATAAGATCTAATTTGATTTCCCCATCCAATATCTTTTACTTCCCCTCGAATTCCAGAAAGTTTTTCTGCATTTTCTTCTTGTTTTAGTAAATAAAGTTTTGCTTTTAACATTTGCATGGCTTTATCTTTATTACTATGCTGCGAGCGCTCATTTTGGCATGTTACAACGACTCCTGTCGGGAAATGGGTGATTCGTATTGCCGAAGAAGTTTTATTGATATGTTGCCCTCCAGCACCACTACTGCGATAGGTATCGATACGAATCTCGTCTTCTTTAACCTCAATATCCAAATCTTCCTCAATATCAGGCATTACATCTAACGATGCAAAAGATGTTTGTCGTTTCCCCTGTGCATTAAACGGTGATATCCTCACCAACCGATGTACTCCTTTTTCTGATTTTAGAAATCCATATGCATTCATGCCATTCACCTGAAATGTAATTGATTTAATTCCGGCTTCATCTCCATCCAAAAAATCTAGCACTTCAATAGTAAATCCTTTTTTTTCAGCCCAACGAGTATACATTCGATACAGCATACTAGCCCAATCACAACTCTCTGTTCCTCCAGCTCCTGCATTCAACTTTAAAATGGCATTGCTAGTATCATATGGTTGATTTAATAATGTGCGAACACGCATCGATTCAAAGGACAGAATCAAAGCATCCATTTCTTGCCGAATTTCTGCTTGCATAGTATCATCTTCTTCCTCATTACCCATTTCTATCATAAGTAAAATATCTTCGAAAGAAGATTCCATTTTTTCAATTTCCAAAACCAAATCCTTTAACTCTTTTAACTCTTTCATATACAGATTTGATTGTTCTGGGTTGTCCCAAAAATCAGGTGCTTCCATCTGTCTTTCCAGCTCTTCGATTCGTTGAATTTTATTTTCTAATCCCAACGAATTTTTCAATTCTGCAATTGGTTCTTTATAGAGAAGAATTTCCGATTTGTATTGCTCTAATTCTACCATTATTTTTGACCGCCCTACTTTTTACCACAACATTGCTTATATTTCTTTCCACTTCCGCAAGGACACGGATCATTTGGATAAACTTTTGCATTACTCCTTTTAACAGGTACCTTTAATGCCGAATCATCTTTATTCGTTCCTGTTACTTTCGCAACTTGTTCACGTTCTACTTTTTGTTCCACTTTGATACGAAGCAATAAACGAACCGTATCTTGTTGAATATTTGCAGTCATATCATCAAACATTTCGTAGCCATTCATTTTGTACTCTACTAATGGGTCTCTTTGTCCATATGCTTGCAATCCTATTCCTTGACGTAATTGCACCATATCATCAATATGATCCATCCACTTCTTATCAATTACCTTTAATAAAAACACACGCTCTAATTCTCGAATAGCCTCAGGTTGTGGGAATTCCGCTTCTTTGTTTTCATATAATTTTACTGCTTCTTCTTTTAACTGATGTTTCAAATTATTCTTTTTATTTCCATGAATTCGTTCTATCGTAATAGGTTCTAATGGAATAATAGGAAGCAATAGTGTATTTAACTCATGAATATTCCAATCCTCTTTATCTGCATCTTCACGAATACACATATCCACTTTGCTTTCCACAAAATCCGTAATCATTTTATAGATTGAATCCCTCATGCTTTCTCCATCAAGCACTTTTCTTCGATCTTTATATATTATTTCTCTTTGTTCATTCATAACTTCATCGTATTCCAATAAATTTTTACGAATTCCAAAGTTATTTCCTTCTATTTTTCTTTGTGCTGATTCAATTGCATTTGAAAGCATTCCATGTTGAATTTCTTGTCCTTCTGGTATGCCTAGCATATTAAATGTATTTAGTAATCTTTCAGAACTAAACAAACGCATCAAATCATCTTCAAGAGATATATAGAATTTTGATTCTCCCAAATCTCCTTGACGACCAGAACGTCCACGTAATTGATTATCAATACGTCTTGATTCATGCCGTTCTGTACCGATAACTTTTAGTCCTCCAGCCGCTTTTGCTTCTTCATCTAATTTAATGTCAGTACCACGTCCAGCCATATTCGTAGCAATGGTAACGGCTCCTGCCATACCTGCGTTTGCAATAATTTCTGCTTCAAGCTCATGAAATTTTGCATTTAAAACTTTATGTGGAATCCCTATTTTTTTCAACTTATGGCTAATTTCTTCTGATGCTTCAATTGTAATCGTGCCGACTAATACCGGTTGTTTCTTTTCATGCGCTTCCGCAATTTCATTAACGATTGCATTTAATTTTTCACGACGTGTTTTATATACGGCATCGTTGTAATCTTTTCTTGCAATCGGTTTATTGGTCGGAATTTCAATAACATCCATTCCATAAATATCTCTAAATTCTTTTTCTTCTGTTAATGCTGTACCTGTCATACCAGATTTTTTCGCATATTTATTAAAGAAATTTTGGAAAGTAATCGTTGCTAGTGTTTTACTCTCTCTTTTAACTTTAACTTTTTCTTTTGCCTCAATCGCTTGATGCAACCCATCCGAATAACGACGCCCCGGCATAATACGTCCAGTAAACTCATCTACAATTAATACTTGATCTTCTTTTACTACATAATCTTTATCTCGAAACATTAAATTATGTGCACGAAGTGCAAGATTTACATTATGTTGAATTTCTAAATTTTCTGGATCTGCCAAATTTTCAATTTGGAAAAACCTTTCTACTTTATCAATCCCTTGTTGTGTCAAGTTTACAATTTTATCTTTTTCATTAACAATGAAATCTCCTGTTTCTTCCTGCTCAATACCCATAATTGCATCCATTTTTGTCATTTCAGGAAGATCTTCTCCACGCTTCATCTGTCTTGCCAAAATATCACACGCTTCATATAATTGCGTGGATTTGCTACTTTGACCAGAAATGATAAGTGGTGTTCTAGCTTCATCAATCAAAACGGAATCCACTTCATCAATAATTGCATAATTCAATTCTTTTAAAACCAATTGTTCCTTGTATATAACCATATTATCACGCAAATAATCAAAACCTATTTCATTGTTTGTTACATAAGTAATATCACAATCATATGCTTCTTTCCGTTCGGCTGGTTTCATCGAATTTAAAACCACCCCAACCGTTAACCCTAAAAATTCATGAACTTGTCCCATCCATTCCGAGTCACGTTTTGCTAAATAATCATTTACCGTAATAATATGAACGCCTTTTCCAGTAAGGGCATTTAAATATGCAGGTAATAAACAGGTCTGCGTTTTTCCTTCTCCTGTTTTCATTTCTGCAATTCTTCCTTGATGAAGAATAATACCTCCGAGTAATTGCACTCGATAATGCTCTGTTTTTAAAATTCTTCTTGTTGCTTCTCGAACAAGTGCATATGCTTCCGGAAGTAAATCGTCAATTGCCTCTCCCTTTTCAATTCGAAGCTTATATTCTTTCGTTTTTTCTTTCATCTCATCATCCGTGAGTTTCATCATTCCTTCACGTAATGCCTCGATTTCGTCAACTTTACTCTGTAATTTCTTTATTTCATGTTCACTATGTGTTCCAAATATTTTTTCATACCATTTCATAAGGTTTCAAGCTCCAATTCTTTATCATTAAATGTTATAAACTTAAATTTAATTGTAACAGAAATAGTTCTTTAATTCAAGAATACATACTCTTATTATTCAACTTAAAAAAGGCATGCAGTAAATGCATGCCTTTCAATTTCTTATCTATTTTTCTGGTTCAATTAAACCAAACGATCCATCTTTCCTCTTATATACAACACTTGTTTCATTGGTTTCTGCATTTCGAAATACAAAAAAATTGTGTCCTAATAAGTCCATTTGAATGCAAGCATCTTCAGGATACATCGGTTTCATTTCAAATTGTTTTGTACGAACTATTTTTATTTCCTCTTCATCTTCTAATTCTACTTCTTCCACAAATTCTTTCTTGAAATTGCTAGCAGCTTGATGTTGATCAACTAATTTTTTTCGATATTTTATTAATTGTCTTTCAATTACTTCCTCTACTAAATCAAGAGACACATACATATCACTGCTTTCTTGCTCTGAACGAATAATACTTCCTTTTACTGGAATCGTCACTTCAATTTTCTGTCGATCTTTTTTTACATTTAATGTTACATGTACTTCCGTCTCAGATGTAAAATACTTTTCTAGTTTTCCTAATTTTTCCATGATTGCAGATTTTAGGCTAGGTGTTACTTCAATATTTCTTCCACTTATGATAAATTTCATATCCATCATCCTTCCATCGTTTACTCCACTTTCGTGTACACATATTATACCACAATTCATTCATAAGATACAATTTTTCCATTCAATTATTAAGTGCACTATATTTGATTTTTGTCAAGAGATTTATCTGGTTTTTATACAAATTTTACATTTTCATGAGAACTATACAAAACGGATGTTCTTTCGGTTACCATAAAATATATTCGCTTTTATCCTAACTTTTGTTGATAGCGTGGATAACTTCGTGTATAAGTCAAAGTTCCTTTAAATACGCACTTTTTAAAAAGAAGTTATCCACACACTTTTTTTACTAATTTTTACATATTTATTGCATTTGTGCATCTTGCTGAATTTCCTATTTTTTCAAAAAAAGAGCTTCACTATTTTATTATAGTGAAGCTCGTACTTTTTTCCTATTGAAAATATGGATATTAAAATATTCTTCTTATGGTTATAATGGTTCGATAGTCCGCTGTCCCCATAATAATTCCAGTCCTAGATGTACTTGCATGAATAATTTCACCATTTCCAACATACAAAGCCACATGTCCAGAATAACAAATGATATCTCCAGGAAGTGCATTCTCCAAACCATCAATTTCTGTTCCTACACTTCTTTGCGATGTGGAAGTCCTTGGAATATCAACTCCAAAATTTTTATATATGCTCTGTGTAAATCCAGAACAATCCGCTCCATTCGTTAAACTTGTACCTCCATATACATATGGATTTCCAAGAAATTGTAAAGCATATGTGATTACGGATCCGCCCATATCATTTTCATCATAAGTTACGGAAGCAATACTTGTTTCTTCCTGATTCGAAACTTCTTCCTCGCCTTGTTCATTTTGAGCGGTTACCGTAGACTCATTTACCGCTACCGTTCTTTCTGCAGCCGCTCTAGCTGCCAATCTATCCTGTTCTTCTTTTGCTAATCTAATTTCTTCTTCTTCTATAGATTCTGCATGAATAAATTCCGTATGCGTTGTAACATATTCTGCCGCTACATATCCATCTCCTGCTTCTACAGAAACATTTACCCAATCACCCTCGATTGCTTCCACTAAAAGTTCCTCATCTTCTGGACACATACCAATAATTTCTGCACTAATCGAAGCTTCTTTTCGAATAAATAAAGTTTGCGTATTTACAGTTGCAAATACCGTTCCCACTTCGGGAACATAGGCTTCAGCTTCTGCACCTAAAACAACAAATTCTTTTTTCACATACCCAATAACACTACCAGATTCAATTTTTACCCATTCTCCATCGTTCTCTAGAAGCCTTCCAACTGAATTATTGTATAGCTTACCAACAATAGTTCCACTTTCAGAAGCAGTATTACGTACATTTACATATTTATCAACTTTTGCAATAACCAAATCGGAAAAATCTTCCGTCTCTTCGTCACTACTTTCTTCGCTGGTACGTATTAATTCATCCACCGATTTTGTTGTAATTGTTGCCGTTTTTAACTCAATCGGCTCTACAGCAAACGTTGTAGAAATATCTCCCATCGAGATTCCTTCATCTAATAATAAAGACATTCCTGCCGCTGGAAGTTGAAAATTTTCAGTTGCTTCAATTCTCATTTGTATACATAGACCAAGTATAAGTACCAACGTACCCATTAATGCGATATTCCATTTTTTCATCATTTTTGCGATACCATGCCTTTTCTCAAATGTTACAAAATTATTACATCTAATTTAATATAGCACTTTCGTACCAAGCTGTCAAGAAATCTTATTCCGAAAGATATCGTTCTACTGAAGTCACTGCATTTGCTCCATCAGAAGCCGCGGTAATGATCTGTCTTAATGCTTTTTTTCTTGCATCTCCCGCCACAAAAACTCCTGGAGCCGTAGTGATACAGCTTTCATTCGCAATAATATAATCATTTTCCATTTCTACTTTTCCAACGAGAAGTTCTGTGATTGGATGAATCCCCACTGCAATAAAAATGCCGTCTATTTTAAGTTCGTTTTCCTTATTTGTTTTTTTATTTCTTATTTGAATAGTTTCAACTTGAGAAGTTCCTTCTATCTTTATTACTTCCGTATCCCAAACCATTTCAACATTTTCACATGCGAACAATGTTTTTTGTAATGATTTTATACCACGAAGTGTGTCCCTTCTATGAATCAAATAAACCTTTTTTGCAACTCTTGCTAAAAAAATAGCATCTTCGATTGCTACATCTCCACCACCAACAACTGCAACCGTTTTGTCACGAAAAAAAGCACCATCACACGTGGCACAATAGGAAACCCCTTTTCCTGCCAATTCCATTTCTCCTGGAACATCAAGATTCGCATATTTTGCTCCTGTTGCAACGAGTATTGTTTTTGTTTCGTATGTTTCTTTTTCAGTCTTTACTTGTTTTATTTTTTGAGATATATCAATATTAATTACTTCTTCCGATATGAATTTTGCACCTAATTTTGCTGCATGATCACGCATTTTCATTGCCAGATCAAATCCATTAATTCCTGGAATACCCGGATAATTATCCACTTCATAAGTTGTGACAATCTGTCCTCCACTCATTGCTTCCTTTTCAATTATTATTGTTTTTAACTCTGCTCTTTGTGCATAAATTGCTGCAGATAATCCTGCTGGCCCAGATCCTATAATTATCAAATCATACATATGTCATCCTCCTTGATGTATCAAATATACCTATTATTGTATCAGTTCTACTCTATTTTATCAATTCTTCTTTTCTTTTCGTAGCGTTAAAAATAGTGTATACTACACGTATATAAATATTATCATTATATAAGGAGACAAAATGAAAAAAACAGTTTTTATCTCTGGTGCCTCACGTGGCATTGGAAAAGCAATTGCAGAAACCTTTGCAAAAAATGGACATCCTACCATCATCAATTGTAAGAACAACTTTCTTACATTACAAGAAATTGCTTTACAAATCGAAAAAAAATACTCTATTTCATGCCTTCCCATACAAGGTGACATCGGAAATGAAGAGGATGTAAACCGAATATTTTCCTCGATTCCTCCCATAGATATCTTAATTAATAATGCTGGAATCGATTATGTTGGATTATTATCTGATATGAATATAAAAGACTGGAACCATGTGATTTCTACCAATCTAACCTCTGCTTTTTTATGTAGTAAAGCGGTAATTCCTTCCATGGTAGCAAATAAAGAAGGGAAAATAATCAATATTTCTTCTATTTGGGGAAGTGTTGGTGCTTCTATGGAAGTTGCATATTCAGCTAGTAAAGCAGGCCTAAATGGTTTTACAAAGGCACTTGCAAAAGAGTTAGCCCCTAGCAATATTCAAGTAAATGCCATTGCTTGTGGTTTAATTGATACTGCAATGAATGCTTGTTATTCCACAGATGAATTAGATGCTATGGTTCATTCTATTCCAGCAGATCGCATTGGTGCACCAGAAGATATTGCAGAATTTGTTTTACAACTATCTAATAATCATACCTACTTAACTGGACAAATCATTAAAATTGACGGGGCTTGGATATAATCCAAACACCGTCAATTTTTTATTCATAACATACTCCAATTTTATCAAGAAACACTTCTCCCGACTCTTTATTTAGGATATGAATTTCTATCGTTGTTATCGTCTGTAAATCAAGATTTCCTAACGTACTTACAAAATCCGAAAACGGAATCCTTATCGTCTGCATTGTCTTTTTATATTCCTCATCCCCTGTTAGATACTGCATCTTTCCTAATCTTGTTGGAATTGGTGGATATAGGATTGCATAATCTTTCGTATTTATTGTTGCTGAATGGTTTTTTGAATCCCGAATAACGATTTCACATTCTAACAATTCATATATATTTTCTTCCACTCGTCTTTCATCTGCATCACAAATAGAAAATGTTAATATTTGATTTTTCAAATCACTTTCTGGTATTTGAACTTGAATATAAGGGTTGGTTCTATTTGTCCATTTCAATCGTAACACATGATTTTCTCTAGCTTTTTTCATCCCAACGTTAGAATATGTTTCTAACGCCTCTGTCCATATCCCCACCTGATATGCGTGAATAAAAACATCCGGTAAGGTCCCCGTTTCCAAAATCACATCTTCTTCAAAATCACAAAATATAGTTTCAGAAGAATCTTCGTATTGTTGTATATAAACTGTATCTGGTAAAATTTCTGTATATTTTCGATAATTATATAGTAATTCCTTATGCTTATCTTTTTCTAATAACGTAACATCCAAAAATGTCTTTATCATTATTTTTGCAATTTGTTGCTGTTGTTTCTCATCCATTAAATTCTTGACATTAATCCATTTCGAATTTGGATACATCAAATCATATCTTCCCCATTTCGAATTAAACTGTCCATGATTCGCATTTGCGATATATAAGGATGTTTTTATATATTCTTCTTCTCCTGTAAAATAAATATTCTCATATTGGTTCATTCCCATATATCCATAAATATCCTGATCATTTGCACCTTGAAGTAACAGATAATTTACATCCGTAAGTTCTATTACATGATCTGCCGGATTAAATTGGTCAACAGTCGGAGCTATGGCAATTATTGATTGAATATCAAAATCATATGAGATTTTTCGAACGCCATTTTCTGTATATCGCTCTAATTGATTAAATAAATAGGTAACTGCTACCGATTCTCCACCTCTTGAGTGCCCAGCTATTGCGAGCTTTGAAAAATCCCCTTTTCGGTATAGCATATTATCTTTATTCAAAATATATGTTTCAACCATTTTCATATTTTCCAACAACAAAATCGCTCTGGCGTCATTCTCATTCGATAACGTATTTAGAATATTCTCATCCACCGAAACCACAAGGTAACCAAAAGATGCAAGATATTCTCCTAAATATGCATACCCATCAAATGATGTTTCATTTATGTTATGATTGCCATGCATAAGAAATAACATCGGACAATTGGTCTCTTCTTCTGGATACCAAATCATACCTTTAACTTTTGCTTCTTCTAGATTCATCTTATGAAAAATAGTTCTATACTTGCCAGCTAACCCATCTGCATCTGTAACATACATAGATAAATCGATTGTTTCACTATCTAATGAAGAATACTCTTCCTCTCCATAGCTTAATGACATAACTTGATAGGGACCCATTGTAATTCCATCGATATCCGTTAAATCCTCTGCATTCATTTGATCGTAGGTATATTCTTGAGAGAGTTCTAAAAAATCGGCAATCTTGTTCTCTTGAAATCCTTCTCCAAAGAAAAAGATTCCACTTAAAATAACGAATATGGAAGAAACCAACATCATACTATATAACATTTTTGTTTTTCTTTTATGTATAACTAATGCATAAAAAGTTCGGGCAAAACTTGCTAACATAAATGCAAGGAACACACTAAGTATTTGACTTTCCGTTCGCACTGTTTTAATGCAACCACTTTTTATTCCTTGCATAAAAAGATAACTGAGCACCATCCAGTCAAAGAAAAACACAAGATTTATGCGAAATAACAATTTGACTATTCTTTGACCTAGATAGATAAACAAACTTCCTAGTAATAGAGAAATAAGTAATATAATAACGGCTACAAATGGTGTCTGAGATAAATTCTCATACACCATTTGAGCCGTCATCAATTCAAAGCATGTAATAAGCACAAAAAATGTTCCCATTTTTGTGTCTTTATAATTTGAAAGAAAACACTGATAAAATGTCGAAACAAATCTACCCACACGGTCTGTAAATCCTTTCTTTTCTATTTTCTTTTTCATTTCAAAATCATCTGCTTTCATTCGTTTGTTTTAGTAATTTTCACAATTTACTTCAAAATAACTTTGTGGATGAGCACATACAGGACATAATTCAGGTGCTTTTTTACCAATTACCAAATGTCCACAATTTGAACATTTCCACATTGTTTCGCCGTCTTTTGAAAATACCAAATCCCCTTCTATATTTTCTAATAATTTCAGATATCTTTGTTCATGATGTTTTTCAATTGCTGCTACGCCTTCAAAAAGTGCAGCGATTTTAGTAAATCCTTCTGCTCTTGCTTCTTTTGCAAAATTAGCATACATATCTGTCCACTCATAATTTTCACCGGCAGCTGCATCCTTTAAATTTTCCGTCGTTTTTCCAATACCATCATGTAATAATTTAAACCAAAGCTCCGCATGTTCCTTTTCGTTGTTTGCTGTTTCTTCAAATAACTTTGAAATTTGAACATAACCCTCTTTTTTTGCTTTCGAAGCATAATAAGTATATTTATTTCTTGCCATTGACTCTCCGGCAAATGCTGTTTGTAAGTTTGCTTCTGTTTTTGTTCCTTTTAATTCTGGCATACTATTCCTCCTTCAATGTTTGTGTTTTCCTAAAATAGGAATCATTACTATTATTATAAATTGGATATACTCTTATGTCAATATTAAATTAGTTGGAAAGGATATCCAAATCATGTTTTACTTCCTCATCACCTGTAACTTCATACAAGAAAAAAAGTAATTGTTTTCCATATGGTAAATTTCCAATTTCAATTGCTTGTTTACCTATTTTATACACAAATGCCAATGTTTTTGAGGATATCTGTGTTGGTATATTTTCCTGTAAAAGTACTTGTTGGATTTCTTCCACCGTATTATTTTTTAGTTTATGTTCCATTGCTTTTTGTAAGTATATGATTTCATTATTTGCTGCTTCCGTTTCAAAAAACATATTACTATAATCGTACAAATCTTTTGCTATCTGCGGTTTCATTTTTTCCAAATAATAATTTCCCAACAAACGATAAAACCAGGCAATATCAAGTTTTGTAAAACAATAAAAATATAATTCAAATGCCATTTCTTTTAAATTCTCATATTCTTCAAGTTCTCGATAACAAGTAGCCAAATCAAATAATATATCAAGATCTACCGGATTATACTTAATTGCCTCTAAATAATATTTTTTTGCTTCTAAAAAAGACCCAGCTTCTCGCTTTCTTCTTCCCATTTCATGATACATTTTATGCATCCCTATTTCACTTAATTCTTCCAATTCCCTTTTTTTAAAATATGTGTAAAAAGGAATCTCTAAAGGATGGTTTGGGCAAAACCAGTCATTCCCCTCTAAAAAAACATATTCCTTACAACTATTGATAAATTCTTCTAATTTATTAATAGCAATCGATTTTAGTTGTAAATTTAATTGTTCCCATGTATCTTGAAAATTCATTTCATCTCCTAATTTAATAACTGAATTTCATATCCATCCCAAATACTATCTAGTTGGCTTTCTTCTTGAATATTCGTCACTTCCCCAGTTTCTTCCATTGTTTCCGTAATAATAATCGTTCCTTCTTGATTAAATTCCTGTGTCAAAGAAGCTACTACCGTTATCTTATCATTTTTTACTTCATAAAGTCTATAGCTAAGAAGTCCTGCATCTCGACTAAAACTAAAAATTTGTTCTTTTTCGGAATCAATTGCAAGATTCGCAATTGCAGAAGCTTCATCCGAATATATAAATTGTTTTTCACTTTCTGTCCAAAGATAAACATAATTATATGCATTGACATCTGCTCCTGAGTTTCTGGTGATCACATCAAGTTTTCCATCGAAATTAACGTCCGCAAAAAAACAACAATTCCCACTATAAGAAAGGTACCAATCTTTTGTAAAATATGGTTTATTATCAATAATCTGAATTTCTTGCCCATTCTTATCCGAAATTAAATACATTGCATGTAATTCACCATTTTCGTCTTCATTTAATTCCATAGTAAACGATAGTAATTCTAACGCAAACTCACTCTCCTCGATTTCTGTTTTTTCGATAATTGGCGTTTCTTCTTCCTCATCCACTAGTGTTTTCGTTTCTTCCACTTTTTCGTATTCACCCTCTACAAAACAACCTTCCTCTTTGTCCCAGGTTATTTCTATTGGTTCTGCGTCTTGCTTCTTACATGCTGTACCTATTAAAACTATTATAAGTACCAATCCTAAAATTTTAATTTTTTTCATAATTCTCTTTCCTAATATTTATTTTTTTTCTTTCTTTGCTCAAGTTTTCTTTTTGTTATTTTTCTTATCCATATGAAAAGAAAACAACATAGACAAAATGGTATTACGAGAAGAACCAGTTCTATTTTCAGTAAAATCACGGCAACATCTTCATATCCTCTAGCTATATTTTCCCAAAATGGATATATTATTCCATTCATGCTCATTGATCTTGACGGAAAGCTAGTTGCAATCTCCCATAAAGAATCCATTTGAAATCTAGAAGAATTTTCTACAATTGAGACTCTATCTTCCTCCATATTAAGCACTTCGTCAACCATATTTCTCGCAAAACCTGATACGGGATCTGGCATAATGATTTCATAATTTTTAATTCCTTTATTTGTCCCATATTTAGCAAGCGACTGGTACGAAAGAAATAACGTAGGAACGTCATTTCCAGCCAACTCATCCATCTTACTTACCGTTCTTTCATAAACTCCGATAATCTTATGTGGAATATTTTGAATGGTAACATATTTCCCTACAACATTTGAAGAACCAAATAATTTCCATGCAATTTCTTCATCAATAATAACATAATCATCCATCAAATTTGCTTCACTAAAATAATTTCCGTAAACAAGTGTTACTGGGTGAAATACAAAAAAATCTCCTCCTACTCCATAAGCTTTTCCAGAAAAATTATTTTCATCAAATGAAAGTGTTATCTCTCCCATCGCACTATAACTATCCACAAACAACCTAGCGGAAGAATTTTCTTCATCTACTGCAAAAGAAGCTTCTTCTAATTTTTCTGCTAACTCATATCTTATTTTTTTAATCGTATCCTCTTGTACATCTTCACTGATTGAAAAAAAGCAACTTATCTGCGCCCAATCATTTTGATCCGTCCAGCTCTCAACAACTTGTTGATCTTTCAATTGCTTTACCATATGAATCCGAATGCCATGTATCACAACTACTACGATAATGCAAAACAGTGAAATAAAAAACCATATCATCTTTTTCCAGGTAAATTTTTCAATTATTTTTTCCCATTTTTTTTTCATTTTTATTCCATCCAATTTAATTCTCAATAATGCGAACTTGATTTCCTGCTTCCACTGGTAAACTAGAAGTTGTAATTACATATTCGTAACCATAAAGTGCCGCTTTAATTGCTGACTGTGTATCATCAGCAGCTAACACTTCAACGTTTTCTCTGCGTGCAATATATCGATTGCCTAATGGTGATTGCTTGGATTCAACCGTTAAAATAAATTTTCCTTCATTGTCTTCATGAATAGCACTATTAGGAACGACCAAATCATAGTTTGCAGAACGTCCTCCTATAGAAACCGTTATGCTTTCTCCTCCTAATAATTCTTCTCCCACAATATCAAAAACAAGAACTGTATTTTTTGTTGGTGAAGTAGGATCCGCTTTTGTGTTTGCCAAAACCACTTTAACATCCGAATAATACCAATTATTTACTAGCTCCGCTTCATCTCCTATATTCAATTTCTGCGCTTGCTGTTTCGTAACCGAAAACTCTAAGGTATACCCTTTTCCATCAATTTGAATGGTAGCAAGTTCTGCCTCTGGAACAGTTGTATCGCCTGCAGCAACCAAAATATTCGTAACGGTTCCCGTAACTGGTGCGGTGATAACTGATCCTTTTGATGCCTCTATGATTTCCTCTAATTCCGCTTTTGCTTCTAATACTTTTTGTTTTTGCTTATCAATTCCTTGTTGTGCTTCTTCTATGGTATATTTTTCTCCAATTTCATCTAACACCTCTTGTATTTGTGTTAGTTTTGAATCCTCCATCGAAATTTCGTAAGTAATTTGGGAAATCTGATTGGTTATATTGGCAACTCTTTCTGTTTGCGGAGTTTCTTCTAAACCATCAATTTTTTCTTGCAGCGTTGAAATTTCTGCGTTCAATGAATCTATTTCATTGTTAGCATCCGTCAGTTTTTCTTCTGCTTCCTCAATTTCTTCTGACGAGCTAGTAGGTTCATCAATAATTGCCTGCGCAGCATCTTTTTCTGCAGTTGCCGTTACAAGAAGTGCTGTTGCCTCGGTAAGAGCCGTTTCTGCATCTGCTAATCCTCCATCTTCTCCTTGTGCATTTAAGATTTCTAGCTGTCGATTTAAAGCGGGAAGAAGATTCTCTAATCTTTCCTTTTCTGCTTCCACTGCTAATTTTTGATTTAAAGCTTCATTTACTCGTGCTTCCAACTCTGCTTCTGTTTCAATTGTACCATCTTTTGCATCAACTAAAGCTTCTGTGTTTGTTCCTGTTAAAAAAGATTTTTTATATGCAATTTCAAGCTGTTCTAATTCCTCTTCAGCTGCTGATACTGCCTCTTTAGCAATACTAATTTCTTCACTTTCTTTCTCATCAAAGTAAAACAATGGCGTCCCTTTTTCTACATACTCACCATTTAGCACCGCTACACTTATGATTTTTCTACTTTCTGTCGCTTTAATATAATAAGGATCCTTTGCCAATACGGTTCCAGTTCCACGAACAGTTGCCGTAATTGTACCTGGATATACCGTTGCTGTTTTAACCTCTGGTAACGAATAATTCATTATCGTATTTGAAAATAAGGTAAGCACAAGCATAATTGCTAAAAATACAATTGCTAGTGTTTTAACCCATTCTCGATTTCCTCTTTCCTTTTTCTCGCTCATATTATCCTCCAAAAATTTTTAACCTTTCAGTCCTCCTTGACTCGTAATTCCCTCTACTAAATATTTTTCACCGTAAAGGAAAATGAGTAAACACGGAATCATATTTATTGTTGCAGTTGCGAAAGCTATTCCAATTTCACCTTCATTTATTTTCGATAAAAAGACCGATAGTGGATATCGTTCCGCATCGGATAACATTATAAGTGGCTGTTCAACCATATTCCAGTAATCTATAAAAATAAGTATTGCAACTGCAATGATCGTACCTTTAATGATTGGCATACAAATATATCGAAATATTTGCATCTCTCCTGCCCCATCAATCTTTGCTGCCTCATATATACTTGCTGGAATTCTTTTTAAATTTCTTGTAAGTAAAAATACGGCAAATGGAGAAAATATACCAGGTAGCCAAATTGCCCAATAAGAATCCAATAGCCCTAAATAGTCAGCAACTAAATAATTGGGTACCAAAGTTACTTGATATGGCATAAGCATGAGTATCGTATATAAAAAGAAAATAAGTCCTCTTATTTTTCCTTTATATCTTGAAAATCCATAAGAGGCCAAACACGCTATCAAAAGTTGGAATACCATAATGGGAACTACCAAGGCTACAGAATTCCAAAATTTTAAAAGATATTTTGGACTTTTTAATAATACCGTTTTAATCTGTTCAAAAGATACCATGTCCGGAATAAATTTCAGATTTACGCGTTCTAAAATAAATGGCTTCACTCCGTCTGTCCCCGTATCAAAAATCACACCATAATTTGCATTAATTTCCGCATTTGACATAAATGAATTGGTAATAGTTAAGATTACTGGTGTCATAAAAATAACTGCAATCAAAATCATAAGTATCGCAATCATCCATTTTCGAATCGTTTTATTTCTATCTTTTCGATTAATCTCTTTATTTAAATGTATTTCCTCTATTCTACTATTTTTTCTCATCTAATTTTCCACATCCCGTCCAAAACGATCTTCGATAAGGAACATTATTCCAATTAACACCATCATAAATAAAGACATAAGAACTGCTGCCGAAGATAATTTTTGATAATCCAATGAGCGAAATGTATTATTCATATAATGTTGCAACATATAAAGACTCTCAAATGGATAATCTCCTGTTAATAAATAGACTTCTCGAAACACTTTGAAAGAATTTATCAAAGTGAGTATTGTCACAAAAAGAATGGTTGGAGATAAATATCGAATCTTAATTTTCCAAAACACCTGCCATTTTGTTGCCCCTTCCATTTTAGCAACTTCCACTAATTCTTTTGGTACATTTGCAAGTGCCGCCATAAACAAGACCATATCATAACCTAAGTTTTTCCATATAAACAAGATCACAATCACAACCGGTGCATACATTGATTTCAGCCAATCAATTTTTTCGATCCCAAAATGTGCAATCCAATCATTTACGATACCATTATAATGAAACAGGACTTGCCAAATCAATACAACGGAAGCAATCGGTACCATTAACGGTGTTAAAAATGCACTTCGAATCTGTGTTTTGTACGGAATGCTCATATCTAGTATTAATGCCAATGAAAGGGATAATATAATCGCTAATGGCACTGCTATTGCCGAAAAAATTAAGGTGTTTTTTGCTGCAGTTTCAAATGCAAGATTCGTAATTGCACTAATATAATTGTTTAAAAACACAAAATTCTTTTGTACAGGATTATCTACAAACGAATATAAAATGACAATAAGATAGGGAATTGCAAAAAAGATTAACACACCAAATAAGCTTGGCAGCATAAATGCCGCCGAACTTATTTGTATTCTAATCTCATTTTTTGATTTTTTCCCTCGGTTCCCCTTTTTGATGTGCATTATATTTTTTTATCCTATCTATTTTTTATCTTACTTATTTTCATTTACATAGATTTGCAATCTACTTTGTATAATATCAGCAACTGCCTCTACATTTTTTTGTCCAGAAAAATAGCTATCAGCTTCTTCTAACAGAATATTTAATATTTCCATATCATATGTTGCCAAAGAATTTGTAGATTCATATAATGTGGTAAATGCATCTGCTTCTTCTTGCGATGCCGCATAAAGATATTCTTCTGTATCTCCATAATATATGGTATTAACTGGCATTTCCACTCTTCCATCTTCCGTTATCTTTTGTTTTTCTAATGGAATATATATATCTTCTGGATTTTCAAAATATGTTGGTGTCATATTTTCTTCAAGCATTTTAGCATATGCCTTTTTATTAACCGGAAGTCCCCATGCGTTTTCAGAAGCTTCTTCCGTTAGAAAATAACGAATAAATTCCCATACCCCTTCTTTTTTATTAGAGCCAGCATTCATTCCTAATGCCACTCCCGATCCACCTATAAAGGTTCCTGAACCTTCCACACTTGGAAATCCCACACATATAGCTGGTTCATTAAATCTTGCCATGGTGTACTGATAATCATATAAATTAGAAAAATAACCTTGTAATAATATCAACGTATCTTTTGCAATTTTATCTTCAGTATTTTCCATATCATATGCATAACTTGTTTCATACAAAGCCATGATATCTTCTTGTGTTGGAAATTCATTTGCAAATTTCATCAGATCAACAAATTCATCCGAAGCAAAGTTACATTCTCCCGTTTCCCAATTGATATATGAATCCAAATCATAACTTACAAGCATACTTAACACTTGTTCTTTTGAACCATACTCAAATAGTTCTGTTTCTTCTGGTAACGATTGTGCTAATTCCACAATATCGGCTGGTCTCCATCCAGCTTCTTCTCCAACAAATTTTGTCTTTCCAATCATCGTCATGATATTAACAGTTGGAACAATCGCACACAATTCTTCATTTACTGTATATGCCTCTAATACATTCGCAAAAAAATCTTCTTTGTTAAATTCCGAATCTTCATCGATATAAGGATATAGGTCTTCAAGAATTCCTTTATTTGCAAGTTGTATGATATTAGAATTGCTAATATCAATAATGTCAGAAGCCTTTCCTGTTGCCAAATCTGTTTGATATTTTGTTATTGCGGCTTCATAATCTGTCAGATCATAAGTTTCTACTATAATTCGATACTTTGGATTTGTTTTGTTAAATTCTATGATTTTCCCTTTCAAATCATAATTTAAATATAGTGTTTTTAAAGAAATCAATTCTTTTACTGGTAATTCACTTGTTTTTGTTTTTGTTAAATACACCAGTTCATAGCTTGCTGGATCTGTATTCCAATCCTCACTAAATAAAACGATTCTTCCATCTTCTAGTCCTATAAAATTTTGAATACCATCTCCATTAATATCACTATTAATGAAATTGACGACTTCCGTGGTAGTATTATCGGCTATTGAATATTCTAAAATGCCTGTATCTGTTTTAATCATAAAATCTTTTTCCATTCCAGGTACTAGGCTATTTTGATAATAAAAGTAAAAATTGATTTCATTTCCCTCCGAAAATGATTTTGTACTGGCATCATATGTTTGAATGATATTTTTTCCATCATCCGTATAGGAAGAAATAATAAGTTCATTATTTTTCGATACCCCCATTGCGGATATATAATTAGGAACCATAATGCTGGACTCAATGTTATATTCCTTATCAAGAACTAAGATCACAGAATCTCCTGTCGCAAAATACAATTTTCCATCAGTATCCATTGCAGCATATTGTATATATACATATTCATTACCGGTTTGCATTTGTTCCGTGATTTCTGTCTGAATTACTTCATCTGTTTCAAAATTATATTCATATACAAAAAATTGCGTGATTGGATTTTCTTTCATATAATCTGTTAATTGTGTAATTATAAGCAATCTATTATTTTGTCCCAAAAACATTTGAGAAACGTATTCATTTTCGTTAATTACAATTGGAAGCTCTGTCGTTATTTTTGTCTCTAGATCATATTTACAAAATGCAAAATCTGAAATTCCTGTTTCCTCATCATAACCTGATTTGGTATACACTAAACCATTATCTGCAAACAAAACTTGCCCTAAGTAATCCGTTGTTTCAATTGTTTCATATTCTGCAACATAAGTATATTCCGGAAGAGTTACTTCCTCCACATTTCCTTGCTCTGCATCTTGATTGCTATTTCCACAACCAGATAACATCACAGAAGCTAGACATATTAGCGCTCCTAAAATTATCCATTTCCTTTTTTTCATAATTTGCCCCTCCCTTTTTATATACAAATACTTTTTTTGATTTTATATTAAAATCATTTTCTGTATTTCCATTTTTGTTTCCGTTTAAGTTTCCATTTTAGCTTCTATAAGATATACGTAAATCTACTCTTTTTTTATGGGTTTCTTTTCAAAAAATCTATTCCATATTTTCTTTTTTTTCTACCATATTTTTACTGTCTGATTTTTTCTTATGATATTGAAACATAAGAAATGCCATTAAAACAATCAATGTATATCCAATAAAACTATATATATCCGGTAGTTGTTTGAAAACCCAAAAACCAATCAATGCCGCAAACAATATTTGTGAATAATCATATATCGATATTTGTTTCGCTGGTGCATTAATATATGCATTGGTAATTCCTAATTGCCCTCCCAATGCAGCAATACCACCCAATAAAAGATAACTTATTTGCTTTCCTGTCATCGGTTCGTAGACAAACAAAGTAAGTAAAAAAGATACTACACAGGAAAAAGCAGAAAAGAAAAAAACAATAGATATTCCTGATTGTCCTCTATTCCCCAATTTTCTTACCATTGTATAAGCAAATCCGGCACAAATTCCTCCCATCAATCCAATAAATGAAGGAAGTAATTCTGCATTTTCAAAAGTAGGTTTTATAATAAACATACTTCCAACCAAAGCAATCATCAATGCAACAATTTGTATCGGTTTTATCTTCTCCTTTAAGAAAAAATAGGAAAAAATCACTGCAAAGAAGGGGGAAAGTTTGTTTAACATATTTGCATCCGCCAAATATAAATGACTAATTGCATAAAAATTAAAAAAGATACCTAAAGTCCCAATGATAGATCTTAATAATAAATATTTCAAATTCCCTTTTTCAATTTTAAATTTATATTTGCTTTTTTTCAATAGTATAAACGAAAAAATAGTCGCTACAAAATTTCGAAAAAAGCTTTTTTGCACAGCTGGTAAATCTCCCGCTAATCGAATAAACATTGATAATAGCGAAAAACAAAATGCCGCAAATATAATATATAGTATTCCTTTATATAAGTTTTTCATTAATTTTCTCGATTCTTTTTATTTTAGATTATCCTTATCTCTTTAAACATACTCATCATCTTTCATTCTTTTTATCATTTTGGTTCTCTTCTTCAAGTGTTTTATCGTCTTTTGCACTTTTATATTCTATTTCTGTTTTTTTAATTTGAGAAATCTTGAACGAAATACCAGTATCCATTTGGTGCTTGATAAATTCCAATTCCAATCTTCGTATAAGTTGCATTTAAAATATTTTCTTTATGCCCTTCTGAGTTCATCCACGCAGCCTCCACTGCCGCTGCCGTAGTACTTGTAGATACCATATAAATATTTTCTGCCATAGACGTCGCTCCATCGTCAGGAAACGCCGTAAAACATGTACTCCCGTCTGGTCTTGTATGAGAAAAAGAAACGGCACATTCTTGTGCTCGAAGTGCTGCTGTAGTCTGTAATCCTGTAGTTATTGTAAAAAGAGAAAGTCCATTTGCAGATCTGTCTGCATTTACTGCATCTAGCAATTCATTTATTTCCACGTTCGAAACAACTACCGTTTGTGACACAGGTGCCACATTCGTCGTACTCACATTTTCTTTTTCATCTTGTAAAACATCTACTTCTACATTTGCTTGCGATGTTTCTACTTGCAAATCTGTCATAGATACCATTTCTTCCGATAAATATTTACCGCTACAATATCCCGTCTGTCCATTGAATTCGATTTCATACCAAAGATTCTCTGTAACACCAGTAACCTCTACTTTTTGATTTATGGATAAAGTACCAATTCTGTCATAATTTATCCCCGGTCCTAATCTTACATTTAATGCAAGCATAGAATATAAAGTTTCTTTCTTTTTTATTTCTTTTATCTGTTTTGCTTCTGTTTGATCCTCTTCCTGTTTGTCTTTTTCATCCACTTCTCTTTTTTCTGTTTGATCTATTTCCTGCTTGTCTTTTTGATCCATTTCTATTTTTTCTATTTGATAATTCGGTTCATCTATCTGCAAATTTGACTTTTCAAAGGAATCCTGCGTAGCACAACTAGACAGTAGTAACAACATCCCTGTAATTACAAAACTCCCCAATACTAATTGTTTTCCTTTTTTTATCATAAATATATTCTCCATATGTTCCTTGTATTTTTTTTATTTTCACATTCTCTTTAACCTATTTCCAATTCTCTTTTTTAATCATGGATATATGTTCTGTTAGATACTGGTCCGTTAATTTCCAATATATATTTTTCTTTGTATATTGATACACAAATCCACACTTTTCCTGTACTTTTTTTGATTTTTCATTCCCCTCAAAATATCCACACCATACTGCTTCTAATTTTCTTTCCTCAAAAGCCCAACGTAGAATTTCTTTTAAAGCTTCTGGCATTAATCCTTTCCCCCAATATGGCACTCCAAGCCAGTAACCCACTTCCCCTTCCTCTTGAAGTATTTCAAGATTACTTTCATTTCCTATCATTAATCCAATACATCCAATTGGTTGCTTTGTTTCTTTTAATACAAGGGCATATGTTCCTTCGACAGAAAGAACATGTTTTATAATCTGTCTGCTATCTTCCACATCCTTATGCACTGGCCATCCTGCAACTGGTCCAACTCGTGGATCTTTCGCACATTTATATAATTCCTCTGCATCTTCTTCTTTCCACGGTCTAAGAATAAGTCTTTCTGTTTCTAAATGCATAATTCTCCCCCCTAGCTTACGATTTCATACCCATTATCTTTCAATACCTTAATTGCCTCTACTTGTTGTTCTTTTTTCGTTAAAATATAATCTGTATTATAGGTAGAAATTGCAAATATACCAATCTTTTGTTCCGCTAATAAAGTGGAAATTTTTGACAATATTCCCACTAAGGAAAAATCTAATTCTCCTTGTATACGGAACGCTTTCCATCCCAAATCACATATTACCGTATTTTGAGGTACAAATTTTTCCGTACATACTAAAGATATTTCTTCATCTGTTTTACTCAGAAAACAAAACGGATCTTTGAAATTTGCTTCTGTTATCTCTTTGATTTTGCATATTGCAAAATCTTCCTTTAATATTTTTATATCCATATCAATCCTCATTTCTTTTATCCTATATTTTGATACCTATTTTATTTAAGAATGGGTAGCATAGTTCCATCTTCCTTTAAAATATATAAAAATTCGCTAATTTTATCTTCATCAAATACACTTAATAATTTCATAAAATCATCCACTAAATTCACTTCAATAAGTTTATCTCGTTCGATCCATCGTACCTCTCCCTCTTCTGAGGACGTTAATTCTCCTTCAAATTGATCTGTTTTGTATAATATCACCACATATCTTGTCCCATTTTTTTTTGGAAATTGCTTTATTCCACAAAGCTTGGGGTTTTTAATTATGTATCCTGTTTCTTCTTTCATTTCCCTTATCACTGCATCAATAAAAGATTCATGTTCTTCTACATGTCCGCCAGGTAAAACATAACCACTCCAATCCTTTTTTATTCTATTTTGTATTAATATTTTGTTTTCTTGATAAAGTAAACATAAAACAGTTAACTCGATTCTTTCTGTTCTTTCCATCCAAAGCACCCTTTCTCTTGTGTTTTTCTATATCCTATTTTGCAGCTATTATTTTTCAGTCTTTTTTCTTAGCTTTTATTTCTTTGCCTTAAATCTCTTAGGATTTGATTTCTTTGTTTTTCTATTTCTTAGGCTTTCATTTCTTTGCCTTTCAATTATATTTTTTGATATCAATTTTTTTGTTTTATTTTCCTGAATTATTTTAATTCATTTTTTTGCTTACTTCAACTTTTATATTTGCGTTGTTTTAATATCATTAACTTCTCATTTAATTTTTTATAAATTCTTTTTTGAAACCACTCTTCTGTCGATGCTTCGATTGCTTCATCCAATTCAAACCATGCAACCCCACTATTTTCATCCGGTTTAATGGTTGTTCTTTCCATATCATCAGCTCGCAATAAAAAGGTTATATTAATGTGCAGATGCGATGATACATATTCATTTCTTTTTTCATGTCCATCCACAGTTAATATCTCGAGCGAATAAATATCTTCCGATACTGGAACTATCTTAGTTAATCCACTCTCTTCTTTCACTTCTCGAATTGCAGTATTTAATAAATCCATTTCTCCATCTGCATGACCACCAAGCCAGGACCATGATTGATAAATATTATGATATATCATTAATACTTTAGTGTATTCTTTATTTACTACCCACGCCGAAGCAGTCATATGTAGTTGTTTGTTTTCTCGAGAAAAGATATTTGGCACATTTTTCAACATCTTAAGTATTTCTACTTTATCTTTTTCTTCTTGTTCGTTATAAGGTTTGAATACTTCTATTTTTTCTGCTAACATGTTTTCTCGTATAATCTAATATTACTATTTGATTCGATTATATTTTCCTTTCTTTTTTCTAATCTTTATTATAACAGAACCTTCCCTATTTCGCTTGTTAAATTCTGGTTTTTATTTTCTACAATATTTTGTTTACTTGCCTTTAACTTATCTATACATGTTTTAAAATTTTTTTCCTACATTTTTTTCGTTTCTTGTTTCACCCTAATAATCATGATAAACTATATTAATAAACCATTTTTTTATGATAATCTTAAATGTAACTCTTTTCTTACAATTTTGCAGCATCTTCCTACTTTTTTAAAAAATTATACGTATACAATTCTTAGTAATCTTAATTTTAGATACTCTCTTTTTTTCTTTTCCCCATTTTTCTTACGTTTTTCTTATAAGAATTTTTTATTCTATCACATCTTTATTTTTCTAAATTACAATTTACTCATTTAATTTACTCATTTAATTTACTCATTTGATTTTCTTATATATACTAACAACGATTATTTATTATTTTTTATTGAATTTAAAAGGAGGTTCTTATGTCCGTTCATGATCAAATTGTAAACCTTATTGATTCTCTTTCTTTAGAAATTAAAGACTTACAGCATAAGCTTTCTTCTTTACCTGAAGGAGATTTGTATTGTGAATCAAACGGAAAATACGTTAAATGGTATAAAAAAAATATATCCGACACACTTCATCCGATTTATCTTCCCAAAAAGCAAAGATTATATGTTGAAAAACTTGCCTTAAGAAAATATTACACTGCTCTACTTTCTAGAAAATCCAAAGAGATTCTCTTATTAAAAAAATATTTGATTCAAGAGAAAAAAATAAAAGATACTCCAGAAAAATTACTTCAGGATTCTTCTTTATACAAACCGCTTTTAATATCGCAACTGCAACACTTTTCAGAAGATATTAATCAATGGTTAGCTAGTTCTTATGAAAAAAATACACGGTTTCCGGAACACTTAATTCACAAAACTCTTTCCGGACACTATGTTCGATCCAAATCGGAAGCTATTATTGCGAATTCTTTGTTTACACATAATATTCCTTATCGATATGAAAATGCTATCCATTTTGACGATATCATCTTTTACCCCGACTTCACTTTGCGACACCCTAAAACATTAAATTTTTACTATTGGGAACATTTTGGCATGATGGATAATTCCTCTTATTTTGAAAATGCTTTTAATAAACTAAAAATTTATGCTAGTAATGGCATCATTCCTTCAATTAATCTAATTACAACTTATGAAACCCGTATTCATCCTATTGATTCGAATAAAATCAAACAGATAATTGAAAATACCTTTTTTAGCTAATGCATCTCATTGCTTTTATTCATTTTGGGG
>JBFHIZ010000024.1:0-32098 GCA_041596215.1 Lachnospiraceae bacterium
CCTATCTTCTCTTTTAGAAAATCTGTATATATATGACCACTAGTTATTACCAAATCACCTTCTCCTATTTTAAAACTTTGGCAAAACTCATCACAGCTATCAAATAACTGAATCGTAGATTTCATTCGAAATTGTTTCATTATTTTTACACACTCCTATTTACATTTCATCATCTATTTTGTATTTTTAATTGCTTCTTCAAGTATTTGCAAACCGCATTCTAATTGTTCATCTGTTACAACTAGTGGACATAAAAAACGTATAACATTTCCAAATACTCCCGCACTTTCTAAAATCAGGCCCTTTTGGATTGCATATTGTACAATGGCAGAAACTTTTTCACCATTTGGATTTTTCGATTCTTTATCCGTAACAAATTCAATCCCCATCATACAGCCAATACCACGCACATCTCCAATTTCTGGATAAATATCCTTCCATTCGCAAAATCGTTGCATACATATATTGGCAATTTCAAGAGATCGATCGCATAAATGTTCTTTTTCAATTACTTCTATGACTTTTAATGCTGAAGCACATGCAAGTGCATTCCCACCATAGGTTCCTCCTATTATCCCACTTCGAATATTATCCATAATTTCTGCACTTGCAGTAACTGCACTTAATGGAAGACCTGCAGCAATTGATTTTGCACTTGCAATAATATCTGGCGCACATCCTTCTTCTTCCCAATAATTTGAAACAAACATTTTACCAGATCTTGCAAATCCGGTTTGTACTTCATCTGCGATTAATAAGATCCCATTTTCGTTGCATACTTTTCTTACTGCTTTTACCCATTCAATCGGAGCTGGAACAAAACCACCTTCCCCTTGCACTGGTTCCACAACAATCGCAGCAACATATTCAGCTGGTGAAGATTCTTCAAATACCTTATATAATTTCTCAATATAATATGCAATGGCTTCTTCTTTTGTGTAACCTTTGGGTCTGCGATAAATATATGGAAATTCTGCTCGATATATTCCATCTGGAAATGGTCCAATTCCATTTGCATATGCTTTTTTGGATGTCATGGTTGATGTTAACAAAGTTCTACCATGAAATGCACCAGAAAAAACAATAATATTTGGTCTTTTGGTATAAGATCTAGCGATTTTAACAGCATTTTCATCTGCTTCTGCCCCGGAATTAACAAACATTGTTTTTCGTTTTTTTTCTTTTACTGGTACAATTTCATTCATTTTTTCTGCAAGCTTTATATATCCCTCATGCGTAACAATATTCATCATGGCATGAAAATACTTATCTGCTTGTTCTTTCACTGATTTCACAATGTCTGGATGGCTATACCCAACATTTAATACTCCTACTCCACCTACCCAATCAAGGAAAACATTTCCATCCACATCTTCCATCATAGCACCTTCTCCACGATTTATCACGCACGGGTACACACACTTAACTGCGCTCGGCATAGCAAAATCTCTTCTTTCAATTATTTTTGTTGCTTTTGGACCTGGTAATGGTGTTTTAATTTTCGGCAATGCATTTCTTAACATAATCATTCTCCAATCACCTTATTATTTTATATTCTCTGTTTTTCCCTCTTCTATACCAACAAAATAATCTTCTGTTAGTCCATAGCTTAGTAAGATTTCCATTAGCGTTCCGTCTTCTTTCATCTCATTTAACACCGTATTTACTTCATCTAAGAAGTCCATATCTTCAAATCTTACCGCTGCTCCAATTTGTCCACTTGCTTCTGCTACATAAGGTGCAAGTAGTTTTAATTCTAAAGAACTATCTGCTGCTAAGGTGAATCCTGCTACAATCCCATCTGTAACAACTGCATCAACTTGTCCCATATTTACGGCTGTCATTAATGTGGATTGATTATCATATGCTACAACTTCTCCTACTTTACCTTCACTTGCCCATTGCTCTACCGTATCATAAAATGTAGTTCCTGGTTGCGCACCTACCGATTTATCTGCCAAATCTTCTTTGCTTGTAATGCTTGAATCTTCAGAAATAACAACAGCTTCCCCTTCTTGATACCATTTATCTGTAAAAGCTGCAATTTCCAATCGTTCTTCTTTTACATACATAGCATCTACAACCATATCAATATTCTTATTATTTAATTCCAACAATAAATTAGAAAAGTCCGTTACTTTCATCTGAATATCAGCAATACCTAGTCTACTACAAATCTCTTTTAAAATTTCAATATCAATCCCTTTTAATTCTCCTGTTTCAATATCTTCATAACAAAATGGAGCATCATTAGAAGAACCAATTTCAATATAACCTTTTTCTTTAATTGCAGTTAATAATGCAGATTCTTCTACTTCTACACCATCTGTTGAAGTTTCTGCCACTTCTTCATTTGATGTCGTATTCTCTACAACAACATTATTACCACAACCAACCATTGTTACAATAAAAAATACACTTACTAATCCGAACGCTATTAATCTTTTCATATTCTTTCTCCTTTTTTATGCTAATTTTTATTATTTATAATACATAAAATGTATTATTTTTTTTTCATACAGTCTTCCTAAGCACTTTATTTCTTTTGCTTTAATCTCCTTTCAATAACCTTTGTTATTTTTGATAAAGGAATGCTAATAATTAGGTACATGACGGCTAAAATTGTATAGGCTTCTACTGTTAAAAATGTTTGTGAAGCATAAGTTTTCGTGCGAAGTAATAATTCTTGTACCGTAATCATTGCTAATAAAGAGGTGTCTTTTACCATCATTACTAAATAATTTCCAAATACTGGTACCGAATTTCGAATTGCTGGTGGTATAATAAAAAACATCATTACTTGCTTTTCACTAAATCCTAATGCTAATCCCGCTTCTCTTTGTCCAGAATCAATCGACAAAATAGATGACCGAATCACTTCTGAAATATAACAACCATAGTTAATTGCAAAGCCAATGATTCCTGCAACAACAGCTTCTATTTGCATATTGGTATCTTTTCCTAAGAGTCCTAATATTCCGTTGATTATCATTGGCAATACATAAAAGATATAGAAAAACTGAACTAATAATGGAGTACCTCTAATTAATTCAATAAATATTGTTAGAATTTTTACTAATATTTTTTTCTTGGATAATCTTCCAATTGCCAAAAACAAAGCAAGAACTAGAGCGAGTGAAAAACCGAATAAAGTAACATATACAACAACCCATGCACCGTCAATAAGACTGGGACCTAATGTTTTTATTGCACGTATAAAATGGACTTCCATTTTTCTTACCTCCTATCTTAATACTCGTGACAAAAATTTTTTTGTCCTATCATCTTTGGGTGCAGTAAATATATTATATGGCGTATCCTCTTCCACAATATAGCCATCATCCATAAAAATCACTCGATCTGCAACTTCCTTTGCAAAACCCATTTCATGCGTTACTACGACCATGGTCATACCTTCCTTAGCTAGTTGATTCATTACTTCTAAAACATCTCCCACTAATTGCGGATCCAAGGCTGAAGTAGGTTCATCAAATAGAAGAATATCAGGTTCCATAGCTAATGCTCGAGCAATGGCAACTCTTTGTTGTTGCCCTCCAGATAGCTCGGAAGGGTAAGCATCTACTTTGCTTTCCAATCCCACTTTTTTAAGTAATGCTTTTGCTTTTTCCTTTGCTTCATGTTTTGATAAATCATGTAATTTAATTGGAGCAAAAGCAACATTTTCCAATACCGTTTTCAGTGGGAATAGATTAAATTTCTGAAAAACCATTCCTACATGTTGTCGATACTTTGTGACATCATGTCCAAGTTGCAAAATATCGGTACCCTCATAAAAAATTTCTCCTCCTGAAGGTTTTTCCAATAAATTGACACATCGAAGCATTGTACTTTTCCCGGAACCAGATGGTCCAATCACCACTACCACTTCTCCTTTGGAAACCGAAATATTAACATCTCGAAGCACTTCTAAATCTCCAAATGATTTTGATAAATTTCTTATATCAAGTAATGACATTTCGCACCTTCTTTCTTTGTTTTTTTTTTACCAAGTTTGTATAAAAAAAGAGGCCATTCTTAACGATATCAAAAGAACAGCCCCATTGCTTTTACTTTATTTATTTTTAAAATTCAAATCCTACATCTACGAATAAAACTTTTTCTTAATAATACTTACCAACGTATCACAGGTTCCATCTACTCCAAGCAAACTAGAATCTAATAAAATATGTTTATAATCCTTATCTGCCATAGAATGCATACAATAATGTCTATAGTAGGCTTCTCTTGCCTTATCAACGGAAGCAATCATTCTCTTTGCCTCATCTGGTTGCATTTTCAAACGTTCCACACAATTATGAAGTCTTTCTGCATATGGTGCATAAATATATACTTTAATAATATTTTTATGATCTTTTAAAATATGCTCTGCACAACGTCCAACAATTATACAAGAATCCTTTTCCGCAACATCGACAATAATTTTCTTTTGTGCTGAAAAAATAGCATCTTGTATTTCTGTCGTTCCCATTCCAAGAGGGTAACTCATATTAAAAAAAGCAGATTTTGCACTTTCTTCATAATTACTCACTTCTGAAACTGGAAGATTCAACTTCTTTGCTGCCATATCAACAATATCTCTATCATAATATTCAATTCCTAATTCTTCACTAACTTTTTTTGCAATTGGTCTTCCTAGACTACCAAATTGACGCGTTATTGTTACTACATAATTTTCTTTCATCCCGCACCTCATTTCACAATTCCACTAAAACAATCACTTTTAAATCAACTAACTTACACTGATTATATCTATTATTTCACAATAAGACAATAGATGAGCTTCCCAAAATTTTTGTTAATTTTTGTACTATACATACAACACTTCATATCGTCCCCTTTAAACTATTGCATTTTTATGATATATTTTTATTAATATTTATTTTCCATTGTACTTTACAACTAATTTCCAAAAGGAGGATTTATGAAAACACAGGTAAAAACCTTATATGAACATTCAAAAGACACCTATGATTTATCGCTTTTAGCTGGAGCTGATGGCCTTACAAGTTCTGTATTTTGGACATATTTGGCGGAAGACATACAAAACATCAATTTTTTAAAAGGAGGTGAACTTGTTTTTACAACTGGTCTTTTTATAACAAATCAAACTACACTGTATGATTTTATACATGCACTTTCCATGAAAAACTGTAGTTGTATTATCATAAATATCGGAAAATACATTACACAAAGTGATATTACAGAAAAAATAATTGACTTTTGTAATCAGAATCATTTGCCTTTATTAACCATTCCATGGAAGGTTCACTTAATCGACATTATTCAAGACTATTCTCGACTATTATTGCTTGATAGCCAACGTGAAGATTACCTTAGTGCAGCCTTTCAAAGTGCTTTATATCAAACCATAATTCCAGAAAATATTTTACGAACACTAAATCAACACGGTTTTCCCACAAATGCAAATTATCGAATATTTGTAATTCAAAACCTACACGAAACTGCAATGCTTACTTCTCCTCTAAATACTTATCCTATTAAATATCACTTATTTCACTATAATAATCTACTTACCTTAATTATTCATATGGATCCCAAGCAAATTAGTCTTACTAAAATAATTGAATTCATATGCTATTACGATGGAATTATTTTAGGTGTTAGCGATGAATTTAAAAGTTTAACTAAACTAGAGCAAAGCTATAAACGTGCACGATTTACTTTTGCAACCGCAATATTTTGGAATCGACCTTATGTGGTCTTTGACGAATTGGGGATTTTCCAACTATTATTTGCAAATTCCGACCCTTTATTACTTACAGGTATTTATGAAAAAAACCTAGGCGTTCTAGAAGCATATGATAACGAACATAATACAGAACATCTAAAAACTCTTCGATACTATTTGCTAAGTGATTGTAACCTAATCGAAACCGCTTCCAGTTTATACACACATAGAAACACCATTGTTTATCGACTTCGTAAAATTAAAGATCTACTAGGAACCGAGCTGGACAATTCCTCCGTTAAATTTGATTTGTTATTAGCGTTTTATATCAAAGAATACCTTTCCTTTTAATTTCATTATATTTTACATCAAAAAAAGGCACTGCATTTTAAAAATGCAGTGCCTTTTTTTAACTTATTTTGTTTCAAGAATATATTGATTCAAAATACTTTCTAATAATTCCTGTCTTCCAGATTCATTTGCCAAGGTTCCATTCTTCTTAGCATATGCATCTAGTTCTTTAAACCCAACATTTCCTTCCATAATATCTTTTCCAATACTTGTTTTATAACTTTCATATCGTTTCTCTTTAAATGCTTCAAACACACCATCTTGAATTAAGGCTGCTGCAACTTTAAGTCCTTTTGCAAAAGTATCCATTCCCGCTATATAAGCATAAAACAAATCATCATCTTGGAACGATGCACGACGTACTCTTGAATCGAAATTCAAGCCACCTTTGGTAAGTCCTCCATCTAATAGTATTTCATACATTGCTAATGTAGCATCATATAAATTAGTGGGAAATTGATCCGTATCCCATCCAAGTAAAGGATCTCCCATATTCGCATCAACGCTTCCTAATACACCATTGATTCTACTCATATTTAATTCATGTTGAAATGTATGTTGTGCTAACGTTGCATGATTTGCTTCAATATTTAATTTAAAAGAATCCATCAGGTCATATTTACGTAAAAATGCCAAAACTGCGGAAGAATCAAAATCATATTGATGTTTGGTAGGCTCCTTTGGTTTTGGTTCAATTAAAAATTGACCAGTAAATTGAATCTCTTTTGCATAATCGACTGCCATATGGAATAAACGTGCCAAATTATCCAATTCTAAAGCGGTATCTGTATTTAATAAAGTCTCATAACCTTCTCGTCCACCCCAAAAAACATAGTTTTCTCCACCTAATTCTTTTGTGATTTCCATTGCTTTTTTTATTTGTGCTGCCGTATATGCAAACACTGTTGCATTACAAGAAGTAGATGCTCCATGCACAAATTTATCATCACTAAATGCATTGGTTGTTCCCCACAAACATCGAATTCCTGTCCGTGCCATTTCTTCTTTAATTACTACTACAATCTCATCTAAATTTTTATTTGTTTCTTCTAATGTATTTCCTCTTGGTGCAATGTCCTGATCATGAAAACAAAAAAAGGGAATCTGCATTTTTTCCATAAATTCAAATGAAACATGTACTCTTTCCTTTGCTCTTTCCAACAAATCCGATGTTTGATCCCACGCACGATGCATGGTTGGCCCACCAAATGGATCATTTCCCATATAAGTTAATGTATGCCAATATGACATTGCAAAGCGACATTGTTCTTTCATAGTCTTACCCATTACAATCTCCTCTGGATTGTAATACTTAAAAGAAAGTGGATTTTTACTGCTTGCACCTTCATATTTTATTTTATCTACTTTAAAATATCCCATATATTATTCCTCCTTTGACTTTTCTTATATCTATTTTATTATACTCTTTATTCCTTATTTCATCAATTCAATTACCTTATCTCCTACTTTAATGAATGGTCCTAAAAAAACTATATTTCACGTAAATGAAGGGTTACTTCCGTTCCTTTTCCTAATAGCGAATGTATCTCTACTCCATATTCTTCTCCAAAATATATTTTGATCCGCTTCTGTACATTTTGCAAACCAACCCCACCTAATCGATCTTCCTTTGCTTCTGGTAATATATCTTTATCTCCATGAAAAACAAATCCAACTCCATTATCTTTTATAACAATATCAAAATCTCTTATGGACCCTTTGATTCTATAAAGACGGATTGTAATATTACCTTCCCTATCCATTTCTTTAATTCCATGGTAAATCGCATTTTCAACGATCGGTTGTAAAATAATCTTTGGAATCATCACATCTAAAAGCTCTTCATCCGCATAAATTTCATAATTAAGTTTTTCTTGATATCTTTGTTTTTGTATTTGTAAATATTGCGTTACATGTTCCAACTCATCTCTTATGCTTGTTAGCTTTTCTCCTTTATTTAATGAAAGCCTAAAAAATGAAGCCAAAGATTTTGTTGTTTGAATCACATCCTCACTTTGATTAAATTCTGCTTGCCAAATAATGGTTTCCAATGTATTATACAAAAAATGAGGATTTATTTGGCTATATAACACTTCCATCTCTTGCTTGTGAATATCCTCCTCTTTTTTCTTCAATTCATCCGTCAAGCGATTTAATATCATTGTTGTGATAAGAACCCCTAGAAAAATAAAAGCAAATCCAAGTAATATCGTTTCTATAACCTGTCTACGAATAACCGGAATACTCTCCACTTCGCAAATGCCTACTAGTACCCAATCCGTATTCTTAATTTCATATTGACTCACCAAGGTATTGGTTTCGGATGAATATGTGTTTTTTCCATTCTTTACTTCCACTAATGATTCTTTCAATTTTGCATTTTCATAATACGAAGCATCTTGATGAAAAACCAATTCATTTTCTCCATTTAATATAAAAGCTTTTCCATTTTCACCAAGCTGAAGATGCATCAAATACGATTCAATCGTTGTATAGGGAATATCTAATACCACAACCCCTATATTATTTCCATTTTTATCAAGAATTTCTTTGCTTAGTGAAATAACCCAGGTTTCTTTGTCCATAGAAAAGTTTTGCATTCTTGCCGAAGTTAGTTTTGGCATTTCACTATGAATTGCATTTACATACCAGTCTTCCTTCATCATGTCCTCAGACATCGACATATCTAATCCCGCTTCATTTGAAAACAATTTTCCATCCTTACTAATGATTACAATAGACTGTATAGTTGTATCCGTTTTTATGACATTTACAATAAGATCATTAATTCGATCTATATAATCCTCTTGTTCTAAATTATTTTCATGACTAAAGAATTCTACTACATCCGAATTTTCACTTAATAATGAGGCTATATTTTGCACTCTTTCAATATAAACCTCCACATATTTTCCACTTTGTTCTACCGATTGTTTTGTAGTTATGACCGTTTCATTTATAAAAAGCGACGATAGCGAAAAAAACAATAAAAAACCTACTGCAATAATGCTAATTCCACTAAAACATAAATATATCAACGAAACAATGCGTTTCCCATGCTTTTGGGGATAGATGGTTTCTTTTATCCGGTATTCTTTTTTTCTATTTCTTTTTTCCTTCATTCTCTCCCATCACTTTCTTTTTATATTGGTTCGGTGATTTTCCAAATTTTTTTCGAAAAAGTGTACTAAAATAATTAGGGTCGCTGATTCCTATTTTTTCTGCAATTTCATAATTTTTTAAAGATGTCGAAAGTTTTAATACTTTCGCTTTTTCTAATCTTTCGTTTAACATATAATCTTGGAATGGGATTGCAAATATTTTTTTAAATAAGGAGCTCATGTAACTATTTGTTAACCCTAATTCAGATGCTAATACGGATAATGAAAATTCTTCATTTTCTAAATTTCTTTCCATACTTTCTAATATTTGTTTTTTATAGCCTGTTGTATCCATTTCCGTTTGTTGGTTACTTTCTTTTTGAAATGTTCGATAAACTTCTTTCATAGTATCTTCCTGCTTAATTTTTAAAACTAATTTATTCAGTACTTCGTAAATATCTTGCTTTGAAACTGGTTTTAAAATATAATCTTCTACCCCTATTTTCAGTGCTTGTTTCGCATAATCAAAATAATCATAGCCCGTAATTATCCCTATTTTAATCCATGGTTTCTCATTTTTTACAAATCTTGCAAATTCCAATCCATTTATTTTTGGCATATTAATGTCACAAAGAATAATATGTGGATCAAAACTATGTACTTTATCAAGCGCTTCTTCCCCATTTGAAGCTTCCATAACTTCAGTAATTCCCAATTTTTCAAACGGAATTAATGTTAACACTCCTTTTCGTACAAGCGGCTCATCATCTACTACCAATAATCGATACATATTTCTCTCCCCTCTTAATTTCTTAATATGTTAAGACAAATTATTCCCCTTCTATTTTAAACTTATATGTTCCTATGTGAAATGTCAAGAATACAAAGAAGATGCATATCAATGTTAATAAAAAACCATCCACATACATCTTTCTTTGATTATTCTACAACGGAAAGCAAATATCCATATCCTTCTGCCTCCATATCAGCTTTTGCAATAAATCGAATAGACGAGCTATTAATACAATATCGAAGCCCCCCTCTGTCTTTTGGACCATCTTCAAAGACATGTCCTAAATGACTATCACCTACTCGAGAACGAACTTCCACTCGAACCATATTATAGCTTGTATCCGTATCATAAATGACTACTTCTTCTACAATTGGTCTTGTAAAACTTGGCCAACCACAACCAGAATCATATTTATCTCTAGAGGAAAATAAAGGTTCTCCCGTTACAATATCCACATAAATCCCATCTTCCTTATTATCAAAATATGCATTTGAAAATGCTTGTTCAGTCTCATTTAATTGTGTCACACGATACTGTTCCTCTGTTAAGTTTTCTTTTAAATACGCATCATCAGGCTTTGGATATTCCTTTGGATCAATAAATATTACGTCTTCTTGATATGCATCTAAATCAATATGACAATATCCGTTTGGATTTTTTTGTAAATAATCCTGATGGTATTCTTCTGCTTCATAAAATGCTTGCAATGGTAAATTTTCTACTACAATAGGTTGACTATACTCATTTTGTTCCAAATCTAAAATTGTTGATATCGTAACTTCATCGATTTTATTAACATAATAGATCCCACTTCGATAATTATCTCCAATATCATTTCCCTGCTGATTCACACTTACCGGATTAACAACCTTTAAATAATATCCAATTAATTTCTCCAAACTAACGATCGTTTCATCATAGGTTACTTCAACCGTCTCCGTATGACCTGTTGTATGTGATATTACCTCTTCATAAGTCGGATCACTTGTCGTTCCATTTGCATAACCACTTACTGCATCTGTTACTCCTTCAATTCTCGAAAAGTATTCTTCTACTCCCCAAAAACATCCTCCGGCAAAATATATTTTTTGAATAGATTCTTTCTTATCCAGCGCTATTGAAACATTACTATCTTGATAAGACGTGATCATACTACCATCCTTTGTCTCAGTAATGCTATCTGCATCATTTGCTACTTCCTTGCTGCATCCCGCAAGTAGAATTATTAAAAAAACTCCTATTACAATTCCAATTATTTTTTTCATATACATTGCTCCTTTTTAATAAATTGAGTCAATCGTTTGTATTATACTTTCATTCGACTTATGTCCAGGAGTAACAGAAATCACCACTCCATCTGAGCCAATAAATATAGATGTTGGAAATGCTCGAACGCCAAATTCTTGTGCTGCTATTCCGCCCATATCATATAAAACTTTAATATTTTTTTGTTCGATTCCAGCAAACCATTCTTCAAATTCTTCTTGATCTAACTCTCCAACTTGACCAGGAGTAACTACAGTATATATAGTAAATCCTTCTGCTTCTGTAAACAATTCATCAATTTCGTCTAATCCCGCTAAACAAATTGAACACCAAGATGCCCAATATTTCAAATACACTTTTTCGCCTAAAAAAGTATCATTTGTATATATATTTCCTTCCGTATCAACAAATTCAAAATCAGGAGCTACTTCACCCTCATTTGTCATCATTTCCTCTTCCATCCCGTCTTCATCCATTCCCATTTCATGTGATGTTCCCTCTACAACTTCTGTTTCCATACCCGTTTCTATTTCTTCTTCCATATTTTCATTATTCATTTCACTCACTACATTTACTTCTGTTTCTATTTCTTCCTTTTCTATTGTCGAAGCAACTCCACATCCCGTAAGCACTATCACCGATGCAACAGTTGCTACGATTAATTTTAACCCATTTTTTCTCATATAAATTCTCCTTTTCTCTACTTTATTATCATTTCCAACTATCTTTTATTGAAACAATCGTCCCAAAAATGCGGATATATCAACTATTTTATTTGTCATTAATAAAATACCCATAAGAATAATCAAAATACCACCAACAATTTTAATTGTCTTCATATGCTTATATATAGATTTAATCTTACTTAGTAAATAGTCACTAAAGATTGCCATCACAAGAAATGGAATCATTAATCCAATGGAATACATCAACATAAGAAATCCACCATATGCAGCGCTTCCTCTTGTTGCTGATAATCCAAGTACTGCAGCAAGTACTGGTCCTACACAAGGGGTCCAACCAAAGCTAAATGTAAATCCCAGCAAATACGCACCAAAGAAATCTGCCTTTTTTGTTCTTTTTACTTGTAACTTTTTCTCTCTTGCTAAAAACTTAAAATTCAAAAGTCCAGTTTGATGAATCCCTAAAATAATCACTAAAACCCCACATATCATTAAAAACCAATCACCATAAATAATTGTACCAAGTGCTCCTGCCCCGAATCCTAATAATACAAAACTTGTAGATAAACCTCCTACAAAAATAATTGCCTTTGCCATTGCTCGGCTAAACAAATGTGTTTTCTTTTTCTCTCCTGCTTCCTTACTACCTTCTGTAAAGTAACCAATATAAACTGGAATTACTGGCAAAATACAAGGTGCAAAAAAAGATAAAAATCCTGCCAACAAAACGGAACTAATATAAATTGTGTCTCCCATATATACACCAACTTTCTTTTTCTTATCATTTATTATTAAAATTTTATGTTTATAAGTTTATTATACCTTTATTAATTCAAATTAGTATTGATTCCTATTATTATTTTCTTTTATTTCATACGTTTTTGTTAAATTTTCAGTTTTTTTTGATTTTGCAAATAAAAAAAGAAGCATTTTATTAAAATACTTCTCTAGCTTTTTATTCTTATTTTTAAAACTAATTTGATTTTATGATATACTGTAATCATCTGAAGAAGGGAGGAAAAAATATGAATGAATTAATTAACATTAATGATACCATGCAAAAAGGTAGCTATTATTTAAACGACCCTATAGGTGAAAACTTCGATCCTAATTTCAAGCCAGAATTAACACCAAAGGAAATGCTTTCTTTAGGTATTTTTGGTGGAAAATATATGAATGATTGCCGTTTTGAATTTCCCTCTGACTGGTTTACCAATGCAAAACTCTCGCCATCTAAAAAAAATATCGAATTAAATTTTTTTCAAGTTGATGCTTCTCTTCCTCTTAGTGAGTGGCAACGTAAAGGCTGGATACATCCAGCTGATCCAAGAGGTTGGTTTCAATGGTATTGTCGATACTATTACGGAAGAAGAATGTCCGAAGAAGATCAACGACAAATCAAACGTTGGAAAGCCATGCGTCGTCATATTGGTGCCATACAAAAAAACTGCTATCCTCACGATTTAGACTGTCGGAAAAAACAACGACAAGCATTATTACATTGGGCCTATGATAGCCGGCTTATTTAATATGTTTTCGATATATATTCTTTGCTTTTTTTTGTTTTAATTCGCCTGTCTGGGTCATTTTCTTTTTTTTATTTTCTCCAGCCGTTTGATTTCTTTTTCCCCTAGTATTTACTTTCTTTTCTATCGGTGTAGTATCCACAAGTGGAAAATCATGACCTGTCATTTCCGGAATTTTTTTTCGTATTAATTTTTCGATATCGGCTAAGTATTCTTTCTCCGTAAAATCACAAAATGAAATTGCAATACCACCAAGTCCAGCTCTTCCAGTTCTACCTATCCGATGTACATAGGTTTCAGCAATATTAGGCAAGTCATAATTTACAACATATGCTAATTCTTCAATATCTATTCCTCTAGCTGCAATATCAGTTGCAATCAACACCCGAATCGTGTTATTTTTAAAATTCTCTAGTGCTTTTTGCCTTGCTCCTTGTGATTTATCTCCATGAATCGCTTGTGCAATAATTTTTTCTTTTGCTAACTGTTTTACCAAACGATCCGCACCATGTTTCGTTCTTGTAAAAACTAAAACCGAACCTTTTTTATTTTCTTTCAGTAACTGAAACAATAAATTCTTTTTATTTACTCGATCTACAAAATATAATCTTTGTTCTACCGTATCTGCCGTTGCAGAAACAGGCGCAATTTGAATTTTTACAGGTTTATTTAATAATGCATTGGATATTTTTTCAATTTCCTTTGGCATAGTTGCTGAAAATAAAAGTGTTTGTTTTTGAAATGGTGTTTCTGCAATAATCTTTTTAATATCATGAATAAACCCCATATCTAGCATCCGGTCCGCTTCATCTAAAATAAAAATTTCAATATTTTTTAAACTTATCAATTTCTGTTGCATCAAATCATTTAGTCTTCCAGGTGTTGCAACTAAGATATCTACTCCTTTGTTTAATAAGTCTTCCTGTGGTTTTTGTGACACTCCACCAAAAACTACGCAAGATTTTATTGGCAAATATGACCCATATATGTTAAAACTTTCATAAATCTGAAGTGCTAACTCTCTTGTTGGCGTTATGATTAAAGCTTTAATCTTAGGATGTCTACGATTTCGATAATCCTGTTTTTGGTGTAAAATTTGAAGCGTTGGAATGGCAAACGCTGCGGTCTTTCCAGTTCCAGTTTGTGCACAACCTAGCAAATCCCTACCATCTAATATGGCAGGGATTGCTTGTTCCTGTATTGGTGTTGGCATTTCATACTCTTGTTCCTTTAAAGCCCTGTTTATTTCAGGGATAATATTTAATTCACTAAATTGCATTCTTACTCCTTGTATTTTAATCAATCCACATATCTTATTTGATATTCTAATTCCTTAAGCATCATATCATTTTATTACTAAGAATGCCATATCTATTCCATTATTTTTTCGGCGGAAACTCTTATAAAAGATGAAATGATAAATAAGATGGCAAACATAGCTTCTATCTTTTTACATATTTTTTTAGTCTTGTGGTTATAATTGCGCCAACCATTCCAATCACCGTACCTGCAACAAGACCAGAAATAATCAAAAATGGGAGATAGTAGATCAAACTCGCACTGTTTACAACAAAAATTGCAACAAGAATTTGACCAACATTATGTCCAATTCCTCCTAAAATACTAACTCCCGTTATAGATAAGCCTTTTATCTTTCGAGCACACACCATTAATCCCCAACTTAATATTCCGCCTGCAAAACTAAATAGCATTGTAGATAAATTACCAAAGGTAAATCCTACAAGAATAATTCGTATCATCGATAATACAAAAGCTTCTTTAGGCCCCATCAAATACAACGCTGTAATCACAACTAAATTTGCCAATCCGATTTTTATTCCTGGAATCGGTACAGGAATCGGAATAACACTTTCTATATAACTTAATATAAATGCTAAGGCAATTAACAATCCATATAATACTACTTTTTTTGATTTCATAAGCACTCCTATAAAAGCAGATATTAATTTGCAATCATATCCACTTCATTTTCTTCTCCACCTTGAATTTCTACGACAACTTTATGTGGCAAGCAAACAATCGACTCATGATTATAGTGTATTCGATTATGCTTTACACATAATTTATCCGGACAATTTGCCTCGGTCATATAAACATATCCATCTTTTATTTCAAGAATATTATAATCCTCTGTTTTTTCTCCTATTATAACAATGATATCCTCACTTAATGGAAGTGACTGTGTAATTTCACCATTCACTTTTATTACAACGGTTCCACCTTCTTCTTTGGTAAGTGCTATCATAGCAAGAGCAAAAAGCGACAAAATCAGAATAATTAATACAAGAATAATATCTTTTTTCTTAAACATTATACATTCACCAATTCTTTCCTTTACTGTATAAGCTCTGTAAAACCAGAACTGTATTTTTCGGAACTATCTTTAAATACCCACATGGACTCTACTCCATCTAATGATTCGATTAATTCCAACCCTTTCTCGTAAGGCATATTAAATATTGCTGTAGAAAGTGCATCCGCCAACCCAGAATTCTCACATACAATCGATACGGCAACAAAATAATCTGCTGGCATAAGTGTTTCTGGATCAATAATATGATGATATTGTTTTCCATCAACTACATAATAACGCTCATAAATTCCACTTGTTACTAAAGACTCCTCCGAAAAGCTAAGAATATGAAGTGTTGTTTCTTCACTTGATAAATCTGGATTTTGGATACCCACACTCCATGGCACCCTTTCCCCTTCACTATTCAGCTTCAATCCAAAGGACCTTACATTCCCACCAACAGAAATTGTGGCATTTACAAGCCCATCTTCTTTTATTTTCTCCACAACCTTTTCAACTGCATATCCTTTTGCAATTGCTCCAACATCTAAACTCATTTCAGGATCCACTAAATATACCGTGGATGCTTCTTGATCGATAATCAATTGATTTATATCCGTATGTTCTACTTTACTTTGTAAAAGAGAAAAATCTGGAAGTGTTGCATTTTCTGGGTCATCAAGTCCTTCTGTTCGATGATCATGCCATTCGGATAAAACTGCTCCATAAGCAATATTTACTTTTCCGTCCGTTAATGCATACATTTCTTTGGAATACAATAAAAAATCAATAATAATCGGATCCACCTTTACCGGTTCGATCCCTGCATTGTCATTTATGGTTTTCATATTATGAATCCCATCATATTCTTCATATATATCAAACAGACGATTATATTCATCCAGATAATCATATATCATCTGGCTATACTCTGTAAATTCTTCTTTATTATCTGCATATCCAACAATTGTAGTAACTGTATCAAACAATTCCAAGAAACTAGCAGAATAGCGATTACTCATATCGGTAGAACATGAAGTCATGCTAAACAGTATCCCAAAAACTAATATTATAATTCCAAATTTTTTTTTCACAATCTTTACCTCTTTTATTTGATTTCTTCATTTTACTAAAAAAACGAGAAAAAAGCACCTATTTTTTATATTAAGTAAAACTAACTATCATCTCTTTAAAAAAACATACAGGAAATTGCAAATGCAATTCCTGTATGTTTATCATTCTTATCCATCTTTAACTATAGATTTTCATTCGTAACAATTAATTATTTCGTTGCATTTTCGATAGCTGCACTTACGATAGAAACAAATGGAGATACATGTACGGTTACAGAGCTTACTAAATCTGCATCTGCTGCATGTCCTTCTTCATCAATAGCAATTCCTGCTACTTCATCTGCTGTTTTTCCAAGTACATATGCTGAAAATGCATCAGATTCTTCAAACCATTCTTTTGAAATCGAAGAAGCTCCTCTTAATCCATAATCTTCACCAAGTTCACGTTTTGTAGATGGTCCAACGGTTAAGTCTGTTGTAATTGTTCCTGTTGCATCAAAGTTTACTTTTCCTTGAGACATATCAATGTAGCTGCTTGTTACAACGCCATCTGCATTTACGGTTACAACACCATATGTTGAATATGCCATTGCTAAACCATCTGCATCAGCTGTTGCATCACTTGAATCTGTAATTTCTGTAGAAACTGCTAAACCAAGCATATCTGTGCTAGCTGCTCCTAAGTTTTGAGCATTTACAACTGCTTTTTCAACACCTTCAATAAAATCTCCGATGTGAACAGTCACGGATGCTACTAAATCTGCATCTGCTGCAAGACCTGCATCATCAACTGCAATTCCAGCTACTTCATCTGCTGTTTTTCCAATTACATATGCTGCAAAAGCATCTGCTTGCTCATACCATTCTTTTCCAATTTCTGATACAGCTTTCATTCCGTATTCTTCACCAAGTTGTCTTTTTGATTTTACTTCTGAAGTAAGATCTGTTGTAATAACACCTTCGTTTGAAAAGTTGATTTTTGTTTGAGCCATGTCGATTGCACAATCAATAATTGTTCCATCTTCATCTACAAGTACTCCTACTACAAATGAATTCACTTGAGCTAAACCATCTTCTTCAGCAGTTGCTGATGTAGAACTATCAATTGATGAAATTACAGCTAAACCTGTTTTGGCTGCTCCTTCTTCCATTGTTTCTTCTGTTGCTTCCTCCATGTTATTTGTTGCATTCATGTTTTCTGCATTTTCATTTGTGTTTCCACAAGCCGTAAGTGCTCCAATCATAAGAGCCATACTTAATAATAAAACTATTTTCTTCATAATGTCCTCCTCGTCTTCTTGACGTTTTTTATATTCAATTCCATAAATGGATGAATACCATAGTTATTGTTTTTAGTTTCCTATATTATTTAACATAATCGATAGAAAAATAGAAATGCTATTACCTACCATAATTATGATAAAATTCAAAATACTTAAATTAAATGTGGATTCCTTATCCTGTTTCTTTCTAAACATATTTATATTCTTTTGTACTGGTATAATTGTAATTAATGATATTAATGTAACAGGTGAAAGTACATGTAAGATAACCATCCCAATCATAGAAACATATGTACTATAATACAATCCTGAAAATAATGGAAGTGCCATCTTCCCAATATAATAAGGCAATGTAAATCGCTTTACAGCTATATCTTTTTGTAAATCACATATATTGTTTGCCAACATAATATTTGCAGTCACTGCAAATGGTGTTACTGAAAATAAGATAAGCACTAAAATTGGAATCATTTGAAAGGATAAATTTAGTGTTTGCATCTGTATCGAATAGGATATATATGTTCCCAACGGTGCATTAATGTATAAAACAAGAAAAGGAATCATAAATCCATAAAAAAATCCCGATGCCATTTCACCAAGTGGCATTCTTGAAATAGGTATTGGTCCATACGTATATAGAACCCCCGCAAGGAAACAAAGCATTCCCAATAACAAAACAATCAAATCGGTAGCAAAAGCCAATGTTAATCCAAGTACTGTACTAATAATAAATAATATATAAATGATATTTCGTGCTTCTTTTCTACCGAAAGCCAAAATCTGTCCATTATCCAATGTGTCAATATAATTATTAATTGCGGTAGTCGTAAGATCAAAAAATAACATCGACATAAAAAATAAAATCGTTTTATCCCATTGTATTTCGTGATTTTGATATAAAACAAAAGCTATGGAAAATAAAAATGTCAAAGTACTTGTTATTTTTGTTTTAATCTCTACAAACTCCAAAAATTTAGCAATCAATCTAACACCTCCTAAACGTCCATTTCTATTCCATTCTTTCCTGTGGACTTTAAAAGTATCGTTTTCATTTGTTCTTTTTTTACTTCCGAACAATTTAAATCATTGATTTCTTTTTTTGCTTTTTCAAAATAGCGTTTCATAATACGCTTTGTATATTCAATTCCACCTGACTTATCTACCGCTTCATTAATATCTTTTCTAGTAATTTTCCCTTTTATAGCCTTTTCTTTAAATTTAGGGAACTTGTCAAATGCGTAAATCAAAGGAAGTGTAATTACTCCTTGTTCATAATCTGATTGAACTGGCTTCTTTGCTTTTATTACCGTCTTATCAAAATCCAAACAATCATCTTGTAATTGAAAAATAAGGCCAACATAATTTCCTATTCTTCGATATTTCTTACTTTCTTTTTTTGAAAATTCACCCAATAATGCACCTGCAAAAAAAGATGCTTCAAAAAGTGCTGCTGTTTTTCCTGAAATTATTTTAATATACTCAAAGACAGACAACTCTAAGTTCCAATTATTTACATGTTGTAAAAGCTCACCTAAGCAAAGTCTTCGAATATAATCTGAAATACTCAAACTTGTATTTTCATTATCACTTGGAATCCCAGAAACCATATGTAATGCCACACTCAACAAATAGTCACCACAGATCACTGCAGTACGCTTTCCATATTTCTTTTGAAGAGTTTCTTCTCCTCTTCTAATATCCGCATTGTCTATAACATCATCATGAACTAATGACGCTAAATGAATAATTTCTATTGCAGCGGCTGCTTTTATAGCAGCCTCCGCAATCAAACCTTCTTCATCTTGGTTCACAACAAGAACTGATGTTGCACGAATCATTTTACCTCTTGAACCTGATAAATGCGTCAAATATTCATTAATAACTTTAGGTGATCTGGTAAGTGCATTTTTTATTTCTTTATTTACCTGTTCAATGGATTCATCAAACGTAAATTTCTCCATTTCTTGCCTCCAGCCCCTTAATCTTGATATAAATAGGATTTACGTACAATAGGTAATTTTTTCCAAGCTCTTTTTAATGCTGGCATCGCATAATAATCTAATCCAAGTGTTCTACCTGCTCCTATTAATACTGCAATTGCTGCGAACACCATCCAAAATGTGCTTAAGTATAGTCCCGTTGTACATACAAACATAATCTGTAAAACAAGGGAGAATGCAGCTGCAGGAGATGATAATAATCCTCCCATCAATGCTAACCCTATTAAAATTTCTGCAACAACAATAAATATTTGCATTGCAAGTTGTACCCCGTCATTTGGTAATATAAAACGATCAACAAACCAATTCATAACTGGCACATCTAATTTAAATGCAAAATCGCTAATTGTCGAAGATGCAAGTTCTGTCCCTGATACAAAAATCATTCGAAACAATCCAATAATATTCCAATTAAAAATCAAAGTTCCTGAAGACACTGCTGCTGCCGCACCTTCTGCTGCACCAGTTGCAGAGCTAACTGCATCCGCTGCTGCTGCAACTTCTGTTGCTGCACTAGCAACATCACCCGTTGCTGCTGTCGTTGTAATATTTAAAATAGAATCATACCATCCTTGAGCGCCACCGAAAAAAGCATCTAATTTTGGCTCATTCATCCATCCTTCAACAATCTTCATAATTCCTTCAAATACCCATACGGCTCCTAAAAAGAAACGTAAAGGGACAAGCAAAAAACTTGGTGTACGATTTGAAAAATGTCCACCCAAAAAGCTTCTTCGATTTCTTATGGTAAAGAATTCATGTTTAATATAACTAAACACTTTATTCCACCCAAGCACTTGAATAAAATATATCACATTAATAAAATGCTTTGATAACATTGCGAAAAATGAAGCCAAACTAAAGAAATGTCCTGGAAATCCAACATGTGCTACGGCATAACGGCCACCAATCGAGACCATAACCCCATGAAATGCAGGTTTATATGCTTCCATATCTCCACTTTCTTTTAATGCACACAAAATATTATGTGCTGCTACATCTGCACTTTGTTCACAATTTTCAACCATTTGAGGAACTGGTGTTTCTTCTCCCTCTGGAACATAATACATATTATCGCCTATTACATATACACTTTCATCTTTGGTCGAACGTAAAAATTCATCTACTGGAATTCGTCCACCTCTTTGTTTTTCTAAAGAATCTGCTGCATTTACAGTAATATCTGAGCTTTGAATTCCAGCTCCCCAAATAACCGTATGCGCAACTTTAAGAACTTCTTCCCCATTTACTTTTAGTCCAACTTCATCTTCACTAACTTTTGAAACAAAGGTATTCATACTAAGTTGCACATTCATTTTTTTAAGTCTTCTGGTTACTTTATCTGATAATTTTTCAGGCATATTAGGAATTGGTCTACTTAATCCATCCACACATACCATCGTCACTTCATCTCGGTCAAGTTCAAACTTCTCACATAATAAAGGTACATACTCTGCAAGTTCTCCAACCATTTCAATTCCGGTAAATCCCGCACCAATAATGTAAAAAGTTAATAATTTTTTCCGTTCTTCTTCATTCTTTTCTTTTGCAGCTTTTCGGAAAGTATTTAAAATATGATCTTTTAATAAAATTGCATCTTCATATGACCATAATTTAAAAGCATGCTCTTCCACACCTGGAATACCATAAAATGTTGGTTTTGAACCAGCTGCTATTACTAAGTAATCGTAATCATAGGCCATTTCACTTCCAACTACTTGCTTATCATCAAAATTAATCTCTTTTACTGTATCCAATACTACATTTACTTTTCTTTCTGCAAATACTTTTTTTAGACTAATTTTAATACTATCTTCATCAACTCTTCCTGCTGCCACTTCATGAAGTTCCGTCAGCATTGTATGGAATGGATTCTTGTCAATGATTGTAATCTCTACGTCCTGCAGTTTTTGTTTCTTTGCTCTTCTTGCAATTTTTTTTGCAGTAAGAATCCCTGCATAGCCAGCTCCTACAATTACTATTTTTTTCATTTTATTTTTCTCCTTATATCATTTATTCTTTATCATACTAATTTAATAGGTTTTTAGGACTCTAAAACACATGAAATTACAGATTACGCATTTTTCTCCTATAACAATAGGATTATTCCTCATAATCTGTTATAATAACTATCATACCTTTAAATTATAACATAAATCACAAAAGTATGATATCTCCGTTCTTCAATTACTAGATTATACTATCTTGTTATTCTTTTCACAAGTAGGTACTTTTTAGAAACCTGGTATACTTTTGTATACCTTTAACCAGGGCTTGCAGTTCCGCCACAATTTTTTTTCATTTTATATCTTATGCTACGAAAGGATTATGTTTTATGACAGATAAAATAAAATTACATGACGATTGCTTTATGAGAGAAACTTGTTTGCAAGAGGACATCTGTCCTTTAGCACTAACATACAATTTATTATCCGGAAAAAGGAAAATAATCATTTTATGGTTTTTAAGCAATCGCATATTACGATTTAGTGAAATTCAAAAAAAAATGCCAGACATTACTAAAAAAATGCTTACCAAACAGTTACGTGACCTTGAGTCCGATCATTTAATTATGCGACATGTTTATCCGACGGTTCCGCCGAAAGTCGAATATGAAATTACAGAAATAGGGAAAAAATTTATCCCCGTCATGGAAATGATGCATCATTTTGGTGCGTCATATATAGAAGAATATCGTGATGAAATTGAACAGAAAAGACCAAGTAAAGACACAAAAGATATTTGCAAAGAAGAAACTGATTTTTAAAATGAACTATTATTTTTCTTGTAACACAACTTGTTTAAAACCACCAAAATCCTTGGCCATTTGCTCATAAATTTCTTTTCCTAAAAGAAGTTTATATATTTCGTCTGCTTTCTTCTCTGGATCAACATCCAGAAATTGTTCTGGATAAAGTACCTTTCCAATATAATAGGCGTCGGCAATTGCTGTCTCGATATTTGTTGCATAGAAATTATAAGGCAAAATTAAATATAGTTGTTTATTTTTTACAGCGAGTAAGGTTTCATAAAATTCTTTATTTTGTTTATAATTCTCAAGAACTGAGGGATATCCAGCTCCATCAATAAAAATCTTATCTGGGTTCCACTTGATTAGCTGCTCCTTATCGATCATCAATGATCCTGTTTTTCCAGTCTCATCTACTACATTCGTTGCATGAATTGCATGAAACAATGCATAATTCCCCTGCGTGCTTTCAATTCCATGCATTCCCTTCATTCCAAGTCCCCCAATATAAACAGAAGCACTTTTCTCTGTGGTCAACGCTTTTGTTCTGGTGTCTAAATCTATTTTAAAATCATTTAGTAACCCAACTAGTTCTTCTGCACGTTCTTCCATGCCAATAACTTTACCAATTAATTGTAAAGACGCATTCACCTGTGGATCAAAAGTTGAATTTTCTCCATAACTTAAAACGATAACCGGAATTCCAATTTTCGACTGCAAATTATCAGCGGTAGCTTTATCATATGCATATGTTGTAAAAATCACATCCGGTTTCACTGATAGAATTCTTTCAGGGTCAGGTGCATTATTCGGACCTCCCATCCCAATTACTGGGAGTTTTGTAAGCATTGAATTTGCATAAAGATATGGCCTACCTATTGGACTATCGATTTCTATTTGTTCAATTCCCACAAACATATCCGGATTATTAAAATAGCAACAAAGTCTTAATGCCCCTGGTCCAATAGCCACCACTTTATTATTTACTTCACTAATTTCAACTTGTCTTCCCAAAGTATCCGTTACTGTTATTTTTGAAGATGTAGTCTGCGGAATTTTGTGTGTACATCCACTTAAGGAAAACATCATACCAAAAAATAAGGCAACTGTTATTATATATATCTTTTTTTTCATCACTATCCTCTACTTTTCGTATGTTCTTTATCTACAAACTATACTGGAATTACAACTAAAATACCATCTACTTCTTTCACTTTAACCGATATTGAGTAAACACTTTCAATATTTTTTGAAGTCATCACTTCCATTCCACCTGCCGCAAAAATCTCACCATTTTTTAACAATAAAAACTTATCCGCAAAACGAATCGCCAAATTTAAATCATGCATACTTATCACTGCAGCAATTTTCTGATTATTTACAATTTTTTTCATAATTCTAATAACTTCAAATTGATTCTTTAAATCCAGACTGCTCGTTGGCTCATCTAATAAAAGAAGATTTGGTTCTTGTGCTAATGCTCTAGCTATAACTACTTTTTGTTGTTCTCCACCACTTAATTCATTCAGATATCTTAAAGAGTATTCACCTAATTCAAGCATTTTTAATGCTTTGCTTGTAATTTCAAAATCCCTCTTAGAAGCCTCCCATTGAATGTATGGTTTTCTTCCTAATAATACGGCATCATAAACTGTCATACAGGAACTTTCTTGATACTGAGGCACATAACCAATTCTTTTTGCAATTTCTCTTTGGCTAAGTTTCCTTATTTCCTCATTTTGAATAAAAACACTTCCTTCACAAGGTTTTAAAACCCGATTAATGCATTTTAAAAGCGTTGATTTCCCAGCTCCATTCACACCAAGGACGGCAAGAACTTCTCCTTTGCAAACAGAAAAATTAATATCCTTTAAAACGGAGTGACTAGGATATGTAAAAGACAATTCATTCACAGATAGAATCATTTCTTTTGATACCCCCTCACTAGCAAATAAAGAAATAATGGTGCGCCAAAGAAAGAAGTAATTGCCCCCACCGGTAGCACTAAAGGAGATACCATTGTTCTCGCCATGGTGTCGGAAACAAGCAATAGCAAGGATCCCAATAGAGCAGATGCGGGTATCAGATAACGATGATCTCCTCCAATAATTCTTCTCATAATTTGTGGTGCTACTAGCCCAATAAAACCAATAATTCCAAGAAAAGAAACAGCAGCTGCAGCAATTAGAGACGCAGCAAATAACCCTCCCTGTCTTACTCTGTTTACATTTACTCCTAAACTTCTAGCAGTTTCTTCTCCACTATCTAAAGCATTGTAATCCCATCGTTTAAAAACAAAATAAAGAAATGCCACCCCAATAATCGTTGTCAATATTGAAATTTCAGTCCAAGTAATTCTTCCCAAATCTCCAAATGTCCAAAATACCACTGCCGCAATTTGAAAATCCTGAGCAAAATACTGAATTAAAATGGTTCCTGCAGAAAATAATGAACTTAGTGCCACACCAGAAAGAACCATTGCTTCCGATGAAAAATTTTGTATTTTTGAAAGAAGCAATATAACCATTGTTGCTAACATGGAACAAAAAAAAGCACTCACCGTTACCATATGAGGATTGTTTATAGAAACCGCATCTGTGCTAGCACTTGAAACACTTCCGGCGCCAAAAACAATAATTGCTAGATTCGCTCCAAAAGCTGCTGCATTTGATATTCCGAGTGTAGATGGTGATGCTAATGGATTTCTGAGATTATTTTGCATAACACAGCCTGCTACCGATAATCCTGCACCAGCAATTATCGCCGCCAATATCCTTGGAAGTCGAATCCTCCAGATTACAACATCTGCTATGTTACTACCTCTTCCTAGTATTGTTTGAATAACCTGCAACGGATCTAAATTCATGGAACCAGCATGCAACGCAGCTAACACTGTGAAAACTATACAACATACCAATAGCACAAGAACTATTTTTTTTCTTCTTGTATATCTCATATATGTCACAATTTCATTCATACTCTTATTAGAGTTTATTTGATTTTCCAATTTTCCCATCCTTTTATCAACTGCTTAAACCTTCCAAAACAAATTCACTATGGTTGTTTCTACATCTTCATAAACAAATCCTTCATGAAGTAATGTTTTCAAATAGACTCGTATATTTTCTTCTTCCATCGAAGTAATATTATGATAGGTTTTCATACGATTAATATATAATCCATAAGCCTCATCCAATGTTTTTTTCATATGCCAAACCTGTTTTTCATATGCCAATTGGGGAAGGTACCCCTGTCTCCATAGCATTTCAAAAGCAAATAAAATTTCTTCATCACAGCTTTCCTCATGCTCACATATCCCAACCAATTCTTTCACCTTATCAGAAACTGGATCTGTTCTTCTGATTGGTTTCGTTAATACACACCATTCTTTCGATGCTGCGGACAGTTTTTCAAAAGTATTTGCATTTTGAATTGCCGGTGTCATGTGAGCAAATACCAAATCAAATTTATGTAAATATCCAGATTCTTTCACATCTAAATCATGCCAATCATTACAAAAAAAATCCGTATTTTTTATGTTGTACTTCAAAGCTTTTTCTTTCGCAATTTTAATCATTTCAGGAGACAAATCCACGCCAATTACATGACAAAAACGACTAGCAATTGCCAAAGCATACTTTCCTGCTCCGCACCCCACATCCAAAGCAAGTCCTTCTGACTTTAGCATATGCTTGCTTTCTAATAACTGTAAAAAAGAATCCTCTTCAAAATTTGGCAACACGAAGTCACTAAAACTTCCCGCCATGGAATTCCACATATCTATACTGGCTTGTTTATTTTTAGGTTTCCGACTCCATCTTTTCTGGATTTCATTACTATTCATTAAACCTCCCTTATCCTTATGGATACAAGACTTATCATACAATATAAAAAGCTAGTGTATATTTAACCGATTATATAACAAATGAATTTTTCTTCAAGCCCTTAGGGGGGATAATAAAAATGTGCATTTTTGATTTCTTCAAAAATGCACATTTTTCAAATATTAAACTTAAAAAATTATAATTTATACATATCATTTTTTAAACAGATATCCCCCGGATAGGGATACAAAACCCTTTGACATAATTTACTTACTTGATAAAACTATCGATTGCTTTAACAAGATTATTAATTGCATCTTTATCTTCCAATTCGACGGCATCCACAATACAATGCTCCATATGATCCTTTAATATTACCTTACCAGTACTATTTAGTGCAGCTATTACAGCAGACAGCTGAATTAATACCTCGCTACAATCCTTCCCATCTTCTACCATTCCTTTTACCGATTTCAAATGCCCAATTGCACGAGACAATCTATTTAAAACTTGTTTGGTATTTTGATGAGCATTTTTATGATCCGCTTCATCACAGTGGACATGCATATGTTCCGTGCTATCAGACACCTTATGTGCATGAATTTTTCCTTTTTCACTTGCTTTCATAATAGAACTCCTTCCTATCAAAATATAAAATCATTTTTTTCATTTTATTTTAATTTTTTTGCCAGCTCTCCAAATAGCAAAGGAATAAAGGATAAAGCTATCGCGACACTTAATTGACTAGCATTTAACATTACTGTTGAAAAAATCGGTTGAAAAAAAGGTACATACACTACAACAAAAAGCAAAATAATTGCAACAAGAACAGAGTAATTCAAGAATTTATTTCCAAATATCTTTAAACGAAATAAGGATTTATGCTCAGACCTTGCGGAATATGCTCGCAACATTTCACCCATAATCAACGTAATAAAACAAAATGTTCTAGCCATGGTTAATTGTAAATTGTCTGAAATATTTCCTGCCATAAGAAATCCCAATCGATAAGACCCTAATACTGCTACCGTTAAACCAATGCTTTGAAAAACCAAAGCAATTCTCATTGTATGATCAACAATTGGTTCTGCTGGATTTCTAGGATTTTGGTTCATAATATCCTTTTCCCCTTCCTCCATTCCCAAAGCAAATGCTGGGAAAGAATCCGTAATCAAATTAATCCAAAGTAACTGTATTGGAACAAGAGGAACTGCCCAACCAGATAACATCGCAATAAAAATAATTAATATTTCTCCAATATTGCAGGATAATAAAAATCCTACAAATTTTCGAATATTGCTATAAATAATACGGCCTTCTTTTACTGCATCCACTATACTTGCAAAATTATCATCCGTTAAAATCATATCTGCTGCTTCTTTTGATACATCAGTTCCTGTGATCCCCATAGCAATACCTATATCGGCACGTTTAAGAGCAGGTGCATCATTTACACCATCCCCAGTCATTGCTGCAATATTACCATTGGATTTTAACGCCTCTACAATTTTCACTTTATGTTCCGGTGATACTCTTGCAAATACACTTATTGTCTTTACTTTTTCATGAAATTCCTCGTCACGATATGTATTAATCAATGAACCTTCTAAACTTTCTTTTATATTTTCAATAATTCCAAGTTGCAAAGCAATGGCACTTGCTGTTGTAATATGATCTCCTGTAATCATTACTACACGAATGCCTGCTTTTTTACAAAGTTTCACTGCTTCTTTTGCTTCTTCTCTTGGAGGGTCCACCATGCAACTAAGTCCTAAAAACACAAGGTTCTCTTCCTCATTTAAAAGATTGGACTCCTGATCAACTAGTTTATATGAATAAGCTAATACCCGCAACGCTTCTTTTGCATATTTTGTATTCCTAGACACTATTCTTTCAATATCCTCCTCGGTAATATCTCGAACTTGGTTATTGATTAGAATTTTCGAACATCTAGAAAGAATAACATCTGGTGCACCTTTGGTAAGCATATAATATTGTCCATCAAGGAAATGCTTTGTCGACATAAGTTTACGTTCTGAATCAAATGGAAATTCTGCTAATCTTGGGTATTTTTGATTCCATTCCTGTTGATTTCTGCCACCTTTTGCAGCCAATACAATAAGTGCCCCTTCCGTAGGATCACCAATTACTTCCTCATTTTTTATTTGTGCATCATTACACAACACTGCAACATTTAAAAGCATTGCAATAGCATCATGATTCTTATTGATATCAGAGCTAATACTTCCTTTCAATCCATATCCAGTACCAGATACATTCCATTCATCTTCCCCATCATAAAGTTTAAGCACCGTCATTTTATTTTGAGTTAACGTTCCTGTTTTATCTGTACAGATAACGGTAGTAGAACCAAGCGTCTCTACTGCTCCTAAATTTTTCATAATAGCATGCTTAGATACCATTTTTGTAACGCCCATAGCCAAGACAACCGTAACAACAGCTGGTAGCCCTTCTGGTATTGCCGCAACTGCCAAACTAATTGCCGTCATAAATACATCTAATAAGGGCTCTCCTCGAATTAAACCTAGAATAAAAATAATAACACATACTCCAATGCAAAGTAATCCAAGTACCTTTCCAAAACTTGTCAATTTTTCCTGTAAGGGTGTTTTCCCATCTTCGGTTTCATTTAACATGGTAGCAATTTTCCCAATTTCCGAAACCATTCCAGTCCCTACCACAACACCTCTTCCTCTTCCATAGGTTACAATTGTACTCATATATGCACTATTAGTTCGATCTCCTATAGATGCCTCTTGATCAACAACACCCACTTCTTTTTCCGATGCCACAGATTCTCCCGTCAAAGCGGATTCATCGATTTTTAAATTAATTGCCTCTATTAACAACATGTCTGCAGGAACATAATCACCTGCTTCTAATTGTACAATATCTCCTGGCACTAGTTCTTTGGATGGCAGAAGATCAATTTTCCCATCTCGTATCACTTTCGCTTTTGGTGCCGCCATTTTTTTTAATGCTTCTAATGCATTACTTGCTTTTCTTTCCTGTGCAATACCTAAAACTGCATTTAATACCACAATTCCAAGAATAACTCCGCCATCAATCGCTTCTCCAGCTATTATTGATAATATTGCTGCAATAATTAATATAACAATCATAAAATCGCTGATTTGTTCCAAAATCATTTTCCAAATCGTTTTCTTTTCTTTTTCCTTTAATTCATTTTCTCCAAATTTTTCTCTAATTTGCAAAATATCTTTGTTTGATAATCCATTTTTTATGTTTGTATTTAAGATTTGTTCTACTTCTTCTATCGATTTATTAACATATGTTTCGATCACATTGCCTCCCTAATTTATTTTTCAAATTCTATTTTCATATGTAATTATAACTAAGCTAAGCAAAAAAATAAATAGGTATTCCTTATATATCGCACTTATTTTTTTATTATGTCTTATTTTATTATTTTATAATAAGAAAAACACTGACAATCGAAATAAAAATCCAACAAGCAAATCCTAAAACAATAGGTTTCCCCCCATTTTTTATTAATTTTACAAGGTTTGTATTTAGTCCAATTGCTCCCATAGCCATAACAATTAAAAATTTACTTACCTGCTTCATTAATTGAAAAAATTTTATAGCAATCTCGAATGCTTCTCCAGAAAAAACACTTGTTATAACTGTTGTTATTATAGATGCAATCATAAAATATATGATAAACATTGGAAAAACTCCTTTGATGGAAACATTATCTTTTGTATTGATATCTTTTTTCTTCGCATTTCGAACACGAATCACAGAAAGGACTAAGGTGATTGGTATAATTGCAAGTGTACGCGTTAACTTAACAACCGTTGCATATGCCAATACACTTCCCCCAGTTTGATATAAGGTGTCCCATGTCGATGCTGCCGCTGTCACTGAAGAAGTATCATTAATTGCCGTTCCCGCAAACAACCCAAATTCTTCATTGGAAAATCCAAAAACAGTCCCCAAAGTCGGAAAAATGATTGCTGCAATAATATTAAACAAGAAAATGACAGAAATTGCTTGTGCAATCTCTTCATCCGAAGCTTCTATGACAGGTGCTGTTGCAGCAATTGCAGAGCCTCCACAAACAGAAGACCCAACGCCAATTAATGTTGCTGTTTTCGCTGGTACTTTTAAAATTTTAAACATAAGATATGCTATAAATAAAGATGTGGTGATGGTTGAAATAATTATCGGTAAAGAAACAAGTCCCACTTTCCCAACTGTCGTTATATTCAATCCAAATCCCAAGAAAATAACTGCATATTGCAATATTTTTTTCGATGTGAAACGTATTCCTTCCGAAAAATCTTCTTTCTGCTTCCATACAAGTGTTATAAGCATTCCTACTATAATTGCAATAACTGGGGCTCCAATCACCTCAAGCCCTTTGATATACTTCACGAAATTCCATGCAATACTTGCAATCAAAAAACATAACAAAATACCTTTTCCATTTTTTTTCATATTTTTCATTTTCCTTTTCCTCCATTTTTGTTATTATAAATGTAATTATAAATAAAATAAAATTATTTATAATTATATGTACATAACATAATTTTATAATAACCCAAGGAGAAAATATGCTGGATTTTAGAATTGAAACTTTTTTACATGTATGTAAAACAATGAACTATACCAAAACTGCGGAAGCACTTAACATTACACAACCAGGTGTTTCACAACATATAAAACATCTAGAGACTTATTACAATGACAAACTATTTACCTACAAAAACAAAAAACTTGCCTTAACAAAAGCTGGCATTTCATTGCGAGATGCTATGATTTCTATAAAAAATGATAACATGCATTTAAAAAACATGATTCTTGAATCTGCTACGGGTGAAAAAAAATTAACATTTGGAGCAACTCGTACCATTGGTGATTTTTATTTACCCAAAAAATTAATTCATTATACACAAAACCATCCACTTTTACGTTTGAATTTTACCATTCGAAATACCAAGGAACTATTAACCTTACTTGAAGATGGCAAAATTGATTTTGCACTTGTTGAAGGATATTTCAAAAAAAGCAGCTACGAATCAAGAGTTCTTTCCAAAGAAAAATATATTCTTGTTTGCGCAGCGGATTACCCATTAAATACTATTAAGGATTTAAAAGAATTACTTTCACATCATTTATTACTACGAGAAGATGGCTCCGGTACAAAAGAAATATTAGAACGATTTCTATTAGAACATGGGTATCATTTTACAGATTTTAAAAATCTATCCGTTATAAATAGTATCCATTTTATAAAACAATTTGTGCTTTCTGGCTATGGAATTACTTTTCTGTATGAAGTTGCTGTACAAGAAGAAATCCAAAAAGGTACCATGAAGGTTGTTCCCATTGAAGGATTTGATTTATATCATGAATTCAATTATATTTGGCGCAAAAA
>JBFHIZ010000025.1:0-31422 GCA_041596215.1 Lachnospiraceae bacterium
ACAAATCACCTCCTTGAACTGTTATATAGTATGAAGGGAGGTGATTTTATGTGGCGAGTAAACAAGATACTTGGGGTGATTTTACTATTACTACTATTGTTAGCGAATCCTATATATACAAAAGCAGCCGTAAATACTGTAAGAACAGGAAGTGTTGAACAAATACAACTTTATTTTGCTTATATTAATGGATTTCAAAATTCATTTTCGATTTCGGATACAGGAAAAGCCAGTATGAGAACAATTGTAACAGCTTATGATACAGGATGATTTCCTATGCATATGTGTATGATGGTGGCGAGCTGTTGGAAAGTACGTCAAGTACGAGTGAATTAATAACATATTAAGTAAGAAGTGAACAGAATCAATGAAAAAAAGGAGAAAAAGATTGAAAAAAATTAATTTTTTAGTAATAGCAGTAATTGTTGTATCGATGTTGTTTCCTACGAATGTTTTTGCAAAGGGAAATAATAACTTAACTCCGATTGAAATTGATAAATTGTTGGAGGATGTTGAACCAGTTGAGATTAGTCGTGGTGTGTATTTACGAGATAATGGAGAATATGAAATTTATGATATAGATGTTTCGAAATTTAAACAAACTCCATTTTTGGATAATGAAATTGTGGAAAATGAAAAGACTGTGTTTTTTGAAGAAGATACGAAATCAACTAGATCATCTTGGGATTTAACAACTGGTAACTATTCAGCATCATTTAAAGGGAAATTTAGAGTATTTACGAAGGTGTCATTTACGGGATACGATGAATTATTTGTTAAGTATACGAATGTTAATTGCCCGTCGACTTCAACCTGGCAATCAACATTATTTTCTGGAAGCACAATGATTGCAAGCTCTGGTAATTTGTCTTCAGGGACAACAACATATACATCAAGATTCTATAATATGGATTCTAATAAAAGTTATAATGTAGCCTTTCAAAAAACAGAAGATGGTAATGATGCATATGGAAATCTAGAAGTATATTTACCTTAATATTAGGTAAAGTTGGGAGGTTAATAATGGATTTATTCGTGTATTTTGATTATTACTATATAACGGTATTGATTTCTGTAATTGTATCGATTGTATATTTTATAGTAAAAAAATATGTATTAAAGAAGCTGAGTGATTTTGTGGATGTTATTATATTTTTTTGTGTCATTCAGTATTTTCAAACACTCTATTGGTTTAGTTTGGGAATATCAGGTGGAATAGGAAATGGCAATATTAGGATGACACCAAATTATATTCCAATAGTGGGATTGGTAGAAGTATTTTCGATGGGAGTAGAGAGTATGATTATGCAGGCTATTTGGAATGTTATTTTGTTTATTCCGTTTGGAGTTTTGCTGCCGCTTGTATCTACATATTTTCGATCATTTGCAAAAATCACAATATTTGCAATAGCGACATCTGTCTTAGTAGAAACATTACAGTATTTTTCAGAGAGAAGTGCAGATATCGACGATGTAATTATGAATTTGATAGGTGGCATTATAGGATATTCAATCTATCTATTTATTTTTCATGTGAGAGAACGGAATAAGAATGAAAATATAAAATAGAGTGGGGAAAAAGGGAGTTATTACATAAATGGAAAGGGAGTGCTTTGGTATAAGAACATGACCAAGGGACTCCTTTTTGCAATAAATAGGAATAAGTACAATAAATCATGCTTAACAAGGTAAGGATTAATAAATTAAAATGAAATTGCACATTGGCATAGATTTATTTAATACGTTTGCTATATAATGATAGAAGTAATACTATTTTTTACATATGGGGAGATTTTGAATGAGGAATAGAAAGAAATTTTTAGGGATAAAACTACTTTATTGGGTTTGTCAACTAAAGTGTGTAAGTTAGGTTTTCCTATTCTAGTTTGAGCTTTGCTCGATAGATTGTGCTAACCGATATTCCAGTCATTTTTGATACCTGAGAATAGGAGTATGTTTTAAGTAATTGTAGTGCGTGTTCCAATTGTTCGTTCCCATTTTTCTCCTGAATTTTAGTACTAACACGAGCGTATCCGCATACCATTTTTCACTCCTTTTTTGACCATAAGATATGACCAAGCGGAATGTATTGACTTTCCATTTCGAGGAAAATTCGTTCAAAACTTATAAGTTTTGACTATTCGAATTGCTGGTAATAGAGTACGCGATCCGATAGATCTTCAATCAGAATCATTTGATTTAAGATATCCGCCCAATTGGAACAAGATCTTCTGGACCATTTGTCGTACAGTTCAAGAATTCGCAAGTATAAGACTTTGAGAACTGCATTTTCGTTTGGAAAAGTTCCTTTGTTCGTTACTTTTCGAAAACTAGAATTGACGCTTTCAATGGCATTCGTGGTGTACATGACCTTACGAATGGCTTCTGTGTAGTTATAAAGCTGTTCTACATGTTTCCAGTTGGAAACCCACACTCTAATAGCTCCGGGATATTCAGCCCATTGTTCTTTGAATTTCTCAAATTCAAGAAGCGCTACTTTTTTATTAGGAGCTTTATAGAGTAGCTTTAAATGATTGGTAAAGGCCTTGTATTTCTTCTGTGGAATATACTTTATGGAGTTACGAATCATATGTACAATGCAACGTTGAATCACAGCTTTAGGAAAAATAGTTTTTGCGCCATCTTCAAGACCAGGAAGACCATCCATTGAAATGAAACCGATATCTTCTACACCACGGACTTTTAGTTCATCGAAGATTTGCATCCATTGGGATTTGTTTTCTGATTCTGCAATCCAAAGCCCTAAGATGTCTTTCTTCCCATTTAGGTCATAAGCTAGAATTGTATAGAAGGCATGATTTTTTGTTTCGTACTCGGTGCGAATATTTACATAAAGGCTATCGACAAAGATAAAAGGATAAAACTTCTTTAAAGAACGACGCTGCCATGTTGCAAGCTCTTCTAGGACGCTATCAGTGATGATGGATACTTGTTGATGAGAGATGCGAAAACCATAGATATCTTCGATAATATCAGCAATATCGCGTTGGGTTAAACCTTTTGCATACATGGAAAGGACTTTGTTTTCTATGCTGCTGACATCGGTTGTACGTTTTGGGATTGCTTCCGGTTCAAAAGATGCATCACGGTCTTTGGGTGTTTTGATTTCATTGTTTCCCATTGAAGTTTTGAGAGTTTTTTTACCGTGTCCATTACGCCGATTTGTAGTTGCTTTTGGTGAGTGGTCATTGGAGTCATAACCTAAATGATGGTTCATTTCTCCGTTAAGCATGCTTTCAAAGATAGGTGCAAAAATTGATTTTAAAGCATCCTGGATATCTTCCGTAGTTTTAGGGTTATATGTTTCTATAATCGATTTGGCAATTGCTTCGCCAGGAGTTGGATCTTTCTTTTTAGACATTTTTGTAATTCCTTCTATAATATAGTCCTTTCATAAATCATAACCAAAATAAAATGATTTTTAAAGAGTTTTTTGGAACTTACACACTTTATATTACACTGCCCAGATAAGTTGGATTATTATTGGCCATAATATTATCAGTAATATTGATTTAGATGGATAATAGTTAGTTACATTTTGGTTACACTTTAATTACAGAGGTACAAAAGCCCACTTTCTAGGTTTTCGTGAAGTGTTAGTCTATTAGGTTGAAAGAATTGCTGATATTGGAATGAATATCTGGAACAGCAGAAATTATTAGAGAATGAATCAGAAAAATGCAAGTTATTAGGTACTAGGAAACAGCAGCTTACACAACTACAAATTTATGAAATGGTAAAAGAACATGGATTTGATATTGGTCGCACCACGATAACGAGTACGATTAGAGAAAAAAGAAATCGAACAAAGGAATGTTTTATTCGCCAAGATTATGAATTTGGAGATCGACTTGAATACGATTTTGGTGAGGTGAAATTAGTTATTGATGGGGTGCTTGATACGTATCATATCGCTGTCTTATCTTCTCCTGCATCAAATTTTAGATGGGCCTATTTGTATAAGAATCAAAAACAAGAAGTGTTTATGGATTCTCACATCAAATTTTTTGAGATGATAGGCGGTATTTATAAAGAAGTGGTTTATGACAACATGAGAAATGTGGTAAGTAGATTTATAGGACATCATGAAAAAGAATTAAATAGTAACCTCTTAAAACTATCACTTTATTACGGCTTTGATATTAATGTTACGAATTGTTTCAGTGGCAATGAAAAAGGGCATGTGGAGGGAAACGTAAAAATAATACGTAACAAAGTCTTTGCGAAGCACTATTGTTTTAAAACCTATGAAGATGCTTGTTCCCATCTAAGGGAGCAATTAATCCGAATAAACAAAGACAGTTCCATTCAACAAGAGGTGGCTTACTTACAACCTAAAAAAACACCTTTAGAATTAGGCGACTTAAAAGAAGTGAAAGTAAATAAATATAGCTTCATCCGCGTAGAAAACAACTTCTATTCGGTAGTCTATTAGGTTGAAAGAATTGTCGATATTTGCAATTTGAAATAAAATAGAGCAATTCTTTCTAGAAGGCTCCTATGGAGGCTCCATAGGAGACGTTATCCCCTACTCTCGCTACTTTCTTTAAGAGAGTCTTCGTAAACTATAATTTTGCGGGTTTTGTATTTACAAGCGATAGGTCAGTCCATGATTTTCCTGGAAAAGAAGTCCATAACAATACAAATGTAATACCATTTTCCATTTACATTCCCTCCATCCATAAGTTTTTATTACATATGTGGTTATAATTAAAAAAGTGAAGTATAGGTTTGGCTATAATCTACAAGTGACAAATTCCCAATATTGTTATATAATTAACAAAAGTTAATATTACGAAAAGAGAGGAATAAATATGAGTCAGATTATAATATCACCAAGCAAATATGTTCAAGGAGCAGGTGAGATTTCAAAATTAAGTAAATATACACAACCATTAGGTACTAAAGTAATGGTTTTTGCTTCAAATTCAGGAATTAAGCGTGTAAGATATGCAATTGAAGAAGGATATAAAAATTCAGAATCAAGTGTTGTTTTTCAACCATTTGAGGGAGAGTGTTCTCAAAATGAAATAAAAAAATTACAGAAAATTTGTAAAGAAAATAAAATTGATGTTGTAATGGGTGTTGGTGGAGGAAAAACGTTGGATACTGCAAAAGCGGTTGCGCATAATTTGTCCTTACCAGTAGTGATTGTTCCAACGATTGCATCAACAGATGCACCATGTAGTGCGCTGTCAGTTATTTATACAGATGAAGGAGAGTTTGAATCTTATTTTGTTCTTCCTAAAAATCCGGATGTAGTGGTAATGGATACTGATATTATTGCGAAAGCACCAGCAAGACTGTTAGTATCTGGTATGGGAGATGCACTTGCAACCTATTTTGAAGCGCGAGCATCAATAAAAACAAATTCATCAACAATGGCAGGAGGAAAAGCTACTAGAGCAGGTTTTGCTTTGGCAAAATTATGTTTTGATACATTAATAACGGAAGGGTATAAAGCAAAATTGTCCGCACAAAACCAATGTGTTACTCCTGCATTAGAAGCTATTATTGAAGCGAATACTCTATTGAGTGGTATTGGCTTTGAAAGTGGAGGACTAGCTGGAGCTCATGCAATTCACAATGGATTTACAGTATTAGAAGAGTGTCACCATTTATATCACGGTGAAAAAGTGGCTTTTGGAACAATTTCTCAATTAGTAATTGAGAATAGTCCTATGGAAGAAATAAAGCAAGTGATTCAATTTTGTAAATCAGTTGGTTTACCAACAACACTTTCAGAATTGGGAATCAAGAATGTAAATAAGGATGATATTATGAAAGTTGCAGTTGCTGCATCAGTTAAAGAGGAGACAATACATAACATGGTTGAAACGATTACACCTGAGCTTGTATATGCAGCAATTATGACAGCTGATGAACTTGGAAAAAATTTAGCATAAAAATTAATTTGAATAAAACGAGTATATCAGATAAGAACTGATTGCTCGTTTTTTTTTGCTAAAAAATGTGAATTCTAAAATAAGATATAAAGTCTAATAAAAAGTATATATAAATACAAGAATGATTTTAAATAAAATATCGGATGATATTATGAAGAAGTATTGGAAAAGATATCCATTTTTGTAACACCACCGTATAGTTTCATTTTTTATGCGGCACATCGTGTCACATAAGGCGGTAGACTATTATTATATCTATATGGTCTTTTGTAATTATATTGAGCAGAAAAATCCGTTGTAGTAACACAATTGATATAGTATGATTATATATATAAATGAAAATATAAAAAAGAAAGAGAGATATTATGAGATTAATTTCATGGAATATTGATTCCTTAAATGCAGCACTTACAAGTGATTCAAATAGAGCGGTACTTTCGAGAAAAGTAATTGATACGATTTTAGAAAACAATCCAGATGTGATTGCTTTACAGGAAACCAAATTACCACAGACAGGACCAAGTAATAAGCACAAAGAACTTTTAGAAGAATATTTTAAAGGATATGACTATCAGTGGCGAAGTTCAGAAGAGCCTGCGAGAAAAGGTTATGCAGGAACCATGTTTTTGTATAAAAAAAAATTAAAGCCAATTCTAAGCAATCCCCAAATTGGTGCCCCATCTACGATGGATTCGGAAGGACGAATTATGACTTTGGATTTTGGTGAGTTTTATTTGACACAGGTTTATACGCCGAATGCAGGAGATGGATTGAAACGACTAGAAGAACGACAAGGTTGGGATAAAAAATATGCAGAGTATCTATGTGAGCTAAATAAAGAAAAACCAGTATTCGCATCGGGAGATTTTAATGTTGCACATGAGGAAATTGATCTTTCTAATCCAGGATCCAATCATCATGTTGCAGGATTTACAGATGAGGAAAGACAAGGGTTTACCACTCTCTTATCTAGTGGTTTTATAGATACCTTTAGACATCTTCATGGAGATATTGAGGGAGTTTATAGTTGGTGGACACAGAGAGTTAAAACGAGTAAAATAAATAACTCTGGTTGGAGAATTGATTATTGGCTTGCAAGTGAGGATATAATTGATAAGGTTATACGATCTGAAATGGTTGATTCGGGAAGTAGACAAGATCATACGCCAATACTTTTGGAAATAGAAATATAAATTGATATAGTCTAAAAACATTAAGGTATTTATTTTAATAAAATTTGAGAAAAATAGGATGATATTTTTTGGCATCGTAATTGTGTTAAAATTAAAAGTAATAAAATTATAGATAATGAAAAAAGGAGAACAAGGTGTTCAATATAGAATTATATAAAAAATTAGGGCAGAAAGATTTTTATGGAGAGATTCTTTTATTTGCCAAAGGATTAATGGAGGGAGAAGAAGATACCATTGCTAATCTTGCAAATGTATCTAGTTTATTATATCAAACGATGACAGATATTAACTGGGCAGGGTTTTATCTTTTACGGGAAAACGAATTGATTTTAGGACCTTTTCATGGGAACCCGGCTTGCATTCGAATTCAAGTTGGATTTGGAGTTTGTGGGAATGCAATATCACAAAATAAAACGCAGTTGGTAGAAGATGTTCACCAATATCCAGGACACATTGCATGTGATAGAGCGACAAATTCAGAGATAGTAATTCCGATACATAACGAAGGTCAGATTGTAGGTGTTTTAGACATTGATAGTCCGATATTAAATCGCTTTGACGAAGAGGATAAAGAAAATTTAGAAAAACTTGTAAAGTTGATAGAAGATGCTTGTGATTGGAGCAGGTATTAATAAAAATAAAAAAGATGTTACGTTTTATAAATTTATTTTTTTGTAGAAATATTTTCTTTCAAATGATATGATTAGTATAATTATATATGTTATTTTTATAGAAGAGGAATGAGAAAGTTAAATGTATTGATTGTTCATAGGGGGACATATGAAAATTAAGTCACTATGTATTGCATTATTACTATTAACTATATCGTATTGTATTTTAGTGGGAGATTTTGACTTTTATAGTGTATTAATAGCGCTTATCGTTTCGTCTTTATCTTTGGTCTTGACGAGAGTTTTATGGGGCGAAAAAATGATGGAAGGAAATAATATTCGTATTATTCCCTTCTTTTTTTATATTTTAATATTACTGAAAATGATTCTGTTTTCTGGAATTAATACAGCAAAACTTGTTTTGACTGCAAAAACCAAGTGCAGTTATTTAGAATATGCAACAGATTTAGAGTATGATTATCAGATCAATTTGTTAGCAAATTCAATCACACTAACACCTGGCACTGTTACAATAAAAAAACGAAACAAGACGTTATGTATCATGCAGCTATTAAAGCAGAATGCGGACATAAAGATAGCAGATATTCGCATTCTGGAAAATTGTATTCGTAAGATTTCGGATAGAATAGATAGGAGCAAATAATGTATATTTTTTTGGGTATAATAACGGTAATTTGTATCATTTTAATCTTGATAATGATAAAGGGACCTACTATATGGGATCGATTACTTTGTATGAATGAATTGTCTGCAAAAAGCATTGCCTTCATTGTTCTCTTAAGTATTATCAGTGAGCAAAGTTTTTTGCTTGATATTGCGATTGTATATGCATTGTTCTCCTTTGTTTCGACGGTAATTGTTGCACGATTTATTAAAAAGAAAGGTGGAATCTGATGCTTATTTTATCTTATACATTAATATCAATTGGTCTATTATTTGCAATGACGGGGGTCATTGGCATTATAAAAATGAAAAATGTATATCAAAGATTACTAATTTGTTCGAATATCGATACGGTGGGACTCTTATTTATTATGTTTGGAGCAATGGCATATGAGAGTAGTTTGATGAATGTATTGAAGATACTTTTTCTTCTGGTCATATGTCTAGTCACATCGCCTTTGTCTACACATGCGACAATGCTTTCTGCTTATGATAGTGGGGTTAGGAGTCCTTATGCAAATAAGTAATATCATTGAATTTATATTTTTAATAACCTTAATATTCTTGGCTATTATTACGGTAATGACGGATAAGTTGCGTAGAGCTGTAATTTATTTGTTTGCTTTTTCTTTTGTTATTTCAATTGTTTATCTTTTGTTAAGTGCTCCAGATGTTGCGATTGCAGAGGCAGTAATCGGCTGTACTATATCTACAGTTTTATTATTAACTGCACTAAAGAAACAAAAGATTATTACAATTTATTTGGTAAAAGATAAGGACTCCAACACAGATATCAATAAACTGGTAGAAGTCTTACAAAAAGAATTGATCAAACATGAGTTAGAACCACAAGTGGTTACGACATCGCATGATTATGAACAGTTGTATGATGACTTGATGTTTGATATTCTGATTTTGCAAGAGAAGAACAAGGTGATGATTCATATGTCTATAGATAATCAAAATACCCAATTTTTAAAATCAATTGAAAATGATTTTGCTGAAATAAACGTAAAAGTAATGGCATGGGAAGAGGATGAAACAGATGAAGGATAGAAAAAGAAAACTACTTATACTTGTGATTTGTTTGGGTATATGCATGGTCATTTTTTCTGGATATACTTCTAATAAAGAAGCATTTTATGATAATCAAGATCAAGCAAAAGTTTACATTTTACAAAATCATACCAGCGAAACGGGAGCATTAAATGCAGTTACTGCAATCTATTTAAACTATCGATTGTGGGACACCTTGTTTGAAGCGATGATTTTAATGCTTTCTGTTTTAGCAGTTATATCTTTTTCGCATAGAGGTGAACATGAATAGAGAATCAAAAATCATACCACAAATTTCAAAAATATTGATACCACTCGTGCTCCTTTTCGGTATTTATATCGTGAATGGTGGAGCCAATAGTGTCGGCGGAGGTTTTCAAGGTGGCGCTATTTTGAGTGCGGTTTTTATTCTTCGTTATTTGGCGAAGCCAAGTGCTGACTTTCGAATCACTTTACTAGAGTATACGGAGAAAATTTTGATGTTATGTTTTATCCTTTTGGTTTTTTTATTTGTTGGACGTTCCATGAATATGGGTGAAAAGTTCGGAGCAATATGGATGCTGCTATTAAACTGGATTATTGCCATTAAAGTCTCTTGTGGATTAAGTATTATTTTCTTTCGTTATGTGTTTTTTGAAGGGAGGTCCTAGTATGGGTTTGCAATTCGGGGAAATTATCGCTTTTATATTATTTATGATTGGGGTGTATGGTGTTATTGTTAGGAGAAACATTATGAAGACTGTGATATCCATATCCATTATGCAAAATGCAGTTATTTTATATTTTTTAGTTGCAGATCAAGGGGTAACAAAAGCTCCAATCGTGGAAGACACGACAAATATCGCTATAATCGCAGATCCATATCCGCAAGCACTTATGATAACGGCGATCGTAATCGGGATAGCCGTTACTGCAATTTCGTTAACTATGTTTATCAATTTATATCATAAATATGGAACGACTAATTGGGAAAAAGCAAGAAAGGCTAGGGATAAATAGCGATGCAGTATTTACTAATTTCATTAATTCTGATTCCGGTTTTATTTGGTATTATCGTATATATACTACCTAATAAATTTAAAAATAATATATTATTTTTAGTGCAAATAGTTGAATTATTTTTGGCGGTCGTTTGTTTGTTTAAAACTCTTGAGAGACCTATAAAAGCATATTTGGGTGGATATAAACCACCAGTTGGGATTATGTTGTTTGCTGATACTATATCTGCACCCTTAGTTTTGCTTTCTGTATTTTTATTTACTTGCTTAATTATATATAGTACGAAAAAGCATTATGCAGATGCAACATTTTATATGCTGTATTTGATTCTAGAGGGTTTAACAGTAGGGTTGTTTTTCGTAGATGATATGTTCACTATTTATATTTTTGCTGAAGTATCGATCATTGTTGTATCGCTTCTAATAATGTACAAAAAAGATTCACGAAGTATTTATGATGGGAAGATTTACCTTTTGGTAAATATTTTTTCAATGACTTTTTATTTGCTAGGAATCGTTATTTTATATAAGACAATCGGAACTTTTAGCCTTCAAATGACAAAAGATATTTTAGCAGGATTTACAGAGGTAAAAGCTTTGTATCTACCATTTTCCTTAATTATTACTTCTGTATCTTTAAAAGCGGCATTGATGCCATTATTTACATGGCTTCCAAAGGCGCACGGAACACCGAGTGCACCGTCCGTAGTCAGTGCAGTTTTATCAGGCTTGTACGTAAAAGGAGGGGTCTATCTTTTTATTCGTTTCACAGAAGCATTTGTTCAGATCGATGTATCTTTAATTTTTTATGTATGTGGAGTGATTACGGCTATTATAGGAATGGTATTTGCTTTTTGTCAAACAGATATTAAACTATTATTGTCTTACTCAACGGTATCTCAAATTGGTATTATTATGATTGGGATTAATACAGGAACTATGAAAAGTTTATACGGAGCAGTATATCACATTATAAGTCATGCGGTCTTTAAAAGTTTGCTCTTCTTATGTGCTGGAATTATTATTGAAAAATACAAGACAAGAGATATGCGTAAAATAGAGGGCGTCTTCAGAAGCCTTCCTTTGGTTTCTATTTGTGCAATATTTGGTATAGCTGGAGTCGTGGGGGCACCTTTCTTTTCTGGATTTGTATCAAAATATGTAATTTCTAGCGCAGACAATGGATTTAGCAATACGATATTTATTTCCATTATTAGTTTCGGGACCATAAGCTATGCGATAAGATTTGTAAAAATATTTTTAGGTAGGGAGGAGATTGAAGACAAGAAAGTTTCTTTGAATTGCAAAATGATACTAGCAGTGCTAGCGATGTCTTGTTTGCTAGGTGGAGTTTTTGGAATACAGATCCTAAATTTTATATATAAAACTGAGTATTACATCTCATTTTCCTCTTTTATAAACAAAGGTATTCTCTTTTTTCTATCAATTATTTTTGCTATCCTTCTAAATAAGACGAAGATTAAAGCATCAAAAATAGTAGAGAATATTCGTGAATTGGATTTTTCTTTTAATCAAATAGCTTTTACCATCCCTGTGTTCTTTAGTGTAATTATGGTCTTATTATTCATAGGATAAATTATAATATCAGTATAGATTTGCCTATGTAGATATTCGAGCCAAATTAGGTGGTTTCAAATTCCCTTTCGCTACTTTCTTTAAGAGGGTCTTCGTAAACGAATTGAATCAGTAAATAGAAATGAAAAAAAGTGTTTTAACTTTTTCTAATTTTATGATTAGAAAAAATGTTGACAATCCTATCTTATGATGATAATATAAAAAATCTGATTATAAAAGTATAAGCGAAAATAAATACAATTTACTAAAAATACATATGAAAAAGAATAGTTAAAAAAAATAGTTATGGAGATCAACATGGAAACAAATATGAAATCAAAAAGAGAAGAAATTTACCAACTTGTATATAAAGTATACAGAAAGACCGTTTATGCATTTGTGGGATTGATGGTTGCAGGAATAATCTATCATTTATTTAAGAATCAAGTGACGGAATATGAGAAAATAAGTATCGGAATTATGTTTTTTATGGCTGCTATTTTGTTGTTTATGTTTTTAGCAGATGAAAAATTATCACTATGTATTTTAAGTAAATTACAGATAGTGTCCTATGCTCTTGGAACATTAATAGGGGCTGCATATTTTTCTTTTGCGGGTCATAATCAGGAAGCTTTTGCATTATTGATTATCATTGTAATCCCTGGAATATTAACATTTACTAAGAAAAACTTTATCTTTTATTTTGCTGCAGTTATAGTGGTTTTAGTGTTTTCATTTTTAATATTAGATGATATCACAGAGATTATGTTTCGTGTGATTCTTACGATTGGAGGACTTGTTCTTGCAATTAATACAAGAAGCACTATTCTTCAAATGATGGAAAATTTGGAAACAAAAATGATTGAGTCAGATGATCTTTTAATTAAGCAAAATGGATTATTTGATACGGTTAGTGCCTCTACTAGTATTATTGACGAACGAGTGAAGCATGTTAGTGATACGTCAGTTGGCGTTGTAAGAAATGTAAAGGAAGTAGCCTTAGCAATGGAAGGAATTGCACAAGGAGCTGCAAACCAATCGCATGAATTAGGAGAAGGAATGAATGCTTTGAAAGATTTATCAGAAATGATCGGATCTGTTAAAAATCAAATTCAGGAATTGTCAGCTAGAAGTAAATATAGAGAAGAAAATAATATAAAAAGCTTAGAATATTCAGGACAATTAGTTGAAGTTTCATCTAGTAGTAGAAAGTTGAATCAAAATATCGTGACATTAATCGATGGATTAACGATGGATTTTAAAAAGGTTATGCAATCAATCAATCAAATCAATACCATTGCAGGGCAAACAAATCTACTTGCATTGAATGCATCCATTGAAAGTGCAAGAGCAGGTGAAGCAGGAAAAGGGTTTGCCGTTGTTGCTGATGAAATACGAAAGCTTGCCGAACAAACTTCAAGAGGAGCAGCTGAAATCAATAACGTTGTTGACAATCTGAATGTGAAGATTACGGATTCGAAAGAAGTTATGAACACATTGGATCGACAGTCAATTGAAACCGCTGAAATTATTGAAGCCACAACAGGCGATATTAAGGAAACTATGGAATATTTGAAACGTTCAACAGAATCAATTACCAATATATCAAGTGATATTGTGAGCATTGATGAAAAGCGGGAAACGGTGCTTTCTACCATTAATAAGATATCTGCTGTATCGGAAGAGTTTACAGCTTCTAGTCAAGAAGTATCTGCTTCGATGGAGGAGCAAGAAAATGAAATGGAAAAAATAAAGGAACAATTGATTGAAATATCTGCCCAAGTAAAAGAGTTAGATAGACTATTAAAATAGGATCGATAAAACAACAAAAATAAAAGCACCAACCTAAGTTACGTTTATAGTAGTTAGGTTGGTGCTTTAAGTTATGAAATGTTTTTTCTTATATAGAAAAACAATTATTGATTATACTTGTAAAATCCTTCGCCAGAAGAAACACCAAGTTTTCCGTCTTTGATATATTCATTTAAAATAGATTCCATCGCTTTAAAATTATATGGCATCATCATCTTCTTTAAAAGTGGAGAAAAAATACCAGGAATGCTTTGGTATTGATGAACAATATTATAGGCGGTAGTTAGGCCTACGGTATCAAAGATTTGAAAAGGACCTTTTGGTGATCCGGTTCCACTTGTCCATGCGGTATCAATGCTCTCAGGATCGGAAACGCCGGAGGCATATAAGTCTAATCCACTTAATAGAAATGGAACTAGCATTGAGTTAAGAAGGTATCCATTTTTTTCCTTTAAAACAGGTAATGCAATCATTCGAATTTCGTTTGCAAATTCCATAATTTCATCAAAATATTTTGAATCGGTTTTGCTTTGGCTCATAACTTCAGCAGTGTTATTTTTCCAGATTGAATTTGCAAAATGTAAAGATAAATATTTATCAGGTCTTCCAGTATACTTTGCAAATGTAGACGGAAGTAAGGTGGACGAATTTGTAACAATGACCGTTTTTTCAGGTAAAAGTGGAGCAAGAGCCTTATAAAAGACAATTTTATCATTTGGATTTTCTGACATAGATTCAATAATTAAATCTGCATCTTTTACTGCTTTGGCCATATCCAATTCTAGCGTAATACTATCATAAGCTTTATTGACTTTGGCAACAAGGGCATCTTTGTTAAAATTTTTTTCATCTGAAATTCCTGCACACCAAGGTCCTTCCCCCGAAGCCATCTTTTCAATTGCTTCTAGATAGGTTTTTTTTAGGTTGTCAAGTTTAGGCTGTGTTCGTGTAATAGAACTTTCACTTCTTAGCCAAATTGTTACATTAAATCCACAGAAGGCGGATTGGAAAGCAATTTGACTTCCAAGTACACCGCCACCACTAATAACTACATTTGAATAATTCATAATATTCCTTCTTTCTTTTTTACTTGTGAAAAATATATCATAGTTTGTATAAAATTACAACAGTTTCAGAAATTTGGAATGAAAATTCTTGGAAAATAATTGAAACATTTATAATGGATCTCAAAAATAAAGCAGATTTCATTTATAATATAATAAAGTGTCTTACAAATTTAAGATTATCCAATGACTATGGGTATTACTTCAGCTCAAATTGCTAATGATATTTTGGCTAGTGTGGAAGTGGCTAAAGAAATTAATGTATATAAATTTTTAATTGATATTAATAATGTGGATGATTTTGGAACGGTAACATGGTAATAATTATTATGAATTTTAAATGACATAATCATATAGATTTTCATACTTAGAGATATACTGATTTTGAAAGGTTCAAGCAGTTCGTCAATTAAATGATTTGTGTACTTCTTACCTCGATTTGTATCGTTTATTCGTTTGCTTATCATGAAAAAAAGGTATATACTTTAATAAATGGAGGTGATTTTATGAACATGAAACAATTAGAACGTATGAGACTGGATAAAGGATTTATAGCTGCTCTTGATCAAAGTGGAGGAAGCACACCGAATGCATTGGAAGTATATGGAATCGAAAAAAATGCTTATGCAAATGAAGAGGAAATGTTTCAATTAGTACATGAAATGCGATCAAGAATAATGGAAAGTCCTGTTTTTGCAAAAGAAAGAATTCTCGCAGCAATTTTATTTGAAAAAACAATGGATTCAAAAGTTCAAAATAAATATACACCAGATTTTTTATGGGAAGAAAAAGGAATTTTACCTATTTTAAAAGTGGATAAAGGTTTGGATAAATTGGAAAATGGAGTACAATTAATGAAACCGATTCCTAATCTTGACGAGTTATTAGCACGTGCTAATAAAAGACATATTTTTGGAACAAAAATGAGATCTGTAATAAAAGAAGCGAATCAAGTAGGAATAGAAACAATTGTAAAACAACAATTTGAATTTGGTAAAAGAATAGCATCGTTTGGATTAGTCCCAATATTGGAGCCAGAAGTTGATATCCATACGCCGAATAAGAAAGAGGCTGAAGCAATTCTTAAAGGTGAAATATTGAAATATATGCATGAATTAGAAGCTGATGAGTTCATTATGTTTAAGCTTACGCTTCCAGAGGTAGATGATTTCTATTTGGAAATCATGAAACAGCCTAATGTTGTAAGAACGGTAGCTCTTTCTGGTGGATATAGTAGAGAAGAGGCGAATCAACGTTTAAAAAGAAATCACAATATGATTGCAAGTTTTTCCAGAGCGTTATCCGAAGGATTGAATGCAAGTCAAACAAGTGAAGAATTTAATAAGATGTTAGGTGAATCAATACAATCAATTTATGAGGCATCTTTAACTTGATTACGAAAGTGATATAAGATGTGATAGAAAAGAGGAAGGCTTATCAGCTATTTGCTAAGCCTCCTTTTTTTATTGCTATATTGCATGAAATTATAAAAATATTCAGCAAATTACGGTTGGAGAAATAAAAGAGAATGAGTCATTCGTGAAAATCAAATGTTGCAATTTGATTTTTTTGAAAAGAATGGCAGAGATACCTTGTTTTCAATCAAAGAGTAATTGAAAAGGATGTAGTAATCCTATATAATGTAAAGATAAATAAAAAATGATACAATTAGAGGGTGGAATATGAGAATTGGAATGGGATATGATGTACATCGATTAGTTGAAAATCGAAAATTAATTATAGGTGGCGTAGAAATTCCTTATGAAAAGGGATTATTAGGTCATTCTGATGCAGATGTATTATTACATGCAATTATGGATAGTTTGCTTGGTGCAGCAGGATTAGGTGATATTGGTAAACATTTTCCAGATACCAATGCAAGCTATAAAAACATATCAAGTGTAGAGTTATTAGCACAAGTAAATAAGTTGGTGCGGGAAAGAAATCAATCCATTGTAAACATTGATACGACAATTATTGCACAGGAGCCCAAAATGCGTCCTTTTATTGAGCAAATGAGAGAAAACATAGCGCGAGTGTTAGAAGTTGAGGTGAAAGATATAAACATAAAAGCTACAACAGAAGAGGGATTAGGCTTTACAGGAACAAAAGAAGGAATTGCAGCACAAGCAATTTGTCTGCTTCAATAGAAAAATCTTGACAAATAGGTTTTTATTATTTATTCTTTAACATATAAGTGTATATAAAAGCATTGATCAAAAAGAGTATATGTATTGGAAATAAAAGAGAGAAATTGCATTAGCTGAAAGCAATTTTAATAGAAGATATGTAGAAGTGCGTTTGTGAGCTGACATGCTGAAAAGAGTAGGTGTGTACGGTATTCTCCGTTATGGGAATTGAGTGGAGGAAATTTTCCTTACCAAGAGTGGAACCGCGGATATATTCGTCTCTTATTGACGATATATGTGCGTTTTTTATTTTGTGGTAAGTGTAAATTTTTACATGAAAAGTTTAAAAATTGAAGAAAAAAATAGAAAGAGGTAAAGATGGAATATATTAAGAAAATTAGAGAAGAAATTCAAGTGATAAAAGAAAGAGATCCAGCAATTCATTCCGTTAGGGAAGTGTTTTTATATCCTAGTTTTATTGCTATGCGATATTATAGAAGAGCACACAAAAAATACTTAAAAGGAAAATATTATGCAGCTAGAAAAATTTCTCAAAAGGCAGTTCGAAAAACAGGTATTGAAATTCATCCAGGAGCAACCATTGGAGAGGGTCTGTTTATTGACCATGGACAAGGTGTTGTTATTGGGGAGACGACAATTATTGGAAATAATGTGACTTTATATCAAGGAGTCACCTTGGGAGGAACAGGAAAGGAACATGGGAAAAGACATCCTACAATTGAGGATAATGTAATGATTAGTGCAGGTGCTAAAGTATTAGGCTCATTTGTTGTTGGCGAAAATTCAAAAATTGGAGCAGGTAGTGTAGTGCTAAAACCAGTTCCTAAAAATTCGACCGTAGTGGGTGTGCCAGGTGTTGTTGTGAAAAGGGGAAACAAGGTTCATCCAAGAGATATGTTGGATCAATGTAATCTTCCAGATCCTTTCCATGAATGTCTTGAAAAAATGAAGAAGAAAAATGCGGAATTTGATAAGCGTATTTCAGAATTAGAGAAACATCAAAAGAAATAATACGTTAGATTAAGAAGAGGGCAGAAAATGAAAATTTATAATACGTTAACAAAAGAAAAAGAAGAGTTTAGACCGATTGAACCGGGAAAAGTAAGAATGTATGTATGTGGGCCTACAGTATATAATTTGATTCATATTGGAAATGCAAGACCCATGATTTTTTTTGATACAGTACGTAGGTATATGGAATATAAGGGGCTGAAGGTTAATTATGTTATGAATTTCACAGATGTGGATGATAAGATTATTAAAGAGGCCATAGAAGAAGGTGTAGAACCAAGTGTTGTCTCTGAACGTTACATTAAAGAATGCAAAAAAGATATGGAAGGATTGCAAGTTCAGCCTGCTACAATTCATCCGAAAGCAACGGAAGAAATATCAGGAATGCAAGAGATGATTCAGACGCTAATCAAGAAAGAACATGCATATGTTGCGGAAGATGGGACCGTATACTATCGAACAAGGAGTTTTAAGGAATATGGAAAACTATCGCATAGAAATGTAGATGATTTAAGAACTGGAAATCGTGCATTACAGGTTACAGGAGTGGATCAAAAAGAAGATCCTTTAGATTTTGTTCTTTGGAAACCCAAAAAAGAGGGGGAGCCTTTTTGGAAATCTTCATGGTGTGATGGAAGACCAGGATGGCATATTGAGTGTTCGGTTATGAGCAAAAAATATTTAGGTGATGAAATTGATATTCATGCGGGTGGAGAAGATTTAGTTTTTCCTCATCATGAAAATGAGATTGCACAGAGTGAAGCTGCCAATGAAAAACCATTTGCTAGATATTGGATGCATAATGCATTCTTAAATATTGATAATAAGAAAATGAGCAAATCCTTAGGAAATTTTTTTACAGTACGAGACATTAGTGAAAAATATGATTTGCAAGTATTACGATTTTTTATGTTACAAGCTCATTATAGAAGTCCCTTAAATTTTAGTGCGGAACTTATGGAGGCTGCGAAAAATAGTTTAGAAAGAATTGTAACGGCAACAGATAATCTAAAATTCCTTCTAAAGCATACGAAAGCCAAAGAAATCACAAAACAAGAAACGAAGGAAATAAAAGAAGCAGAAGCATATCAAAAGCAATTCGAAGAGGCTATGGAGGATGATTTTAATACGGCAGATGCACTTTCTTCGGTATTTGAATTGATTAAATATATAAATTTGCATGTAAATGAAAAGAGCTCAGAAGAATTTTTAATTACTTTGCTAGAAGAAGTCTCTACACTGATGAATATTTGCGGAATTGTAGTTGAAAAAAAAGAAGAAAGTTTAGATATATATGTAGAGCAATTAATCGAAGAAAGACAGGCTGCTAGAAAAGAAAAAGATTTTAAACGTGCAGATGAAATCAGAGATATACTTTTGGAAAAAGGGATTGTGTTAGAGGATACAAGAGAAGGAGTAAAATGGAAGAAAGTTTAGAATTTTCAAAGAAAATAAAAGAAGTTTTTTCTATTTGTGATTTGGATCTTAAGACGTTTTCGCCACTTACCCTTGCATATATAGGGGATGGGATTTATGACTTGGTTATTCGCACAGTGGTTGTAGAGCAAGGGAATTGTGCAGTAAATTCACTTCACAAAAAAGTATCTTCTATGGTAAAAGCGGAAGCACAAAGCAATATGATTCTTTCTTTAGAAACAGAATTATCGGACGAAGAAATGCGAATTTTTAAAAGAGGAAGAAACGCAAAATCAAATTCTTCGGCTAAAAATGCTTCTATCATAGATTATCGCCGAGCAACTGGTTTTGAAGCACTTATGGGTTATTTATATCTTTCAAATAAAATGGATCGAATGTTGGAATTAATTTATAAAGGATGCCAAAATCTAAAATTTATATAAAAAATAAAAGTTGACAGTTGGATGATATGTAATTGCTATAAGCAGAAATGGAGATAAAATGAGTTATGAAGAATTAGTAATTGAAGGAAGGCATGCAGTAATTGAAGCATTACGTGCTGGAAAGACATTGGATAAGATATTTATATTAGATGGTTGTAAGGATGGTCCTATTCTTACCATAAAAAGAGAAGTATTAAAAACAGATGCGTTGATTAAATATGTAGATAATGCTAGATTAGACCAAATGTCAGAAACCAAGCATCATCAAGGTGTAATTGCTTATATTGCAGCATACGAATATTCTGAGATTTCAGATATGTTACAAATCGCAAAGGATAAAGGAGAGCCTCCTTTTTTATTTTTATTAGATAGTATTGAGGATCCACATAATTTAGGTGCAATTATCCGAACGGCAAATTTGGCGGGGGCACATGGAGTGATTATTCCGAAGAACAGAGCGGTTGGATTGACCGGTGTGGTGGCGAGAACTTCAGCAGGTGCAATAAACTATGTGCCAATTGCAAAAGTAACGAATTTGGGAAATACCATTGATGAATTAAAAAAAGAAGGTCTATGGTTTGTTTGTGCAGACATGGCTGGGACTTCAATGTATGAGATGAATTTAAAAGGACCAATTGGGCTCGTGATTGGAAATGAAGGAAGTGGTGTAGGAAAACGAATTAAGGAAAAATGCGATTATATTGCGTCCATTCCTATGAAAGGTGATATTGATTCTTTAAATGTTTCTGTAGCAACAGGCGTTTTAGCATATGAGATTGTACGTCAACGCCTTTACTAGGAGGAGTATTCATGAGTAAGAAAGAAAAAATAGAACAAGATTCAGATGAAGAATTAATTATTCGCATACGTAATGGTGAAAATGAAATAACAGATTTCATCATTAATAAATATAAAAATTTAGTACGAAAAAAAGCGAATGCAATGTTTATTGTAGGAGCGGATAAGGATGATCTGATTCAAGAAGGAATGATTGGACTATTTAAGGCGATTAGAGATTATAAAAGTAATGAAAACGCAAGTTTTTATACCTTCGCAGATTTGTGTATTGCTAGACAAATATATACTGCAATTCAAACAGCTGGAAGAAAAAAACACATGCCATTAAATAGCTATATATCTATGTCAGATGACGATATTAATATTAAAAAGCAAGGATCTATGTATCAGATTGATAATCCGGAAGAATTAATGATTGCAAAGGAAACACAAATTCATTTTGAAAAATTAATTCGGGAAGAGTTAAGTAATTTTGAATATCAGGTGTTTCAATTGTTTCGAATAGGTATGTCGTGTGCAGAAATAGCAGAGCAATTAGAAAAAGAATATAAAGCTACTGATAATGCAATTCAAAGAATTAAGAAAAAAATAAAAAAAATGAAGATTCATATTGCATTCGATTCCTAAATCATGTATGATAATAAAAATGACCAAGCAAAGGTAGTAAAAATTGAGAGGAGCATAGCATGAATTTATTGCAAACAAAGCATTATATGAAACAGTATTCAAATATGCCTCTTATTATTGATAGTATTTCTATCATTTCTATTAGTATTTCTGATAAATAATCGGGAATACTATTTTTTTGCAATCTTTGCACAAATATGAGGAGGAAATAGGATGAGTAACGAAAACAAAAACGTACAAGAGACAAAAAAAAATTCTGACACATTGGGAGAAGTGGGGTTGAAAGATGCTAGAAAATTAGGTGTTGGGAAAATGCTATTACTTGGATTGCAACATATGTTTGCAATGTTTGGAGCAACCATATTAGTACCAATTATAATAAGTGGATATGGATTACCATTAAGTATACAAACAACGTTATTGTTTGCAGGACTTGGGACAATTATGTTTCATTTTTTTACAAAGTTTAAAGTACCAGCTTTTCTAGGCTCCTCGTTTGCATTTTTGGGAGGATTTCAAGCGGTATCCGCATTAGAAGTTGGTAAGTTTGCGGGAATGACTGGTGAGGAAAAACTTCCTTATGCACTGGGTGGTGTTGTCGTTGCAGGTTTAATGTATTTAGTTGTTGCATTGATAATTAAATTGGTTGGAGTTCAAAAAGTTATGCGCTTTTTACCTCCAGTAGTTACAGGGCCTATTATCATTTTGATTGGATTGATTTTGGCACCAACAGCAGTGAGTAATGCAAAAGAATGCTGGTGGTTAGCATTAATTGCATTTGTAACAATTGTAGTTTGTAATATATTTGGAAAAGGAATGATTAAGATTATTCCAATTTTAATGGGTGTACTTGTACCATATCTTATTGCACTCGTGCTTACGTTAGTTGGAGCAGGAACCTTTATTGATTTTGCTCAAATTTCAGAGGCGAGTTTTGTAGGAATTCAAAAATTTTATCTTGCTAAATTTGATATTAATGCGGTATTAATTATGGCACCAATTGCAGTAGCTACGATAATGGAACATGTGGGTGATATGTCAGCAATTTCAGCTACTTGTGAAGCCAATTATTTAGCGGACCCAGGGTTACATAGAAGTTTAATTGGAGATGGACTGGCAACATCCATTTCGGGAATGTTTGGTGGACCTGCCAATACAACTTATGGAGAAAATACAGGAGTATTAGCACTTACTAAAGTGTATGATCCAGCGGTAGTTCGTATTGCTGCTTGCTTTGCAATTATACTATCCTTTAGTCCAGCATTTGCAGGAATTATTGAAACAATTCCTACTGCAATCATAGGTGGAGTTTCCTTTATGTTGTATGGTATGATTTCAGCAGTTGGAGTACGTAATGTAGTGGAAAATAGAGTTGATTTCACAAAATCAAGAAACTTAATTATTGCAGCGGTTATCTTAGTTAGTGGACTTGGTTTTGGAGCAGGAATTGTATTTAATATTGGAAACACAAGTATTACATTAACTGGTCTTGCATTAGCAGCTTTAGTTGGAATTGTATTAAATGCAGTTTTACCAGGAAATGATTATCAGTTTGGAATTGATGAAGAAGGAGATTCTTCTGCTGATTTAGGTACTTTTTAATAAGTATTCATACTTTATATAATAGTAAGAACAATGTATAAAAAAACACATACCATAGTGTATCACATAGGGTATGTGTTTTTTTATAATTAAACGTACTATTTTTGATCGTATATAGTTACTTTGCTAATAGATAAGTATAACTGATGATATTAAAATAAGCTGTTGACGGGAATCGAACCCGTGACCTCCGCACTACCAATGCGACGCTCTACCAACTGAGCTACAACAGCTTGGATATGGCTTACGATATAAAAAACAAGTAAGCACGAAATTCATTGTAACACAGCAATATTTACCTTGTCAATACAAGAAATAATAAGTTTATTGTCCTGCAGCAGCAGCCGCAGCAGCCGCAGCAGCCGCAGCTTCAGCAGCAGCTGCTTCATTTCTAGCATTCATTTCTGCAAGTTGTTGTTCGATGATTAGGTATGCATCAGGTTGTGCAAAAAAGGCATCATCATGTTCACAGTATTGGGAAATAACTTCGGAATAGCCTTCGAGAGGATTACCGTTCGCATCTCTTGGAACACTTCCAGCCAATAAGGATTCGTCCTCAATCGGTAGAAGTTCTATGGTTCCAGCTACTTTAAATGGGCAATTCTCAGAAGCAATCAAACCACTTTGTGCACATATAAATCCAGAATAATGGACATCGCATGTTTCTGTTGGAACAGTTCCTTCTGCAAAGTATTCGGTTGTTAAGGTACTATCACATAAACCGGCAATCGGTAATTTTCCTGAACGAGAACATACCGTTTGTGTAACAATTCCATCTGGTTTTTCAAAAGTTTTATTTGGCAGATCTATATGGATTTCCTCCATTACTTTTTTCCAAAGAGATTTTGCTAAACTTTGCTCGCTCCCTTTTCTTAAATATTCATTGTTATCATAGCCAGCCCAAGTGGTAGCTGTGTAATATGGCGTATAACCGCTAAACCAAACGTCCACGTAATTAGTAGTAGTACCTGTTTTACCAGCCATTGACATACCAGAGAATTTTGCGGAAGTTGCTGTTCCAGAACTTATAACATCTTCCATTGCATCCGTTAATAGAAAAGCAGTTGTTTCTTTAATAACTTGGTGTTGTTCCGGATTTTCATTGTCAATAAGCACATTGCCATCATGGTCTAAAATTTTAGAATATAAAGTGGGTTCAATATAAGTACCTTTATTTGCAATACTAGCATAGGCAGCATTTAACTCTAAATTGGTCACTCCATGTGTAAGTCCACCAAGCGCAAGGGATTGATTAATATCACTATAGATTTCTCCATTAATAAGTTCACTTTCTACAAGCGTTGTGAACCCAAAGTTTTTAGCATATTCAAAGCCTAATTCGGGAGTGATTTGTGTCAAGCATTTAACTGTGATAATATTCATGGAATTTTTGATTGCTGTACGAATAGAAGCAAGTCCACGATATTCTTCTCCCCACCAGTTACTAACGGGACGACCGTTTACGTCATAATAGGGTGCATCATTAAAAACGGAGGCAAGTGTAAGCCCTGCAGAATCTAGGGCTGGTGCATATGTAGAAAGCACTTTATAGGTAGAACCTGGTTGTCTTAAGGTGTTTGTTGCACGATTTAAAGTACGGCTTCCAGATTTTTCCCCACGACCACCAACAATAGCAACTACCTTTCCAGTAGATTGGTCTGCAATGGTTAAAGAAACTTGTGGTTGTGCAGTTAAGGAAACAGTTTCTGCGTATACGGAATCTCCAGTAGAAAGAAAATTGGTTTTATACTCCTCAATTGCTTCATAGGCTTCTTCTTTAGAAGAATATAATAAGTTAAAAGAGGCAAATTGTTCTTTGAAATATGTTTTAAACATTTCAGTTGAATGATTTTCTAAATCACCATTTGCTTTTTCAATCGTTAACTCATAATTCAAATACCATTGCACATCCTCTGGATAGTTTTCTTCATTTGTAAATACAGTATCACAGATTTCTTGAATGGCAGTATCTTGTGTGGAGTATATCTTTAAACCACCACTATATAAAGCATTATAAGCTTGCGTGTCATTATATCCAAGTTCTGATTTTAAATCACTTATGACTTCTTCAATTAGTTCATCAACAAAATAGGAATTAATCGAATTGGCTTCTTCAATTTCATTGGCTTCTTCAATACGAGAATACACATCGTCGGCTAAAGCAATATCATATTCTTCCTGTGTAATCATTTCAAATTCAAGCATTTTATCAAGTACATTTTTTCTTCGTGTTTCATTTACATCTGGGTGAGTAATCGGATTATAACCTACGGGACTCTTTGTAATAGCCGCAATGGTAGCACATTCCGATAAGGTTAGGTCAGAAACACTTTTTTGGAAGTAACGTAAGGAAGCGGCTTCCACACCTAAAGTTCCTTGTCCTAAATTGATGGTGTTCATATAGTATTCTAGTATCATTTCTTTACTAGTTGTTTTTTCAAGTTCAATGGCTAAGTACTGCTCTTGAAGTTTACGAACTATTTTCTCACCTGTTTTTTCATTTGTCCAATTTTCAAAGACATTATTTTTCAGTAATTGTTGTGTGATCGTACTTGCACCTTGTCCAAGATCCTGGTCTTTGATAGCGCTAATTCCAGCTCTTAGAATTCCTTGAAAATCAATGCCGTTATGTTCATAAAAACGTTCATCTTCAATTGCAACAAAAGCATCTTTTAAATTTTGTGGTATTTTTTCATTTGAAACATAACGTCTATTCGCATTTGAAGATACCAGTTTTTGTACTTCATTACCATCTGAATCATATACAATGGAAGTATAGCCAGTTGGAATTACACTTAAGCTAGAAATACTTGGAGCAGAAGATATGATACCTTTAAATAATCCCAGCCCTCCGCAGATAAAAATGACCATCAATGCAATGACTGCAACCAATACAATTTTAAAAATAGAAAGCGATGCAGTTTTTTTTATTTTAATAACTTTAGATGTTAAATGTTCTTTCTTTTTCTTAACACCTTTTTTTCCATAATTCATAAGTTCCTCCTAAAATATATCACTACTCAATTAAAATATTATATCAAATTGTGGTTAGTAAATAAAGACTTTCTTACACATTTCCCATGCCTATGGTAAAATGGATACTAGATACCATAATAATAAGTAAAAAGGAGTAAGAAAAAGTGCAAATAGAAGCATATCACAAGATAATAGAAGATGGATATGGAGAAGTATGCGTAAAACGATCTAGATTTCTTTCCAGAATATGTTATGTGGAAAGTGTGGAGCAAGCTCAACAATTAATTTTTGAAACAAAAAAGAAATATTATGATGCAAAACATACGTGCTTTGCATATAGAATTGAAGGTGTGCCAGAAACGCAAAGGTTTGGAGATGATGGAGAACCTAGTGGAACAGCCGGAAAACCGATGCTAGATGTATTGCTAGGGGAAGAGATTTCAAATGCAATGATTCTGTGCACACGTTATTTTGGAGGGACTTTGCTAGGTACGGGTGGACTTGTTCGAGCGTACCAACAGGCAGCAAAAGAATGTGTTGAAAATGCGAGTATAGGAATTTCTATACCAGCAAGAAAATTGCAGATTACTTCAAACTATGAAGACAATGGAAAAATTCAATATCAATTAGAACAAAAAGGATGGAAAATAGATCAAGTAGAATATTTAGAACAGGTAAATATGAAAGTGAACATAGCAAAAAAAGAAATAGAAGAATTAAAAAATACGTTAACTGAAATTACAGCAGGAAGAGTAAAATTTAATGATTTAGGAGCCATTTCTATAATTGAAAATATGTAATATTTATTTTGACAAAATTCCTGCGTTTTAGTATGATTAACGTTGTAGATGTTAACTTAGCAAGATCCGAAAGGGGTGGTGTTTTATGGAACGAAGTACGAGTACAAATAGTTCAGCAGATGGTCCGTATCCAAGGCAAAGTTTATATAAATACCATCCAAAAAAATTGTATATGAAGGAGAATTGCTATGGAAGAAAAAAACATCAGGGTAGAATTACTTGATTTAGCAAAAGCTCATCAATATTCTAGAATCCGTCAACTCTTGTCGGAAATGAACGAGGCTGATGTTGCGTTTTTTTTAGAAGAAATTGATGAAGAAGAGCTATTGAAAATATTTCGCATATTACCGAAAGCAATAGCGGCAGATGTCTTCGCATTTTTGTCGATTGAGAACCAACAAGTAATAATTGCGTCTTTATCAGACCGAGAAGCTGCAAATATTATTGATAATCTTATGGCAGATGATGCTACTGATTTATTGGAAGAAATGCCAGCGAATATTGTAAAGAAATTACTATTAAATGCTTCGGTTGATACGAGAAGAGATATTAACCATTTGTTACGTTATCCAGAGGATTCCGCAGGTAGTATTATGACTGTCGAATACGTGGACTTAAAAGAAAAACTGACCGTGAATCAAGCAATTGAACGTATTCGAAAAATTGGAGTTGATTCGGAAACTATAAATATATGTTATGTATTGGATGACACAAGAAAATTATTAGGGGCAGTAGGGCTTCGGAATTTGTTGCTTAGTGATCCCAATATGAGTATTAGTGATTTGATGCATGATAAAGTGGTAGCATTACATACGTTAATGGATCAAGAAGAGGTTGCAAGACAGTTCCAAAAATATGATTTTACGGCAATGCCAGTAGTAGATAATGAAGGTCGATTAGTTGGAATCATTACCATTGATGATGTTGTGGATATTTTACAAGAAGAAGCAACCGAGGATATGGAGAAGATGGCAGCTATTGTACCATCGGATCATCCTTATATGAAAACTTCAGTTATCGAGATTTGGAGAAAGAGAATCCCCTGGCTATTATTATTGATGATATCTGCAACTTTTACAGGAAAAATCATATCCTCTTTTGAGGATGCTTTAAAAGTTTGTACCATCTTGATTGCATTTATTCCTATGATTATGGATACTGGTGGTAATGCAGGTGGGCAAGCAAGTGTAACCATTATTCGTGGGCTGTCTTTAAATGAGATTCAATTTCGCGATATTTTCACTGTGATTTGGAAGGAAACAAGAATTGCATTTTTATGCGGAGTCACCTTAGCAGGCGCTAATTTTTTAAAGTTGATTTTCTTTGATCGGGTACAGATTATGGTAGCAGTTGTTATTTGCTCTACGTTATTAATTGCAGTATTGATAGCAAAAATAGTTGGCTCGTCATTACCTATGCTTGCCAAAAAAATTGGATTTGATCCAGCAGTAATGGCTAGTCCATTTATAACAACGATTGTTGATGCACTAGCTCTTTTGATTTATTTTATCATAGCAACAAGATTATTAGATCTTGCATAATTTAAAAAGAGTAGGAAACTACTCTTTTGTTGTATCTAGGAGGATAATATGGGACTACAATTTATTTTTGGGGGATCTGGTTATGGAAAAAGTGAATGGGTATATAAAAAAGTTTTAAAAATGGCGAAAGAAAATCCGCATACTAATTACTTTGTGGTTGTTCCTGATCAATTTACCATGGAAACGCAAAAAGATTTATGCATGCAAAGTAGTGTTGGTGGAATTATGAATATTGATGTACTAAGCTTTAAAAGGCTATCTTATCGTGTACTTGAAGAAGTTGGAAAGAATACAATTCCCGTTTTGGATGATACCGGAAAGAGTTTGCTTTTGCAAAGAGTAGCAAAAAATGAAAAAGATTCGTTACCAACCATTGGTGGCAATATAAGAAAAACAGGATATATTCACGAAATAAAATCGGTAATTTCTGAATTTATGCAGTACGGATTAAATCCAGATAAAATAGGAGAGTTAGCAAAAGCGGTTGAACATAATCAGGCACTACAGCAAAAAATAAAAGATTTACAAAGAATGTATGCTTCTTTTTTAGAATACATCGATGAAAAATATATTACCAAGGAAGAAGAATTGGTTCTTGTTAAAGAAGTAATTAAGGATTCATCTCGAATGAAAGATGCGGTAATTATTTTTGATGGGTTCACAGGGTTTACACCGGTACAAAATCAATTTATTCAGGAAATACTTCGAATTAAAAACGACGTTTATGTCACTGTTTTACTGGATGAAAAGGAAAATCCCTATGAAGAGTTTTCGGAACAGGATTTGTTTTATTTAAGTAAAAAAATGGTGTATACGTTGCAATACATGGCAAAACAAGTGGACGCAGAAAAAAAAGAGGATATTTGGTTGAAAGGAAGCATTTCTAATAGGATTCCATATGCACACGGGTATCGATATCAAAGTAAACCAGAATTTGCTTTTTTAGAACAAAATCTATTTCGATATAAAAAAGAGAAGTATGACTTGAAAACGAATGCGATTCAAATTATTGAAACCACTTCGCCACAGGATGAAGTGCGGTATGTATGTGAACAAATTTGTAAAACAATTCAAGAAGGAACCTATCGATTTCGTGATATTGCAGTTATTACAGGGGATTTAAATGGATATGCACATTTTGTAGAGGAGTATTTTTATAAGTTTAAGATACCATTTTTTTTGGATTTAACAAGGGGGATTGTATTAAATCCATTTATAGAATATATCAAAAGTGCTTTGGAAATTGTGAACAAAGGATATACTTATGAATCGGTTTTTCATTTTTTGAGAAGCGGTATGCTTCCGATGGAAAGAGAATCAATTGATAAACTGGAAAACTATGTGTTGGCTCTTGGAATTAGGGGAAAACAAAAATGGAGCAATCCTTTTTATCGAAAAAGCAAGGAATTTGGAAAACATTTTGAAAAAGAATTAGAAGAAATTAATCAAACTAGAAGAATGTTTGTTGAATTATTAGCTCCATTTCATGAGAAAGCCAGTACAGTTGAAATGAAAATCCATATTCTATATCAATTTTTAGTAGATTCGAAATTAGAAGAGACACTATGGAAACGCGCGGATTGGTTTGAAGAACAAGGAGAACAAGCAAAGGCAGATGAATACCGACAAATATATCGATTGGTTATGGATTTGTTAAATCAGATTTTGGAATTATTAGGAGATGAAACCATTTCATGGAAAGATTTTACGGAAGTTTTATTTGCAGGGTTTGATGAAATTCAAGTTGCAACTATTCCACAGAATCGTGACACGGTGGTAGTTGGAGATATGAAAAGGACAAGACTTAAAGAAATAAAAGTGTTGTTTTTTGTAGGGGTAAACGATGGAATTATTCCACAAATAGGTGGAAATGGAGGGATTCTTTCCGACATTGATAGGGACGTCATTGATAGGGCAGCCTTTGAATTAGCACCGACACCTAGAAAACAAATGTTTCAACAACGAATGTATTTATATATGAATATGACAAAACCTACGGAACATTTGTTTATATCTTATGTAAAGACGGATGCGGAGGGGAAAGCTTGTAAACCTTCTTATTTTATTCGAACTATGAAAGAATTATATCCAAAGATTACATTTTTGCAGACAAAAAAAATCTTGAGAAAAGATCGATTATATGCAAAGACAGATGGAATGGAATATTTTATTTCGCGCTTAAGAGATTATGCATATAGGGGAGAGAATATTAAAAAGAATGAAGATAATGCACTGGGAGAACTGATTTCTTTATATCGATATCTAAAAGAGGAAATGGGAGAAGCAAAGTTGAATCGGCTTATTGAGGCGGCTTTTTATCAATATACAGATAGCCCAATAGGGAAGGAAATTGCACAAGCACTTTATGGGAAAGTTCTGGAAAATTCGGTAAGTCGTTTAGAAAAATATGCATCTTGTGCATATGCACATTTCTTACAATATGGTTTACATCTGTTGGAAAGAGAAGCGTATTCTTTAGAGGCAAGTGATACGGGAACTATATTGCATGGAGTATTAGAAGAGTTCTCAAAAAAAATACAGGAGTCTTCCTATACGTGGTTTGATTTCCCGGAAGAATACGGAAAAAAAATTGTGGGAGATGCCCTAGACGAGTTTGCAAATAACTATGGGGAAAATATATTATTTGATACAAAGCGAAATACCTATGAAATAACAAGAATGAAACGAATTTTAGAACGCAGTATTTTTTCCTTACAACATCAAATTAAGGAAGGATTATTCAAACCAACAGATTTTGAGGTATCGTTTGCCATGTATCAGGACTTAGATAGTTTGCATATTGCTCTTTCTGATGAGGAGGAAATGCATTTACAGGGAAGAATTGACCGTGTGGATTTATATGAAACAGATAAAAATATATATGTTAAGGTAATGGATTATAAATCGGGAAATCGTAAATTTGATTTGGCGGCCTTGTATTATGGGTTACAATTGCAATTAGTATTATATATGAATGTTGCGTTGGATCGAGAAAAAGTGAGACACAAGGATAAAACGATCATACCTGCGGGATTGTTCTATTATCAAGTAAAAGATCCTTTGATTTCGACAAGTGGAGAAAATCCTACGGAAGCAGCAATAGAGAAGGAAATTTTAAAAGAATTGCGTTTAGAAGGA
>JBFHIZ010000026.1:0-29797 GCA_041596215.1 Lachnospiraceae bacterium
ACTTAGTGTTTCAAATCCAAAATCTCTTGCAGAAAGTATCGTTAATAATTGTAATCCAATATTTGTTGGAGATGTTTTATTTGACATTTTTTTCTGAGGCATCATTTGATAGTTATCTGGACATAACCATGCATTCCCTTCTCTCGAAAAGTCTTTGAAAAATCTCCATGTTTTACGTGCAACATCAAGTAATATTTCATTATTTTCTATATCTATTTTTTTCTTTTTCTTTTTTTTTGGTTTTCGTAACATAAATGCTATCAAGAATGAAAAGCTCCAGAGTATCGATAGCAAAAGATAAACTCCCATAACAACTGGAGTTACCTCTATAAGCAGAAGCATCCCGATAATTGTAAAAGACGGAATGACTGCACTCCACATTTTTAAAGCATACCCTTTTATAGAATCTGTCACTTCCTTTTCAACGGATTCCATTGGATTCCAAGTCAATAAATTTTTCTTACTTACAAGTAATCTATATATTGTTTTATTAATCGCTTTCATTGCTATATAAGCTCTATATGGTGTGAAAATCAATTCCAATATTGCTTTTTCAAGATTCGTTAGCATTTCTTTCCCTAAATCACCATATACAATTGATAGTCTTGGTTTTTTAAACTTTTCTCTCATTAACACAAAAAACAAATGAAATGCACCAACGATATCCGGGAAAAATACCAAAACCATCCAAAACCAAAAGGCCTGAGGCATAAAAAGTAAATTAAATACAATAAAAAGAATCTTAGATACAGGAACAAGACTTCTCCTAAGATTGTCAAACATTTTCCATTTTGATACGCCACTTAAACTTTCCCCTTTAAATAACCAAGGCAAAAGTTGCCAATCTCCTCTTATCCATCGTTCTTCTCTTTTTATGTAAGACAAAATGCTTTGAGGAAATACATCAAGTATTTTTACCGCACTTGCAAAAGCAGTACGAACATAACAGCTCTCTAATAAATCATGACTTAATACACGATTATCTGGAATGGTATCATGCATAATTTCATGAAACGCTTTGACATGATAAATTCCTTTTCCTACATAAACGGCCTCATTAAAAACATCTTGATAAATATCCGATACAACAAATGAATAATTAGAAATTCCATTTTGATATCCAAATATTTCAGAAAATCTACTTGTATTTTCTGTAATTGCATGGTTCCTAACGGAAGGTTGAATAATTGCATATCCTTCTTTTATTGTTTTTGTTTCCTTATCAATAATTGGTTGATTCAATGGATGATCAATTATGCCAACTAACTTTGCTGCATTTCCTCGAATCAACGTAGAATCTGCGTCTAACGTAATTACATATTTAAATGTTTTCAATATCTTATTATCAAATATGACAATGGAAAAACTAGTTTCTTCTTGCTTGCAACCATATAATAATTTATTAAATTCATCTAACTTTCCTCGTTTTCGTTCCCATCCCATATAACAATTTTCAGATGCATTCCATTTACGAGTACGGATAAAAAGTCCAAATTTATTTTGTTCTGCTTTGTATTCCTGATTTAAATCATGAATTTTATTGACTAAAATAGCCGTATATATTTCATCATTTTCTATTTGTTCATTATCTGCATCCGCAAAATCTACAAGCAACGCAAAATATAGATTTTTTTGTTTATTTGCCAAATACTGTCTTTTTAACCTTTCGGCATATTCCATACATTCTTTTTTGGAAGATATTAAAACTGGCATAACTAAAAAAGTACGTGCAGAATCCGGAATGGATTTTTGATAATCTAATGACGGGATTTTTCGTATGGGCGTCTTACGTGCAAACATATGATTGATAAATTCTAGTGAAATTCCCATCAATATTGGTAAGGAAACTCCCACAAGTAAAATATATGGATAAATTTTTTGAAGCCCCCCCTTAGAATAAAGGAAAAAACAAAGTACAAAACAAAAAATAAAAAACGTAATAAAAAATAGTAGAAAATATAATATACCTACATAGTTTTTTTCAAGATTTTCCTGTTTCCTTTTATTTTCGTGTGTTTCTGTTCGATTCCGAATTCGATTTTTTAAAACCTGATATCCATTTCCTAATAGATAGGTTCCTACATGATTATCCCATAATAATTTAGAATTCCCTTCTTTTGCAAGTGCCAGGCATTCTCTAACAATATTTTCTTCTTTTATTCGATATTTTTTTGAAAGTTTAATAATCACAGAACGATACATTCCGCGACTCGTCGAATCCATCAAAGAATAAATATCCGCTGGATCCTTTAGTAAAACAGATTCTAAATAGGAATATTTTTCAATAAATGCTTGTTCATCTGCTTCATTAATCCCTCGCAAACTATCAATTAACACATGTATCTTTGATTCTAATTCGGTTTCATATTTTCCTTCTTCCGTAAATATATCAGAAGGTTTTCGATATTTACTTTTTTCTGGATAATGATAATAAATATATTTAAGAATATCTGAATTACGAAAAGACATGTTTTTAAGTAAATAAATCACATGAGAATGAAAAGATAGATTATTTTCACAATCAAAATCTATCTTTTTTAAAAGTACTGAAATATCAGTATCTTCACGATGAGTATTGATTTTATCCTTAACAAATCGATCTGCTTTCGCTTTAATCTTTATGATATGTAAGATTTGCTCTGCTTCTTCTATCACTTGTTCCAATATACAAAATCCAAGGATTCCTGGAAGAACCACTAATTCTTCCTCCGTCAAAGGGATTTCTTTTTGATATGCTTGTAACATAATTGAAATATTTTCATCATTTAAATGCCCTGCTGAAATGGAAACCATTTTTTTTGCGACTACATATATTCTTGGACATCCACGAAATTGATTCCCTCTTAAAATCGGAAATTTATCCTTACTAATATCCACTGTGTTTTCTTTCTTTACTTCTCGATATAATATTTGATAGTTATCAAACAACCATCTTGCAGCTGGAATTAAAGAAATAATATCCGAAGGAATTTCTGCAATTGTTTTTCGTATTTGATTTAATTTTCTACGTGCAATTTTATTTCGATCTTCTAAAACAAAATTATTTTGCATACGAAAAACTTTATGATGTTTTTTTGACAAATCTATCATCTGCTTTTCCCATTCTTTTGGACCTGGAATATAAACAAATTGATTAGATTTGCATTTCATTATGCCACGTCTTGAATATACAAAACGATAGTATAAAAAAAGCAAAAAAATGCACGAGCATGCGACAATAATCACAAATACAATTTCTCTATCTAAAGTCATCAAACAATCAATCCATTGGTAAAACTTTCCAAATTTTAACACTTCACCATTATTCATTTGAGCCTCCTATTTTTAACCATGGTTTCCTCCTCTAAAAATTTTATGATATATTCCTTACTTTACTAATTATCTTTCATTATATCATATATATATATTATTTTTTACTTATTTAATTATAACTTTTAAATTGTACATACAAAATATTATAAGACAAAAAAAAAGAGAGACTTTTATTTGACAAAGTCTCTCCTTACATACCCTCTATATACTCATGATTTTAATTTTCGATAAATATCCTCCATGTTTCCATGATTAATTACGGTTTCTTCATATACTTGGCGTAATACTTCATTATCAAGTATACTTTTAAATCCCTTCACACCCAAAAAATCTTTTACAAATTGCGATGTCGGTTGAAACAACACTTCTTCTTTCGTTCCAATCTGTTCAATATTCCCATTATTCATAAGCACAATTCGTGTTCCCAATTTCAAAGCCTCTTGAATATCATGCGTTACAAATAAAATAGTCTTCTTTAAATCCTTTTGCAATTTTAATAATTCATCTTGCAATAGTGTTCTTGCAATTTCATCAACCGCGCCAAATGGTTCATCCATTAAAACAATATCTGGATCCGCTGCTAATGCTCTCGCAACCCCAATTCGTTGTCTTTGTCCCCCACTTAATTCTCTTGGATAACGGTTCAACATCTCTTTCTCTAAACCAACAAGCTTTGTCAATTCATTGACTTTTTCTTTTCTTTCCTCTCTACGAATCCCTTGTAAAGATAATACATATCCTACGTTATCTTCAATCGTCATATGTGGAAACAAACCAATTTGTTGTATTACATATCCAATACTTCTGCGAAGTTCTATCGTATCCCAATCCTTAATATTTTTTCCTTTTACAAAAATATCGCCTTCATCAAAATCAATGAGTTTATTTATTAACTTTAACAAGGTTGTTTTTCCACAACCAGAAGGCCCTAATATCGTAATCAATTCTCCTTCTTCAATTGCTAAATTTAAATGATTCAATACTTTTTGATTTTCCTGATAACCTTTGGATATATTTTTTATTTCGACAATCATTCTTTCAAAATTCCTTTCGTTTGTAGAAATTCGATTGCTACTTCTTTTGGATCTTTTCTTTCTATCTCAACCAAATAGTTCATGTATGTAATCTCTTCATTGCTAATTTGACCGTCTAACATTGCCAGCACCGTTTTAAGTTCTGGATATTTTTCAAGTGTTTCCATTCGAATCAAAGTTGCTGCATAATAGGAAGGGAAAAAATATAAATCATCTTCTAATACTACCATATCATATTCTTTTAATTTTCCGTCCGTCGAAAATATATTTATTACATCCACTTCTTCACTTTCAATTGCCTGATATTTAAGTCCTATATCCATTCCAATTTCTTTTTCAAATTGAAATCCATACGTATCTACTAATCCAGGAAAGCCATCATCACGTCCATAAAAATCATGTTCCGCTCCAATTATCAAATTACTACTTTCTCTTGCTAAATCTGAATATGTTTTGATATTTAATTCTTCTGCGAGTTCTCTTTTCATCGCTAATCCAAATGTATTATTAAATCCATACTGCTCCGACCAATAAATTTGATAGGTTTCTTCATATGCTTCTTTAACTGCTTCATAAAGCTTATCTGGATTTTGAATCAAATCTTCTTTTAATACTAACATCCAACCTGTTCCTGTATATTCTGGATACATATCAATTTCACCGCTTTCCATTGCCGGATGAATATTGGATGTTCCTCCACCTACGCCTTCTTTATATTCCACTTCTAAGTCTGTTTCTTGCTCAATTAAGGCCATTATCATTTCCGAAACAATAAATTGTTCCGTCATTGGTTTACTTGCCAGAACAATGGTTTCTTTCTCTCCACAAGCTGTTAAAACGAATAAAATAATCCCTATCATTATCATGCTTTTAATTTTTTTCATACTTCCCTCCTTATAAATAACTTACTTTCGTTTTTTCTTACCTAACATACGTAAAAACAATGTATTCTCTAATCTTTGTAATGCCCAATCTACAACTATTGCAAATAATGCAACAAGTAAACTTCCTGCAACAATCATTTCTGGATAATAGGTTGAGATCCCACGATAAATAGCTACTCCTAATCCTCCTGCTCCAATAAAGGATGCAATTCCTCCTAATGCTATCGTCATAATAACCATTGTTCGAAATCCAGTCATAATCACTGGCAGTGCCTGTGGTAATTGAATCCGAAATAGCAATTGTCTTTCCGTGGTTCCCATTCCCACTGCAGACTCAATAATTTGAGGATCCACCTCTTTTATTCCTACATAGGTATTTCTAATAATTGGTAGTAATCCATAGATGATAAGAGCTGTAATTGCACTTCGGTTTCCAATTCCTGTAATCGTTACTAATACACCAAATAATGCGATTGATGGTATCGTATATAGAAAATTCGTAATTGTCAAAATAATGGATGCCATTTTTTCATTTTTTGTCATAAGAATTCCTGTTGTTAAACCAATCACTGTAATAATAGCTACTGAAATTGCAGTAATCATAATATGCTGCCACAATAATTCCAGAAAAAAGTCCCACTGTTCATAGTATAACGTTATTACATTCTTAATCATTATTCTCTCCTATTTTTCTCTCATTAAAAATAAAAAATGCCTTGTGTATTTCTAACATTCCGGCATTTTTTATGCAACTATATGAAGGACACATCCTTTCTAGTTGAAACAAGTATAATATGTAATTAATCATTTTTCCATATAAATAATTTAAATTTTCTTATAAAAATGAAACATCTAGTAATTTTCTTTTCTTACCTCGAAATAACTTTGTGCATGTTTACATACTGGACAAACTGTTGGTGCTTTCTTTCCAATTACTAAATGACCACAAATACGACATTCCCAAATCATTTCTTCACCCTTTTCAAAGATTTGTTTCATTTCTAACGTATTTAATAATTTGCGATATCGTTCCTCATGTTTCTTTTCGATTTCTGCAACTCGGCGAAAACGTTCTGCCAAAACTGGAAATCCTTCTTCTTCGGCATCTTTTGCGAATTGAGCATACATATCTGTCCATTCATAATTTTCACCCTCTGCGGCATGAAGCAGGTTTTCTGCTGTTGATCCTAGATTTCCTAATTCTTGATACCAAATTTTTGCATGCTCTTTTTCATTGTTTGCAGTTTTTAAGAATATTTCAGCTAATTGTTCATATCCTTCTTGGCTAGCAACACTTGCAAAATAGGTATATTTATTTCTTGCTTGGCTTTCTCCTGCAAAAGCATCCGCTAAATTCTTTTCCGTTTTTGTTCCTGCATATTTATTGTTTGTTTTTTCTATTTCAATTTGCTCTTCAAACGCAGAGGCTGGTTGATTACATCTAGGACAAGTAAACCCTTCTTCTAATACCCCTTCATGAATATACCCACATACCGAACATTTATATTTTTTACTAGAACTTTTCATACCTTTATTTTTCTCCTCAACTATTATTTTTTCTTGTAATTCTTTCACTAATTCCTCTACTTCATTGCTCGGAAAATTTTTATCCTTTTCCTTTTTTTGTAATTCAAGTAATAATTCCTGAACCTGTTGACTTTGGGGAAGCATATATCCTGTTTCTCTTAGCAAATCTTCCGCCATGATACGATTTGATTTTGCAATCGCCTCCGCTAACTGTTTCCCAAAAGGATCTAAAATTTCTTTCGAAAGTGTTTCTGCAATTCTTTCTTGCTTTACTTTGCTTTCCGCTAGTTCTTGCACTATCTTTACTACAGTTTTCTTTTTCTCCTGTTGTTTTGGATATTGTTCTGGCACTAAAGATATTGCATGGGATGGGCAAGCATCCACACATAATCTACAACCATCTAAACATTTATTAATGTCGATCTGTCCAGTTTCCGTATCTGTTGCTCCAGTCGGACAAACATATAAACACAAACAATCCTTTGTACATAATTCAATATTTCTAACTGCATGCATACTTTTCTTTACCCCCTTTTTATCTTAGTAATCTTTGATTTTGGAACTTTACATACAGGACAAATACTCGGTGCTTCTTCCCCTATATATATAAACCCACATATTTCACACACATATATATTGGTGCTTTTAAATGCAGCTTCCCCTTCTTTTTCATATCTTGTAAGTAAAGAATTCATAATTTTTGTGACTTTTTCGCTCCATACAAGTGCTCTTAGCGACCCACGATCGGAAGCATTTGATGCGATGTCTTTTGCTGTACGATACGAATCCTTTAAATTTTCCTCTACTTTCAAAAGTAAACTTTCATAACTATTTTCCTCTTCACATTTGATTTGGTTTTTGTAATAAAGGGCTAAATCAAAAAATACCTTTGCCTCTTCTGGCAAATATTGTTTTTCACATCCTTTACCAAGATTCGAAAAAATAGCACTTAATTCACCTACGGATAATTCTCTCAGTACTTCTTCCTTTGTTTCCACTGATTCTTTTGACGTAGAAATCACTACTTTTTCTACTGCTTTTTGAGGTTCAAATGCAGATTTTGTTGCTCCACAAAGAGGACAGTTCCAATCTCTAGGTACTTGTTCCCATTTTGTTCCTGTTTCCATTCCACTATCTGGCTGCATTTCCTCATCATACACATACCCGCAAATTGTGCAAACATATTTTGCCATTTCCCATCCTCCTTATATTTTAATTTTTATTTTCATATTCAACCACTCGATTTCGGCCCAATTTTTTTGCCATATATAATGCTTCATCTGCTCGATCTATACTTTTTTCTAGACGTTTTGAAGTATCAACTTTTGCGAATCCGATACTAATCGTTATTTTTTTAATTGGTGAAAAATCAAATTCTTCTACTTCTTTTCGAATTCGTTCCACGATACTTTTTGCTTCGTCACTATTTGTTTGTGGCAAAAGTAAGACAAATTCCTCGCCTCCAAATCTTGCAAAAATATCTTTGTCCCGAATTACTTCTCCTACAAGTTTTGCCAACGCCGTTAATACATTATCGCCTTCTAAATGTCCATAAGTGTCATTTACCATTTTAAAACGATCAATATCTAACATGGCAACACAAATGTTGCTTTCATCTCGTATTGCTTTTCGTAATTCTTTTTCTGAAATTTCAAAAAAGAATCTTCTATTATAGATTTTTGTAAGTTGATCGATCATTGCTAATTTTTGTACTTCTATCTGTTTTTTTATGAGAAATAATGCCATGCTTGTTGTTATCAACATAATCAATATGGAAAAAATAACCCATCTTATATTATTTCTTTTTAAAATCTTGACTTCATCATCAATGGATATTGAAATAAAATATCCAATATTCTCTCCTGCAATATTTCTTATAGATGCTGCTTGCACCAAATAATATGCATCCTTATATTTTATTTCTTTACTAAATGATTTTTCTTCTTTTAAATCTTTGTCCATTTCTTTGACTAATTTTTTTATAAAGGAATCATCTTTATATATTTTTAAACTATTATCGCTATTTTCCATAATCTCAAGTGTCGAAGCATCCATATAGTAATCTTTTGAAATAAAGCTTTCAACATAATCGTCTAGCGTTTCTTCATATGCAGAGCGCTTTACCACTTCTTTTTTCATAATAAATCCAATATCAGTACTTATCAAATTGTACTTATATAAATCACTCAAAATATTTTCAACTGATATTGATAATTCTGCGCTTCCAATGTGTTCTTGTTGATATTCTAATGGATAAACATATCGATAACCATTAAAAATTCGACCTTCTTCAAATCCAGAAACAAAATGTTCTTCTTCATTTGCAATTCGAACCGATTCACGTATGGAAAACAAATTATCCCCATATAATTCTGGGTAATGCACTCTTAAAAAACTTTCCCCATCGGAAAAGTGAAAATGCATTTGTTTAAAATTATAATCCAAAAGTAATGCGTAAAAATCTTCAAAATACAAGTATAACTCTCCACGGAGCATATCTTTTTCTTCAGAATTCGCATTTCCTGCCTGTGCAAAAATTTCTTTTACTTCATCAGAATTAATCTCCGTTTCAAATATAAAATCAGAAAATTGTTCGTAAGTTGTAAATATTTGTTCAATGGAGTTATCAAATAACTTCGTTTTATATTCTAAATATTCATTATAATTATTTCTATAATCAATCATTATATAAAGATTAACAATCAAAAGAATAAATAGAATTAAGAATATAACAAATGCGCTTAAGCGTTTATTTAATTTATCTATCATATATTCCCTTTCTTTCCGTTAACCGTACTTATTTTTAGATATAATTATTATATCATATTTTATTGTATAAGCGAAAAGGTTTCTGTAAGCCTACAGATTAGAATATTCTGATTGTTTCTTTCACATTTTTATAAATTGTTTTTTATTCAAAATGATGTTAATTTTCCATATACCGTATATCTTGCATTATCAAATTCATAAGAACAAGTGCACAAAGTAATAATTCGGTCTTCAAAATTTACCGGGACTTTTGATTTAAATGATGAATTTTCTTTTAGGAATGCAATATAAGTTTCAAACTCCTTCTTCTCTTCAAATTCAAAACATACCGATTCATAATCCCCATCAACAATAACTCCTGCAAATAATTCAATCATATAATCTCCTTGGGGCGTATATAAAATCATTGTTGGAAATTTATCATAATATGCTTGTTCTTTATAATTCGTTAATGTAGCAAACATCGATCCATCTTTCATATGGTGCCCATAAAGTATGGTATTCTTACTTGAAAAATCATTTTGATTACGATAATCCATAAAAATAGAACCTTTTGCATTTTCCTCCTTGGTAAACAAATGAGTAAGATAGTAGGAATTATCACTGCCTTTTACAACCGGATAATTAATTTCGGAATCCAAAGAAAGAATCCAACCTACCACATCCGTATTCTTCTCTTCTAAAATACTAAAATCCACTTCACTTTTATGCTCTGTCTGTTTCTTATATATCATCATTTCATCTTTCATAGAATATGCAATCTTCTCTTTTATTTCTTTCTCATGAGATACTTTTATCGATTGAGATAGTTCTAAATAAATATGATCCCCTATTTTTTTTTCTATTTTGTCTAAAAGCAAAACCAATCCAAAGCCTATTGTTACTATCACAAAAAATATATATACCATATTTTGCAGCTTAAAGGAATTTGGTTTTTTCTTGTCTTTCATAAACCTACTCCATATTTTTTGAAAAAACTTGTTCGTTGTTTTCTTTTTAGTTCATTTTCCTTCTTCGGCTCACATATCCTATAAGAAAGAATATAGCTGCTAAAGCAGCAAACAGAGGGAATCCTATTTTTGCAATCAAAATCTTAGATTTTTCGCCAGTTTTTGGCATTCCTTCATATACTGCACCTTTTACATCCTCAAAATAACTAATCCCATCCTCCCTATCGATACCTTGGTCTCCTGGGATGTTGTCTATGCTATTTGATGAACTGTTTCCAGAATCATCATAAGAATCACCGGAACTATCCTTTGGATCTTCACTTGAATTCTCATTGGAAGGCTCCTTTGATCCATCATCCGAAGTATCATTTGCCTCCCCTCCCGAAGCATCTCCTGCTGGTGGCTCCACAACGGTTCCTTCATATAAATCTCCTATTTTCATATATGGATAAAAATGACCCTCTGCAGAATTATTAATTATACTGTCCGCAATAATGCCCCCTTCAAAATTACCTGTTCCATCTGCAATCGTTACTTTTGCCTTTGTTGCCACCATATGTCCTGCAATATAATCGCTATTTACTGACGTTGCATTTGGAAAATTCCATATTAACTTCATGCCATCCGTATTTAGTTGACCAGCTTCTAATATCCCACTTGCCATATTTTTTAATGAATTGCTATTATTGAAGGATTGTCCATCAGAAAACAAAATTCCTTTTTCTCCTGTATTTTCTGATTCTGCAAACGAAGTATATTCAAAAGAAAGTAAAATATCGGTCACTCCAGAAATTGATATCACATATTCTTGTTCCGAAAAATCATTTACACTTGATACACCATTTAATTGAATATAATTCACTTGATCATAAATACTTTTCGAAATGACAATTGATTGATATTCATCAAGTGGCAAATTAAGTACATATCCATTTATAGCGTCCCCTATAATATTTTCTTCTGTTACCGCATAAGCCTTCGATACAATATCTGCTGATTGACCTTCTAAGGTTAAAAATGCTGATGACAAATCTATAAATGGTGTTTCATTGGTGTACGCAACGAAACTACTACCCATGTCACTAACCAATGTCGAATGATAATATACTGGTTGTGCAATATATTCTGAATATGAATCCAATCCTGCTAAAAAGCTTGAAATTGCTGTTCCATTGTAGTTTCCAACACTTACTATATTTGCCAAATAGGAAGGTTCAATTGCTGCATCTCCAAAATTAGCAATTTCTACATCTCCTCCTGCAACAATCCCCCCCACATTATGATTTAATAATGTAGCATTTCCATTAATAAAATACTGATAGTCACTTAAAATTTGTTGAATAGATATGGATTTATCATAAGGTATCCCATCTGCAAATGCATTTGCTTTCGAAAAAATAACACCTCCCATAAATATTAAAATCCAAATATAAACCTTATAAATTTTTTTCTTTGCTTTCCACATAGTTCCTCCTATTATTCTTAATATATACAAAGAATCATCCTACTTTCTTATGTTTTCTATAAAATGCTTTCTTTAACAATAGTATATTAGTGATTAATTATAGTAATCACTACTGAACATATTCTGAACATGTTTAAACTGCTTTACAAAAAAAAAGATATGTTTTTCTTCCATGTATCGAAAGAATCCATATCTCTTTTTTTATATACAATAAAATATATTTTCTATATAAAAATCAAAACAAATTACTTATAATTCATTTGCACGATGATATAAATCCTGCAATTTTTTTCCCGGTAGTATACCTAGTTCAGATTGATATAATTCGTTGATTTTTTGATAATACGTAATTAAAGAAGTCTTGTCTCTATTTATAAAATATAATTTCATCAATTTCTCATTTAAATCATCTTCAAAAGGTGATTTTACCAATGCATTTTGAAGAATACGTTCTGCATTTCCATAATCCTTTATACTTGTATAGTACATGAAAAAAGCGGAAACCAAATCTCGGTATATTCGTAAATATTTTTCTCTCTTACTCTGCGACCAGCGATATTCGTGTTCCTCTAAATAATTCCCTTTATATAGCAATAAAGCATTTTCGTATTTTGGTATGCTCTCTTCCGTTATTTCTATCTTTTCTTTTGTGATCTTCTGAAAAGCAACCGTATCTAAATATATTTCTGGAAGTTCCAACTTATAACATCCATTTGTAAAAATAAGTGAAAACTTTATATTTCCCGCAAGCAATGTTCTTTTGATTTTATAAATTGTAGTATGTAAATACATATTAATTTTATCTGTTTCACACTCTGGCCAAATCACTTCCATAATTTTCCACTTTGGAACTTCTTTATTTAAGTTTTCTAATAAAAACGCAAAAAGTTCCTCCGCTTTTGAAGTACGCCATTTCATTTGCTTTGTAGAACCTTCCCCAAATACTTGTAATCTTTTAAAACAATATATTTGAGCACTATTTGATTTACTAAATTCTGCTTTCTTTTTCAGTCGTTCTTTTTTTAATTTTGGCAATATCCTTTCAATTTCTTCTGAAGATATCGGTTTCAGAAGATAATCAATGGCATTTACATGAAAAGCTTCAATTGCATATTTATTGTATGCCGTTACGAATATAATCGGAATATCCTTCCTCGCATCCATCATTTTTCCCGCAAATTCCAATCCTGACATTTCTGGCATTTCAATATCAAGAAATATAACATCCGTGGTTTTCTCTTCTATTTTTATAAATGCTTCCTTCGCAGATAAAAATTTATCCTTTACTACGATTTCTCCCGTTTTTTCAAGAAAAATTTGAAGAACATCAATTGCTGGTTTTTCATCATCAATTACAATGGCATTTAACATCTCTTTATACTCCTCATATCCACTTTTCTTAGAAACAATCCATTGGAATTTTAAGTGTTACTATTGTTCCCACTTCTTCCGTACTTTGGATATCAATTTCTGCATGCTCATAACTTTTTACACGCTTACTAATATTCGAAAATCCGATTCCCTTATTTTCTATAATTCTTAATTGTCCTAATGTTTCCTTAGACATTCCTGCTCCATTATCTCGAACAACTATAATTAACATCTCTTCTTTTTTCTTCACAGAAATAAAAATAGTTCCTCCGTTTTCTTTTTTACACAGTCCATGTTTAATGGAATTTTCCACAAAGGGCTGAATACAAAAAGAAGGAATTTCCATTGATAAAAGTGATGGGTCAATATCATATTGAATTTGAATTAAATCCCCAAACCTTGCTTTTTCTATTTCCGTATAAGACGTGATGATTTGAATTTCTTTTTCCAATGAAATTCGTCCTGGCTTTTGATTGAAATCAAATATAAGTCTTAGATACTTACTAAAATTAACAAGCAATTTTGCTGCTTTTTCGCTATCTGTATAACAAAAAGATACCATAGTATTAATGGCATTGTAAATAAAATGTGGTTTGATCTGCGCTTGCAAATATGCCTGTTCGTTATTTTTTGCTTCCTCATTTGCTTTTACCAATGCCGCTAAATTTGCTTGTCCATATTGCATTAAAACCTTTGCTAATAAATAAGAACAAAGGAACATAAAACATGCAACAAAAATTTCCATAAGTATAATCCGATCTAATTGCCCTTCCAGATAAACTTTAAATCCAGTTAAAAAGATAGCAAATATACTAATATGAAAAATTCGTCGTGTTAGTTTAATATTTGAAAAAATACTAGAAATAAAAATAGGCAACATATAAGAAGATAATAAAACGGTTGCCAAATCATGTGTCATGGATAAATAAAAAGAAAATACAACAAAGAGCAGAACGGAAAGATATTCTTTCACAATTAAAGAAATTCGTGAAGAATGAACAAGCACACCTATACTTGTATTTAAAACAAGTATTGCAACTGCTGGAATCAAAATATAGTTTTGTAAATAAATTGGCGCCAAATACACAAAAATATTTCGTATTGCAAAATACCAGATTACATGTGCTAAAATAATAAGAAATCCAATAATATGCGCTGCATTTACAATATAAAGACACCATATATTTAAATCAATTGGAGTATTTTTCTCTTCTTTCATTCACGCGCCCCTTCTATACATCAAGTTACTTATATCTTCAAAAAAATATTTCTTTCATTATAGAACGGCATTATTTTAAATACAACCTATTTACTATGATCTCATAATAAATTGCATATATTAATTATGTTCAATCCGAAGATCCACACCTAAAACCCCAATAATTGTTTGATTGTCTAGCAATGGAATACTCATCGTAATGCAAGGCGATTTGGAAATTCCCGAAATATATATATCCGAAACAAACATTTCTCCTTTCATTGCCTCCGTAAACCAATTTCGAATCGAAGCATTTTGTATACCTGCTTTTGGAATAGAATATATAAATTCACCTTCCTTATTATTTGTCCATATTGCTTCTACGTATTCTTTTTCGTTTATAAATTGATCCAAAACTTTTTTATTATAGGTAAATCCACCTATGTTTTTAATTTCCTCTAATAATTCGTTACGAATTATAGGATGCACATCTTTATATATTTCTTTACATTTCTTTTCAAGCGTTGTTTTTGCATTTCCCAAAATATCTAATTGATATTTTCCTGTAACATTTTCTAAATTAGAGGATATATCACTTAAAATACCTTCAATATCCATCATTTTTTTCGTATGTTTATGTTGTTCCTTAATATGACCATTAATTCCCTCAATTTCTTCCGTCACTTTTTTATATGCATTTTTAGTCTCTTCTAAATCAGAATATACTTTTTCAGATAATTCAATATTATTTATCAAATCTTTGTTCATAGTCCCAAGACTATCTTCTATTTGCAAAAAGGAATTCGTAATCTTAGTAAGTCCACTATTTACTTTTTCTGCTTTTGTTACCGTATCTTTTACCTTTTTATTTTCTTCCTTGGACTTTTCTTTTACATTGGCAATACTATCATCAATCCGACTCATAATATTAACAATTTCTCCAATAGACCCAGAGCTTTCTTCTGCTAAATTTCCAATTTCTTCTGCTACGACAGCGAATCCTTTTCCTGCCTCTCCGGCTCTTGCGGATTCAATCGATGCATTTAAAGCAAGTAATTTTGTTTGCTTATAAAATTTTTGAACAGATGTTAGAATCTCTGAAATTTGAACGATTCCTACATATAATTCATCAATCGATTCCATCGTAAAGTTGCTAGATTTCGCCAGATTTTCAACCATCTCAATAATCTTATATACTTCATTCATTTGTTCCTCAACAGTGCCTTTTGATTCCTTTGTTGTATCTGTCAAAGTTTCCGAAGAAGCTTTTAACAAATTCGTATTTTCTTTTATTAAAAAAGCCGTATCCAAAGAATTCGATATTTTCTCCTTACTCATTTCATTAACTTGATGTAAATGTTTTGAGCTTTCCACCATGGATTCTGATGTTTCTTTCTGTTGCTCTACAATTTTCATGATTTTAACGGACGAATCTTCAATTTGATTTTCTACTACTTGCATACTAAATAATTGAGATAACACCTCATATTGAAATTTCTCAATCACACTAACTATTTTTTGTTCTTTTTTTACAAAGTCTTCTTTTTTTATTTCCTCATTCAAACTTAATTCAATGCTATTTTCCAATTCACTTACAAGTTTTTTTAGTCGCTTCATTTATTTTCTCCTTAACAATTATATTTTTTCAAAAAAAAAAGACAAAAGGGGACTTAATGACTCCTTTGTCTTCTTTTCATATATTAGTACATTCTTCCTAGAAAGTCAAGAATTCAGTCCTCCATTTTCTTTCTTTTCTTCTACTGTAATGTTTTTTCAATCCAGTGAATATCCATATCTTTTTCAGATGCAATACGAATTCTGTTAAAATAATTATCCATATACAGAAATGTATCTAACTTATCCGTACCTAACATCGTGGCATAATCCTCTCCTTCTACATTAATTTGATCATGTAATTCCCATATCTCTTTTAATCCTTTATTCTTCGTTGTTATATAGGCGAAGACACTCATATAATTAAAGAAAAAATCCAGATTATTTATCACATCTTCTGTTACTTTTATTACCATTTTAAATTCTTTGATTTTCTTTTTTTTCAATGGAATTCCCATTAAGGAAACATCCTTGTCTACCATTCTTTCTTTGCTTATATGCGGAATTTCTTTTTCAGTTAGCAAATCCTGTATTTTATTTATATTAACTTCCACAATTTTATTATCTCTTTCATAAGTAAAATTGGTATCAATAAAAAGCCAACACTCTTTTTCTTTCATAAATTCCAAAAGTAATTTTTTCCCTAATTCCATAGGCTCTTTAAGTTTCATGCAATCTAAAATATACTCATCTTTCCCATTTCTATTTTCTGTTATAATTTTTACATTTCGTTTTTTTAACAATCCCATCTTTTCCTCCAAAACTTTTACTTCGAATGAAATCTATTATACCACAATTTGTATCCCTTATAAAAGAGATCTGATAAATTTATAATTTTAAACGATATACCTATCCATTTCTTTTAAGCCATGATATAATCACCATAAAGTAACTTTACACTTGGAGGCAACATGAAAGAAAAACTATTAATCAGTCAATTAGCTTCAACTTATGGTATTTCACGTCCAACCCTTCTTTATTATGATACGATTGGTTTACTCGTTCCATCTCAGGATAAAAAAACGGGATATCGATATTATTCGAAAGAAGACCAAGACAACTTAGAACTTATTCTTCTTTTAAAAGAAACTGGACTATCGCTAAACAAAATTAAGGAATTTTTAAATAATCCTTCATTAAAATCTAACATTCATTTATTACAGCTCAAAAAAATTGAGCTTCAGCAAAAGATATTGGAACTTCAAAATCTAGAACATTCATTGGATCACAAAATATCTCAACTACTTTCCAATAAAAAATAAAATGCAAAAGTTTCTTGCATTTTATTTTTTAACTTATTTAAGAATTAATTCTGTAACCTCTAATTCCGATATTGGCTTACTATAGTAATAGCCTTGAATCAAATCACATTTTAAATCCTGCAATATTTCCAATTGTTCTTGGTCTTCCACTCCTTCTGCTACAACCACTAAATTTTTGTGGTGTGCTAAACGAATAATGGTTTCCACCATATAGCAATCAAATTGATTTGTTGCAAGATTATCAATAAACTCTTTATCAATTTTCAATGTGGAAGCTGGAATATTTTTAAAATAACTTAAGGACGAATATCCAGTTCCAAAATCATCTAATGCAATACATACTCCCATTGCTTTTAATTTATCGATAATATGTACATTATCATCTGGGAATTCAAATAACATGGTTTCCGTCATCTCCAAACATATGAGTTTTGGGTTTACTCCCACTTCCATAATAATCTCCGAAAAATCTTTTGCAAAATCTGGGTCCATCATCTGCACCGATGAAATATTAATGGCAACAAGAAAATCCTCTTTCGTTTGTTCATTGATTTTCTTAGCAAATATACACGCTTCTCTTAGCACCCATTTCCCAATTTTAATAATGAGTCCCATTTCTTCTGCAGCTTGAATCAATCGAATTGGAGAAACCTGACCAAATTCTGCGTTTTTCCATCGAATTAAAGCTTCTGCTCCTATAAATGTATTCTTTTTCACATCAAACACAGGTTGATAATTTAAGTAAAATTCTCCTCTGGCAAAATCTCCTCTCAAATGTGATTGAAATAAAACTTTATCTTCAACTTCTTCAATCATTTTTTGATTATATATGACTGCTCTATTTTTTCCTCTTTCTTTTGCTTTATAAAGCGCCATATCTGCTTTTTTAATCAGTTCTTCTTCTCCTACCCCATGAATCGGATAGATTGCAGCTCCAATACTTACCGTTAGAAAAATGGTTCGATTATCTATCACAAATGGATTTTTAAAAATTTGTTCTAACGCATTTAGAAACTCAGAAAATTGATTCATGTCTTTATCTTTATAAATAATTAAGAATTCGTCTCCTCCGAATCGACCAATTTTTATTGATTCTGTTTCTAAGGAAACCAAACGCCTTCCAGTCCTAATAATCACCTTATCTCCAAAATCATGTCCAAAGGAATCATTGATTAGTTTAAAATTATCTACATCTAAAAACAAAATTGAATATACCACATCTCCCTTAGTTTCCTCAAGCCAATGGTGCACCAATTCATTAATTGCTCTTCTATTCTTTAATTTCGTTAAAGAGTCAATATAAATCAGCTCTTTAATCTCATTTTTTTGATCTTCTATTTTTTTTATCGCATTCGAAAGTTTTTCATTGCTATCCATTAAGTCATCGTTAGATGCCATCATTTCTTCATTTAATGCAAGCAATTCTTCATTTGAATTTACTAATTCTTCTTTCTTTCTTACTAATTCTTTCTCTGCTTTTTTTCTATTTTTAATATTATTTCGAAGATAAAGAATTAATAACCCTTCAATAACAATAACCAATAATGCAACTAGAATATAAGGTAAAATTTTATGGAGTATGCTTTCTTCTTTATTCACATAAAGTAAATCCTCTGGCAAATTCTTACTACTTAAATGATATCTTTCAAATAAAGAATAATCCAACATTTTTATATTCGGATTTTCTATGATTTCCATCTTTGTAATATCTTGACCACTAAGAATATTTTTTGCTATCTCAGCTGCCATACGTCCTTGATCATAAAAAGAGACTACTTCTCCTCCAACCAATCCTGAATCAATGACAAAGTCATATAATCCAAATACAGGTTGTTTCAAATTTCGAATGGTAATATCTACCCCCTCTTCAAAGGTAATGGTTTTCCCTGTAATATCTCTACTTGCTGCAATCATTAATACAATATCTGTAGGTTTAATTTTATGTAATTCTTTTTGATACGCTTCAAATGTCATTTCAGACAAATCAATTGTATCTAATGACAATTCATTATCAAATACGTCTTCTTCTAAAAACATTTTTTTTACTGCTTGCCCAGTAACTGTATTATCAACCAACGCCACTACTTTTTTTGCCTCTGGCATAAGTATATGTGCTAATTCTATTGTTCCTTCTAAAGAAACTGTTTCACAAATTCCTGTATATCGGGAATCCGCTCCTAATGATTTTGCTTTTTCCATATCATTAATTCCTAAAAACACAATTGGCTGATCAGGAAATAAATATTCATTCGTGGACACAAAATCAAGCGCATTATCATCTCCAATAATTATCAAATCATATTTTTCCGAGTTTTCTAATTTGTATTCTAAAGAAATCAAAAAATTATGCATATTCTCTTCCGAATAGAATCGTTTTGTATCCATAAATTCGATGTCAAAAACAACATGTGTCTCATCAAAAACAGAACGCATTCCATCCACTTGATTAAAGAATGTATTAAAGCTTGGTGAATAAGAACTGATAAACAAAATTCGTTTCCCAGTTAAATTTGTCTTTGTTGGTTCCGCTTTTGTCGTAAATGATAGCATACTCAACAATATCCAAAAGACAAGAGTACTAACTACAATAATTTTCTTAATATTCTACACCTCCCTAAAGATGAGCGAAAAATGAATTGATAGTTTATTTTAATATAATTCTGATTATTTTTCAACTATTCATATATTTAACTTTTATAATAATTGAATCAATTCCTCTAATTCTTCTAAAACAATTTTTGCATATTCAAAATCTTTATTCTCCAAAGCTTTCGCTATTTTTGTCTCAACTATTTTTTTCTTTTGCTCAATAAGCAAATAGTCTCTATCAAAATATTTTTTATAAATCGTCTTTCTAAATTTACGCAAACTCATCTTTCGCGTTGTTTTTTCATCAATAATCAAAATATAATCCATACAATTAATAATTGTATAAAAATCATGAGAAACCATAAGAACTGCACCTGGATAATTTCTAATGGCATCTTCTAATGCAATTTGCGAGTGAGTATCTAAATGACTGGTCGGCTCATCTAAAAGCAATAAATTTGCATTTCCATATGAAATCTTTGCAAGTTGAAGATTGTTTTTTTCTCCCCCAGACAGCGAATTGATTTCTTGATTTATAATTTCCTCTTCTAATCCATAATTCAACAAATATTCTTTTACTTTACTGTTCGTAGGTAATCCCATTTCTAAAAATTCATCTAATACAGTATTGGATTCCTTTAATACTTCTCCCTGCACTTGTGATAAATAACCAATTTCAATATCTTGATTTACAAAAATCGTATCTTCTTTACCTTGCACAATATCACGGAATAACGTTGTTTTACCAGAACCATTTGGTCCAATTATCGCCACTTTATCCGTAGATAGAACGTCAAAGTTCACATGTTCCAACAATGTTTCTTCAAAAGAAACTGCATAGTCTTTTACGGATAATGCAATCTGATTTTCTTCTACTTTATTGGTGGAAAAATGTATTTTAGGTTGTTTCATATCAACAAAAGGTTCCATTACCTGGCGTGCTAAAAGTCTTTCTTGTATTTTAACCCGTGCATTAAGCGTTTTCCCATTTGCTGCATCTGCATTATATGATGCGGTTTCTCTTAATCGATCAATAATTTCTTCATTTCTCTTTATTTCTTCTTCATCTGCCATGGCAAGTTCTTGTAATTCTATTTTTCGCTGGAGTAAAGAAAAATTGTAATCCAAATAATTCCCATCAAATTCTTGTGCTTTTTTATCTTCTATATGCACAATTTTATCAAAACAATGATCTAATAAATACCGGTTGTGTGTAATAACAAGTATGGTTCCTTTCTGCGTATTTATTAAATTTTTTAAGGCATTCAAGTTATAAAAGTCAAGAAAAACGTCTGGTTCATCCATAATTAAAAGTTCTGGACTTGTGATCATTTCCTTCATGATTTGTACCAATTTTACTTCTCCACCACTTAATTCTGACAGATGTAACTCTTTTTGTTTTTCAAGTCCTGCTATATGTAATCTACTTTCAATCAAACTCTCATATGCATTTCCGCCAAGTGCTTCCATTGCATCCAAAACATTTTGATACTGTTCTAGAAGTGCATCCATTTCTAACGCTGTTTCCATTTTTTCACATAGAAATTCTGCTTGTTTTTCAAGTTTTATAAATTCTTCTGCAATATAATCAAAAACGGTAAGATCCATCACTTCTTCAAAATCAGTAAATTGACTTACATACCCGATTTTTCTTTTTGTATTAATTTCAAGTTTTCCATCATACATATACTTCTCTGGATCCAAAAGAATATCCACTAACGTACTTTTCCCACTTCCACTAGAACCTATTAGCGCACAATGTTTTCCTTGCTCGATACGAAATGAAATATCCTCGTATAAATCTTTTTGGGGATAACCAAACGCAAAATTTTCTAATACTATCATATCTTACCTTTCTTATTTCCAATCTAACAACTATTTAATGTTGCAATAATACCATTTTTTTAAATTTTATACAATCTAACTGTTTCCTTTTTTCTTCTTTAACTTATTAAATATATTCAGATAGATGTCTATGATTTTTCCAGCAAACAAAGTGATGATTATTGTTCCCATTCCTACTTGACCAAAAGAGTGTAACGCAACCCCACCAACGAATAATGCATATATGATCAAAGATAAATCCGTTACAAATTTTGACTTTGCGATGGATGTATGAAATATTTTTTTTATTGCCATCATATATTCCTCAAGTGGTGATAACATGGTGCTTTTTATTAAAACTGCCACACCGAATCCATATATAAATACACCAAGTATAAACCAGAGAATACGGAGAAACATTCCAGTCCCAATCCCTACATTTACAAGTAGTGGAATAAATAGATCTACCGAAACTCCTATAATAAATGCAATAATTATTGCAAAAAAATTGAATCTTTTTTTATTAACAAATGTATTAATGATTACAAAACATATGCCAATCAAAAAATTAAACAAACGAAAACTTTTTTCTGTCATAAGTACCAAATTCCCGATAAATGAACTAAATGCATCCAATCCAAATCCTGCCTTTGACAATACCGCAACACCAAATCCAATAATAAAAGCACCCATAACGCCATAAACATATAACCATAAACGATTCTTCATATATCACTTTCCTTTTTTCTTTCATTTTCTTCTTTCTATTATACTTGATAACTAATTATATGAAAGGGTATCTAAAGATTTAATATAATTTTAATACCTACTTGATATATAATGCTAAATTATGACATGCAAAAAAACTCACATGAAATACTAATGTGAGTTTTTTGATTTTATATTTAAATTGTTTATGATCTATCCATTTTTCTTCTCTTTTTAAAGATCAAACTAATTAATCCTGCAAGAAGCAATAAAATAGAAGTAATGACTACCACTATAATAGATATATATTCACCCTCAAATTCTTCTGGCATCAACCGTTTTATCAAAATACCTATATATGCCCATATGATAACCAATCCATACGTTATACTATGATAATATAAAATTCCTAAAAATCCAATAATTCCACCAACGCATACGATTATAATCGTCCAAAGAATTTCGGATAAAGAAAAACGATTCCAATTAATATCCACTAAAAATGTAACAATATTTGCAATTGTTGCAACAGTAATCCAACCAAGATATATCGTAAATGGAATTCGTATAAAGAATTGTTCAAACATATTAAAATCATGGTTTTTTAAAACCATATTAATATCAATTAAACAAAGCAAAATACAAATCATTAAAAGTAAACTAAGCCAAATCACCTCATAGTGCCATGCAAAAATCCAAATACTATTAGCAATTGATGAAATGGAAAAAGGTACTCCTATGCGAACGAAAACAGCTTTCTTTTCTTCTTCCTTTAGGCTATAATACCGAAGCTGGTTGATCGAATATCCCAATAATAAGAAATAGATTACCCCCCATATCGCAAAAGTAATTGGTGCCGGAGCAAATAAATTATTATACGAGTCGGAAACATCACCTGTTCCTCGATTATTAATTGGAATGATATTTGCTAAAGCATTTATAATAACCATTGCAAGGTAAGTGATAATAGTTACTACTGGTACAATTTTTATTATTTTTTTCTGATTCATATTCCCTCCATTTCTTTTTTATAAATTTCCTTTTCCATTTTTCTTACCTATATTATTCCTTCTTTTTTTATCTTCCTTATCCAAACAAATGAAAAAATCTGGATATGCAAAAAACATCTTTAGACTTAATCAAAAGATGTTTCCAGCAATATTTCTAGTAATTCAATTTTCTAATACTTATATTTTACAACATCTCAAAGAAATTGCAAGAATATATAATTTATATCATCCATATTCATAATTCAAAAAATCCAAATTATTGATAGTAATATACACGAACTTCAAATGGTTGAAGATTATGTGGATCGATGTTTGTATAATTATTTAGCAATATCCTAGTCCAATTCTTATCGGTTTTTAAAAATGATAGCCTTTCCTTAGAAAAATTTGCAAACACTTGATAGTATCGATTCTCAAACTTTCTTTGATAAGCAAAGATACTCTTTTGTTTTGTTTCAAGCAATTCAAATTCACCATAAATAGCAACCTTATCCTTCGACTTAAAAGAAATTAAATCTTTATAATAATTCAATATGGAAAACTCATCATTTTTTGCATTATCTACATTAATATATTTATAATTTGGATTCACTCCTATCCATGGATCCCCTTTCGAAAATCCTCCATGCTTGGTCGTATCCCATTGCATAGGTGTTCTTGCATGGTCACGACCCTTTTTAAGAATTCCATTCCATGCCTCTTCTTTTTTTCCGGTTTTTTCTAGTTCTTTATAATATTGAATACTTTCAATATCCCTTAGTTCTTGCAAATTAGAAAAAGGCATATTCGTCATCCCTATCTCTTCCCCTTGAAAAACAAAAGAAGTTCCTTTCATTAGATGCATTGCTGCTCCTAACATTTTTGCAGCTAATTTTCTTTCATCCTCTGTTTTCCATGATACAAATCTAGAAATTGGTCTTGGTTGATCATGATTTGACCAAAATAAGCTTCCCCAACCTACTTCGGTTGACTTTTGCCATTGTGCAATAATTCTTTTAAAATCATCCATATCATATGAAACAATATCCCACTTTCCATTTCTTCCACTATCTATGTCCATGAGTTCGAATTGGAAAATCATATCTAGCAATGGTTTCTCTCCTTGAATAAACTTTTGCCCCATACTAGGATTTACGAAAGGTGTTTCTCCTACACACATACAATCTCTCGCTTCAAAGCAATTGTCTCTTAATTCTTCTAGATAGTGAAACATTTTTTCCTGATTTGCAAAGTTCTCTGGACAAAAAGAATATCCGCACGATGTTTCTCCCCCATTTCCATCTGGAAGAAACTCTTTTTTTGCAATCAAATTAATAACATCCATTCGAAATCCATCCACTCCCATATCCAGCCAATAGTTAATCATTTGATATATTTCATCTCTCACTTTTTTATTTTCCCAATTTAAATCTGGTTGTTTTTCAGAAAACAGATGCAAATAATATTCTTTTGTTTCTTGATCGTATTTCCAAGCTGAAGGTGTAAAAAAAGAAGCCCAATTATTTGGTTCTACCTTATCATCTGCATTTTTCCCTTTTCTCCAAATATAATAATCTCGGTATTCGGATTCTTTTGATTTCCTTGATTCAATAAACCACTTATGCTCATCTGATGAGTGATTGACCACTAAATCCATAATAATTCGAATTCCTTTTTCATGTGCAAAATATAATAGCTCTTTAAAGTCATCCATGGTACCAAATTCTTTCATAATGTCTTTATAATCACTGATATCATACCCCATATCATCATTTGGAGATGTATAGATTGGATTCAACCAAATTGCTTTCATTCCTAATTCTTTTATATAATCTAATTTTTGTATGATTCCTTGTAAATCACCAATTCCATCCCCATTTGAATCATAAAAACTGCGAGGATAAACTTGATATATTACACTTTCTTTCCACCATTTTTTTTCCATATCATCTCCTATATTATTGTTTTAACAGATTCTCGTTCAACAACTGTTAACGGTAAAATGCACTCCACATTTCCCTTTGAAGTATGTTTCATTTCTTCATAGAGAATTTCTACTGCTTTTTCTCCTTTATCAAAAATATTTTGCCCGACTGTCGTAAGACCTGGTGTACAATAATTTGAAATATTAATATTATCAAAACCTATAATTGATATTCTTTCTGGTACCTTTATTTGCATTTTATGAAATGCTTTTATTAGGCCAATTGCCATAATATCTGCAGTGCAAAACACAGCACTACAATTCGTTTTTTCAATAATTTTTTTTGCCTGTTTTCCTGCATCATCAAAATCCACATTGCAAGAAAAAATCCAAGAATTATCAATTTTTATTTTTGCTTCTTCCATTGCTTTTTTATAGCCTTCATATCTTTTTTCACTTACTCCACCTTTTTTTAAAGTACTAGATAAAAAAGCAATATTTCGATGACCCTTATCAATCATGTATTTCGTTGCAAGATATCCACCTTCGATATCATCCAATCTAACTTCACCATATGAATGAACATCCAGATAAGAATCCACCAAAACAATGGGAATAACTCCGTTGTTTAATCCTTCATAAAAATCTTCTGGATATGCACCTATAATAATAATCCCATCTAAATTTCTTTGGTTTGCTAGATTAAAATATTTTTCATCCGCATTCGCTCCAGACACAATTGTATGGTAACCTTTCATTCTAGCATTGTATTCTATGCTGGATAAAATCTCGCTATAAAATGGATTTTCAAATACCATTGCACTTCCCGGTTCTGTTTGTGGAATTACTACACCAATCAAATTACTCATATTACTTGACAAACTACTTGCAGAATAATTTTTTACATATCCTAATTTTTGAATTGATTCTTGTACTTTTTTTATGGTTTCCTGTGGAAGATTTCTTTTCTCATTAATGACATAGGAAACTGTCGCTATGGATAAGCCGGAATCATTTGCCACATCTTTAATTGTTACATTTCTCATATATTTTCTACCTCAACTCATTTTCATTTCTTGAAACATAAATACTTCACATGGAATTTCTTTTTTAACTATTTCCCCATTTTCAAAAGTTATCGTATTCCCATTTTCATCATAAAATCGATAATTCATTTCATCTCCATATTTTACAAAGGTAAGCCTTTCATAATTTTCCAATCGATTACTAATCTTTGCTCCAAGTTTATAAGAGTTTTCAAAATGAAAAACTAACATGGCATCTTTTTTTACATATATTGGTATTCTAGAATCCATCGGATCGGATTGAACTGTTATCCCTCCCATTTCTTCCTTAGCATTCCATAAATTATACCATATTCCTGTAGGCAAATATATCTCTCTCTTTTTTGCATTTTCCTTAAGAATTGGTGCAATAAGGATTTCTCCAATCATAAATTCATCATCAATATCTATCACTTTTTCATCAGATGGATATTCCAAATATAGGGGCTTTAAAAATGGTTTGTTTTCCTGACAACATTTGACAGCCTCTGAATAAAAGTATGGAAGAAAATTCATATGCAAATTTGAATAAAATAGTGCATCTTTTAAAACATTATTATTCTTTCCATGATAATTCCATACATTCCATGGACTCCTATCATTTATGTTCACTTTTGATTCTAGTATCTCTGAAAACTGTCCACCCTCAGGTTCACTATGCCATTGCATAGCAGGTACAAATGCCGCAAGCGCTGTGGATTTTATATATAAATCCACAGAAGGCATTGGTCCTGCAAACCCTGCTATATCAAATGACCAAAAAATTATTCCTGACATTGCAAGTGATAAGCCAGCTTTTAACACATCTTTTAATTCTTTAAATTTTGATAACTGATCCCCAGCCCAATGCATAGGTGCCGTTTGTGATTGCAAATATCCTGCCCGACTAAAAAGCACACGGTTATTTCCAATAAAATCCGAATATGCTTTTTCATACCGAAATGGGTATTGATTTTTTTCTGTCATACCCGTTTCCCCATTATAAAACTTACAATCAAGATCATGTATAAATTCTCCACCATCCGTTTTAAACCCATCAACGCCCATATCTAATAAGTATTGCCGTTTTGCGAACCACCAATGAATCAATTGAGGGTTTGTAAAATCCGGCACATAGGAACCAATAAACCATTGTTTCGGAATTCGATATGGTTTTTCTTCAAAATCTTTTACAACGAGATGATTTTCCAATGCATAATCACAATCAAAAAGATGTTGTTGGTTCATTTGTCCCTCATCTAATTTTTTTAATACTGGAATTTGCCAAAGAACCAATTTTGTTCCATTTTTATGTAAGGAATTTATCATGTGCATAGGGTCTGGCCACGGCTCCTGAAATGTAATTTCTCTAACATCAAATGATTCCTTGCCTTTTTTTGAATTATATTTCGAACCATTCCACATATAAAAAGTAGCTTCATCACTCCAAGCTTCAATGACAACCACATTCACTGGATAATCATATTTCTTTGCAATTTCCATTTGTTCTTCAATATTTTTTTGTTTATTCCATCGATTTGCTGATATCCAAATTCCAAACGCCCATTTAGGAAGCATTCTGTTTTTCCCTGTCATTATAATAAACTGTTGGATTATTTCTAATGGTGTTCCATATATAAAATACAAATCATATATCGCATCTTGATCAAATACAATCTTTATTTCGTTATTTATTCCTTTTTTTTCGACAAAAGTAATCTCAAATTCAAAAGAAGTATTAATAAATACCCCATGTCCATCATTACAATGATAGAAAGGAATCGGGAAATAGGTATCCTCTCCCTGTTCGCAAAATTTTTCAAACACTCTATTTTTTAATGTTACATTTTTATGATTCACACTACAATATCGCTCTCCCAGACCAAATATTGCAGATGCACTTGTCTCATAAATAATATATTTTCCTCCATTATCTTTTTCTTCTTTAAAATTTATAATCATATTTTCTTTCATATGATGCACATTTTTATTCATTACCCTTTTACTCCTCCAACCATTATTCCCGATTTCATTTTCGAATTTGCAATAATATATACTATGACTATCGGTATCATAGATAATAGGCTTCCTGCCATTAAAATATTATATTCTGTCGCGTATTGTCCATTTAAGCTGTTTAATGCTAACGTAAGTGTCATTTTGTTTTTATCTGACAGCATAACTAATGGCCACAAATAATCATTCCAACATTCCATAAATGTTGTAATTGATAACGTTCCTATTGCTGGTGCGCAAAGAGGAAGCATGATTTTTCGATATATATACCAAGTTTTTGCGCCATCAATTTTTGCAGCTTCAATAAAATCATTAGGAATAGAACGCATATTTTGTACCATTAAGAAAATTCCAAATGCTTTAAAAAGAGAAGGTAATATAACGCTTCCATAAGAATTTACTAAATCCATACGATTCATTACAATAAAAAGTGGAATTAATGTTACTTGTGTTGGAATCATCATAGACGCTAAATATATTTTAAAAATTATATTTCCCGCAGGAAATTTAATTTTTGTGAATGCAAAAGCAGCCATTGATGCCGAAATCACTGTAATAAAAGTATAGGTAATCGTTATAAACAAACTATTAAATGCTGCCCTTAAAAATGGAAAACGTTTAAACACCTCTTTATAGGAATCTAGACTAGGTTCTTCTGGAATCCATTGAACTGGTAATGCCATCAATGCACCTTTTGTTTTTAATGAAGTGGATAACATCCAAAAAAATGGAATTACTACGATAATAGCAATGATAATTGAAATCAAATAATATCCAATTGCTTTCCTTCTTTTTTTCATTTTATGATTCATAATGTACCCACCCATTCTGTAATTTCATTTGTACCATAGTTAACAAAAAAATAATAACAAATAATAGCCAAGAAAAAGCAGATGCATATCCCATTTTATAATAGCTAAACCCATAAGTATATATTCTTTCAACCATAACTCTCGTTGCTCCATTTGGTCCACCCTCTGTCATAATTTGAATCTGTGGAAACAATTGGAATGCATTAATTAATGACATGATCAAACAAAAGAATAGGGAAGGTGTTACTAAGGGTAACGTGATTTTAAAAAACGAAACTATTTTCCCTGCACCATCAACTTTTGCTGCCTCATAAAAAGAAGGGTTTATGACAGATAATCCCGAGAGAATAAACAATCCAAAAAAACCCATATCTTTCCATACCGATGCAAGTACAACTCCAGGCATTGCCCATATTTCACTTGCTAACCATGCTGGACCTTGAATCCCAACCAATCCAAGAATCTGATTTAAAATCCCGTACTGTGAACTTAGTACCCATTTCCAT
>JBFHIZ010000027.1:0-29648 GCA_041596215.1 Lachnospiraceae bacterium
GAACCCCTAATTTATCAGCCGCAATTTCTATCGTTAAATATTCTTCTCTCATTTCTTCACCTCACAACTACCTTAACACACAATTTTGTACTTGTCTATACATTTTAATTAAATATTGTCCACTTTTGTCTAGTTTTGTTCTTTATTTCATTTTTTTATATCAAGTTTACCGCAAAAAAAGAATGCATATATTCTATGCATTCTTTTTTTAATTTGTATTTAAAACAGATTGTAAAAATGATTTTGTTCTTTCATTTTTGGGATTTGTAAAAATCACTTCTGGCGGAGAATCCTCTAGAATTCTTCCATCATACATAAAAATCACACGATCTGCTACCTCTTTGGCAAATCCCATTTCATGGGTAACAACAATCATTGTCATTCCTTCCGCAGCTAAAGTTTTCATAACCTGAAGCACTTCCCCCACTAGTTCGGGATCTAAAGCAGACGTTGGCTCATCAAACAACATCATTTTAGGTTGCATCGCTAATGCTCGTGCAATTGCTACTCTCTGCTGTTGTCCACCAGAAAGTTTTGATGGATATACATCCGTTTTATCTTCCAATCCAACTTTTTTTATAAGTTCTTTTGCCAACACTTCTGCCTCTTTTTTATTCATTTTTCGAATCTCAACAGGTGCAAGCATCACATTTTGTAATACTGTAAGATGTGGAAAAAGATTAAATTTTTGAAATACCATACCCATTTCAAGTAATATTTCCGTCCGTTCTACCTGAGATATTTTCACTTGATTTACTCCATGTATACGGTCATCAAGTAAATTTTCCTCCACCCAAAGTTTACCTTCTGTGATTTTTTCTAAATAGTTTAAAGATCTTAAATAGGTTGATTTTCCAGCTCCTGATGGTCCTATCAAGCAAACAACTTCTCCTTGTTCAATACTCAATGAGCAATCTTTTAATATTTGTAAACTTCCAAAGCTTTTACATAAGTTTTCTGTCCTTATCATTGACATATCTTCATCCTCCTATTCATAAATTCCGAATTTTCTTTCAAGTGATTCAAAAAGTTTTGAAAATGCTGCAGTAATGACTAAATAAATTCCCATTGATACAATAAAGACACTGACTTCCCCAGTTGATGTCATAATCGAGCTGGTAACTTTTGATAAGTCTTTTAATGCAATAATGGATGTTAACGCTGCATCTTTTAAAACCATAATAAATTCATTTGCTAGTGGTGGAATCAGTCTTTTATATGTCTGTGGAATTACAATTTTGGACATTGTTTTTCCATATCCAAATCCCAATGCTTTTGCCGCTTCAAATTGTCCCTTATCTATCGATTGAATCGCCGCACGAATTATTTCTGCACAATATGCTCCACTATTTAGCGAAAACGCAATCCACGCTGCTATAAATCGACTTTCGATTGTGAGTGACGGAAAAATCGCAGGTAATCCAAACCAAATAAAATATAATTGCATAAGTAATGGTGTTCCTCGAAAGAAAAAGATATAGGAACTACACGCTTTACTAAGAATCTTAAATTTCGACATTTTTCCAAGTGCAATAAAAATAGAAAGAAAAATACCAGTTATTACCGAAAAAACGGTCAATATAATGGTAATCTTAGTCCCTTCGAGTAAAGACGGTAACCATACTAAAACATTTGCCAGGAACTTCATAACTCCCGCATCTGCTGGCATAATCTTACCTGCAATTCCATAAAAAGAAACTTGTTCTGCTCTTGTACTCGTCACTTTTTTTGTATAAAAATAGCTTGAAACTATTTTATAATCCATGTGTACAATCGTATCTTTTTTGGATTCCAATTGTGAAAATGCAGTTGGTATTTGTGCCTCATAGTCGGCTTCTGTTGGGTTTGTAAGATACAAAGGTATACTTATTAAAACAAATAAAAATAAAATACCTATAGTTATAAACAGTTTTTTCATGATATTTTTCCTTCACTAATATTTAGAAATAAGATGCTAAAATTGCATCCAATGTTCCATCATTTTTCATTTCTTCTAATGCTGCATTAATTTTTTCAACTAATTCTGTGTTTCCTTTTTTAATACAAACACCAAATTCTTCTGCGTCAGAATCTTGAATCCATGTTTGAACAAATTCACTGTCTTCACCAACATAGCTTGATGCCACTGTGCTATCACAAACAATTGCATCCACACGACCATTTAATAAATCATCATAGCAATTCATAACTTTTGCATATTCAAACACTTCAATAACTAATTCATTTTCTTCAGCAAATACTGTTACGAATTCATCAGAAGTGGTTTCTTCCTGATAAGCGATTTTTAATCCTTCCAGCTCTTCTGGGCTAGATGGTTGAATATCTGAGCCTGCTAAAGAAACAATACATTGATAATTTTGTATATAAGGAGTTGAAAAATCATAATCTAATAATCGATCCGAAGTAATTGTTACTGCCGAAATTACACAATCATAGTCACCTTTATCAATACCCGCAAAAATACCGTCCCATGCTGTATCAATCAATTCAACTTCCATTCCAATTCTTTCACCAATTGCATAAGCAAGTTCAACATCGACCCCAATTGGTGTACTTCCATCATCATCGAAGTATTCAAATGGTGGGTATCCAATTTCCATTCCTACTTTTAGTACATCTTCATCCTCTGTTTTACCACATGCTACCATAGATAATGCAAGGGTAAGAACTAAAACTAATTTTACTATTCTTTTCATATCTTTTCCTCCATATAATGTTTTTGAACCAAAGAATCGTTATCGGATACTTTTATCAAAAAAAGACACCGAAATTGAGACTTCGTTGTCCTTATTGGTAACTTTATCACTTTATTAGAGAAAAGTCAATAATTATACATTTTTATGAATAATTTTCTCAAAAAATCCTACCACCCTTATACTCATCTTCCTATTTTATAACCCAGAAGGCAAACGTATTGCATTTACTGGACACACTTGATAACATATTCCACATTCGTCACATTGTATCGGGTTAATTCGATAGTGTTCTTCCTTTGAAATCGCCCCAAATGGACACGCTTTTTCACATTTTCCACAATTAATACATGTATCTGTAATTACACACCCTGCGTTGTTTACCTGCATTTCCCCAAAAGAAAATCGAGCTCTTTGCATTTTTTGAAACTCATCGCTCAAATCAAAAAGTTCTCCTTTTCCTTTATACACTTTAAACACTTCCATATTCTTGACACTGTCATTTTGTGGAAATAAATCTTGAAACGAAGGATTTTTCTCGTATATTTTTTTTAACATCGAATCCTCCACTTTTTTACAATATCCCTTTATTCTAACTTGAAGAAAATTCTTTGTCATAACTGTAAGTGCTATTTTTTCACTTTTCATTAATTCAAAATAAAAAGGTTTCACGGTGCAAGTTAAAAAAAACAATCCATCCTCCTGTTGAAACATAATGTCAACTATTCTAGAGGCTGGGAATCCATCTTTGTCCATTGTGGAAATTACGGTTTCCTTCTCTTCCATAATGGTATCCCATGCCATTTTTTTTACGATTTCTTTATCCAACTTACTAAAATCAATTTTCATTTTTTTCTCCATATTTCTTGTTATTCTTATATTTTCTTTACTTGTATCCTATCTTTTTTTAAGAATAAGTTCCATATAAAAATGTTCCAAAATCTTTTTATTTTTGCACCTTCCATTCTTAATTTATATCGTTATTAGTTTTTCATCATTTTTTAAAATCTTAGTAAGTGGATCCCCCATAAATTTCAATTCGATTCCAAGTTCTTCGATTTTATCTTTTACGCCTAGTTCTGTAGCACATGCTATACATGCCTTTACGTTCACTCCTGTCTTTTGTACCTCTTTTACTAATTCTTGTATTTTTTCATTTTCTGCCACTAATTTTGCGGTTGCACCCCAAATAATAAGGTCCACTTCATCCCACCAACCTTTTCGTATCGCATTTTTGGCGTACATCATTACCATTAATTCCGACGTGATTGGATCTGCATTTGTCCATAAAATATTACATTTATTTTTCATCTTATTTTCCTTCCTCTCATTCCTTTATTCTTTCGATCTATTTTTTTTTAATTTTTTCAATATTATTATAACATTTTTTTCTTCTTTTACCTACAAATCAAAAATTTTAGAAATGAATAAAATCATTATAATCTCTAAATTTTCTGGAAAGCATTTGTAAAACGTGGTAAAATATGACTAAACGAATAACTATTACCTGTAGGGGGGATTATATGTATATTCATTTCGAAAGCAAAGGCGATCTAAATCAATTAGCATCTATTATTCAATCACTCGATGCAAATAATCAAATCCAAGGAATCCTAATTTTTTCATGTGATAATAATCATTTTCCAGTCTCTATATTTAATTCCTTACTAAAAAAAACAAAAACGACTTTGTTTGGTGGTGTTTTTCCAAGTATTATCTTTGAGGGTAAAAAACACGATGTCGGTTCTATCGTCATTGGTTTTGATGTTACTGTCACTTCACAAATCATTCATCATATAGATGGTCCCACTTCCCATATTCAAGACGAACTTGAAAAATTTTATTGTCAGATTCAACATGGGAAAACTGTTTTTATTAATCTTGACGGTCTTTCTAGCGGTGTGGATGCTTTTAAAGAAGAGATTTTTTATACGCTTGGTCTTTCCAAAAACTATATTGGTGGTGGAGCAGGCTCTCTTTCCTTTGAAAGAAAACCTTGTGTCATTACAAATGAAGGATTGCTTCAAGATGCAGCCGTTCTTACACTTGTCAATATTTGTTCTGGAATAGGTGTTGCGCATGGTTGGAAAAATGTTTCTGAACCAATAAAAGTAACGCAAGCTGATGGAAATCATATTATTTCATTAAACTGGGAACCTGCTTTATATGAATATCAAAAAATAGTAAGTTCTTTATCTGGAAAAGATTTCTCAAACAACTCCTTTTTTGATATTGCAAAAGCATACCCATTTGGAATATCAAAAATGGATAGTGAAATGGTTGTACGAGACCCAATTGAAATTATTAATAAAACTACAATTGTCTGTGTCGGTGCAATACCCAAAAATCAATTTGTATACATCCTAAATGGAAATAAAAAATCCTTGCTCGCTGGAGCAAAAAAGGCAAAAATGCTTGCTCAAAATGCATATGCTGAAAACCTTTGTAACAAAAATACAAAAGAATCAGTCACCCTACTCATTGATTGCATTTCTCGTGCACTATTTCTCGAGGAAGATTTTCAAGAAGAATTGAATATTATAAATTCTAAAAACCTAATTGGTGCACTTACACTAGGGGAAATTGCGAATACTGGAAGATCATACCTTGAATTTTATAACAAAACATCCGTCATTGGAATATTGGAGGGGTAATATGGATTATGCCATTTATTTACAAATATTAATGGAATTAGCTCTTGCTGTAAGTGGCGAACAAGACCTAAATTCTTTGTTAACAAAAACTGCAAAAGCCTTTCATCGAAAATTAGACTGTACTCATCTGTCCATTAATTCTTTTCAAAATCAAGAATTTGAGGAAATCTACATTTCTCCACATTGGGCAAAAATTGATTCCACATTCACCACGATCTCTAATAATTTAAGCAAACAATGTTTCTTTGAACATAAAAATTTTACAATGCTTAAGGACAACCAACACTATTACTACTCCTTTCGATTGAATAACTACGGAACTTTAAATATTGCAAGAGGACAAACTCTTTCTAAAAAACTAATCAAAGAATTAGAGCCTATTATAGATATGTTAGCAACTAATATTTTAGCTTGCTATGCATTTAAAAGACAAAAAAAAATCGAATTAGAACTCCGAAAACAAAACAATTATATTGAATATATCGCATATCATGATTCCTTAACCACCTTACCAAATCGAAGAAAATATATGGAAACACTAGCAGAGTACCTGGCTAACAAGGAACATGGTGCTGTCCTTCTATTAGATTTAGATAATTTCAAACGCATCAATGACACGCTAGGTCATGTTTTTGGGGATGAAGTATTAAAATGTTTTGCTAAAAATTTATGTAAAGTTGAATCCGATTTCGTAAACGTATATCGAGTTGGTGGCGATGAATTCATTTTATTAATTCGAGAAAAAAATAGAACTGAAATTGAATCCATTGTAAAAAAAATATTTTATGAATTTAAAAACTATTCAACAATTGGAGACCATCATATTGATGTATCCTTTAGTGTTGGAATCACACTTTTCCCAGATGATAGTACCGATGTTAGTCAATTACTTATGAATGCAGATTTAGCTTTATATTCTATTAAAAATAGCAAAAAAAATGGGTATCGTTTTTTTGATTTAAATCTTTCCAAAGATTTATTATATAAGCTAACCATTACAAATTATTTAAATGAAGCAATTGCAAATGATGGATTTAAATTGGTTTTTCAGCCCTTAATTGACGTGAAAACAGGTGATGTCGTCAGTTATGAAGCTCTTCTTCGTTTAAAATTTCACAGCACTTCTCCCGCTGATTTTATTCCCATTGCGGAAGAAAATCAGTCCATTATTGATATTGGTAGAATGGTTACGAGCATGGCAATCAAACAATTACGATCATGGCTTGATCAAGGATACACAGTTAAACCCATATCAATTAATTTTTCACCAACACAAATATATGATATGACTTATATTGATTTTATAAAAAAAGAACTTGAAACGTATCAGATTGATACCTCGCTACTAGAAATCGAAATTACAGAAGCTATTTTTATAAAAAACAAAAATTTAACTTTAGACTTTTTAAAAGAGCTTAGAAATTTAGGTATTAAATTAGCAATTGATGATTTTGGAACTGGGTATTCTTCACTTAACTATCTAACCTATTTACCTTTAGATAAAATTAAATTAGATCGTTCAATCAATATTCGCTTTTTAGAACTAAAAACAATAGAAGTGATGGATAGTCTGATTTCTTTAGCACATAGTTTGCATTTTACGGTGGTTGCTGAGGGAATTGAATTAGAAAAACAATATCAGCAACTTGCAAAAATAAACTGTGATATCATTCAAGGATTTTTCTTTAGTAAACCATTGGAAGTAGCCGATGTACCAAATACTTTTACTAGGAATTATCTAGAAACAGAATCAAACATTACTTCTTAGAATAATAAAGAACTTTATTAAAATAATTCATTTATAAATCTATTTTAATAGCAAAAAAAGGTGATTACAAAAGTAACCACCTTTTTTGTTATCAATCTACATATTAAAATCAAGCGAACCAAATAAAAACACAAAATAAAATAAATAAGCCAAAGACAACAAAAAAAATAGTTCCAACTAGTAATGCCGCACCTAATACTCCTTTTGTCAAAGCAAATTTCTCTTTTCTTGTTAACTCCATTTCATTTTGACTTGAAGAAGCTTCATGATTTTTCGCTTGCGGATGATACCAAGGCATTCCTTCTACATTCATATTAGCAACCACTCTGCCATCATCTACAAATTTTGTTTTTATTTTTTTTGCTTCCTTCTTTTTTTTCATATTTTTCCTTTGTAAACATCTAAGATTTACTTTTTTTTCCTATTTTCTTTTTATTAAGCATCTCTTTTTCAAAATTTATGTTCATTTCACTTGTATTATATAAATGACATGCCGTAAAATGACCTTCTCTTATTTCTCTATATTCCGGTTCGCAATACTTACATATTTCCATGCATTCGGAACACCTCGTATGAAACTTGCATCCTTTTGGTGGGTTTGCCGGTGAAGGAATGCTTCCCTCTAAAATAATCCGATCCATTTTTATATTTGGGTCTGGGATTGGAATTGCAGAAAACAATGCCTTTGTATAAGGATGAAGTGGTTCTCCAAATATTTTTTCCGTTTCTGCATATTCAACCATACTTCCTAAATACATTACCCCAACAACATCAGAAATATATTCTACAACAGACAAATCGTGAGAAATGAATAAGTAGGTTAAATTAAAATCTTTTTGCAATTGCTTTAATAAATTAATAATTTGCGCTTGAATAGAAACATCAAGTGCCGATACCGGTTCATCACAAATAATAAAATCAGGATTTAGTGCAAGTGCCCTAGCAATACAGATTCTTTGTCTTTGTCCTCCTGAAAATTCATGTGGGTAACGATCCTTATGATATTCTTCTAATCCACATGCTTCCATAATACGAGTAATATAAGCATCGAATTCTTCTTTTGGTACAATGTTATGTTCTCTCACACCTTCTCCAATGATCTCTCCAACTGGTAATCTTGGAGAAAGACTAGAAAATGGATCTTGAAATATAATTTGAATTTCTGGTCTTACATTTCTTAATTCATCTTTTGATAAAGAAAACATTTCTCTTCCATTAAAGAACACATCACCATCCGTTTTATCTTGTAAACGCAAAAGTGTTCTTCCTGCCGTCGATTTCCCACAACCAGATTCGCCTACAAGTCCCATGGTCGTTCCTCTTTTAATCGTAAATGAGATTCCATCAACTGCTTTAACAAAAGTTAATCCTTTCCCAAATATATTCTTTTTAATTGGAAAATATTTTTTTAAATTTTTAACAACTAAAATATTTTCTTCCTTACTAATTTCTTCTTTAATATCTACTACTTTCGTATCGCTCATATGAATAACCATACCTCTCTTCATTTTACTTATAGCTTATTTACATCCACAGATTTAGGATATCCCAAAACTTCACCTTCTTCAAAATATCGATAACAAGAAACGGTATGCGTATCGGTTAATTTAATCTCTGGTGGATATCCTCCTGCACATTTTGCGACACAAGATTCACACCGATCTCTAAAATAACAATAATCAGGCATATTTACAGGGTTTGGTACGCTTCCAGGTATATTATAAAGCTCCTCCACCTTTTGTCCAACAACTGGTTTTGATTTCATAAGGCCAATTGTATATGGGTGGCATGGATTACCAAAAATCTCCTGTGCCGTACCTTTTTCAATCACACGGCCCGCATACATTACAACAATATAATCAGCCATATTTGCGACTACTCCAAGGTCATGTGTAATTAACATGATGGAAGAATTTAATTTTTCCTTCAATTCTTTTAATAATTCCAATATTTGTGCCTGAATCGTTACATCTAATGCAGTTGTTGGTTCATCCGCTACAATTAATTCAGGATTACAGGAAAGTGCAATCGCAATCATAATACGTTGTCTCATACCACCTGATAATTCATGAGGGTACATTTCATAAACACCTTCTTTATTTGCAATACCTACCAAATCAAGCATTTCAAGAATTCTTTCTTTTCTCTGTTCTTTTGATAGTTCAGGACTATGTAATACTAATACTTCTTCAATTTGATAACCAATTTTAAAAATTGGATTTAAACTTGTCATTGGTTCCTGAAAAATCATAGAAATACGATTTCCTCTAATATTTTGCATTTCTTTCGTTGGTGTTTTCACTACATCATAAGCGTAATTTTCACCCTCTTTTCCCATATTAAAACGAATCTCTCCACCAACAGTCTGCCCTTGAGGTCGTTGTAATAATTGCATTAAAGATAAGGAAGTTACTGACTTACCACATCCAGATTCTCCAACAATACCTACGGTTGAACATTTCGGTACATTAAAAGATACACCATCTACCGCATGTACCGTTCCAATATCTGTAAAGAAATAGGAACAAACATTATCAAACTCTACCACGTTTCCTGGGTCTTTCATTTGTGTTTCATATATGGATGGGTCTGCATTTTTATCTGCTCTAAGTTTCTCTAGTTTTTTAGTAATCTTTCGGTTGAAACTTCTGATTTTATTTGATTCTGATCTTGATATATATCCTAAATTCTTTTTCTTTTTCACAAGTGCCTCCTATTGTTTCATTTTTGGGTCAAAGGCATCTCTTAGTCCATCACCCACAAAGTTAAAAGCTATAACGGTAAGACAAATTAAAAGTCCAACTGGTACCCAAATATATGTATATGCTATCATGGTTTCCGAAGATGCGGTTACTGAATTTATCATAGTTCCCCATGTAGCCAATGGATGTTTTACACCTAATCCCAAGAAAGATAGTGTTGATTCAGTAATAATAATTGCTCCTAGTCCAGAAGAAGCGGTAACAATAATTTGTGGCATAACGTTAGGGACTAAATGTTTGAAAATTCTTCGTTTTGTTTTAATTCCAATTGCTTCCGCTGCAACCATAAATTCTTGCTCTCTTAAAGAAAGTATTTGGCCTCTTACAAGTCTTGCTACACCTGCCCATCCTAACACACCAAGAATAACCATTAACCAAATCATACGTATGTACGGATCTAGTTTTAATTGATCAAACAAAGCTCCTACGATTATCAAAATAGGTAGAGATGGAATACAGTAAAAAATATCTACCATACGCATAATAATATTATCAATCCATCCACCAAAAAATCCTGCGATGCCACCAAAAAAGATGCCTAATATATTTTCTATAATAATTACCACAAAGCATACAAGTAAGGAAATACGTCCACCATACATCATTCGCGATAATACATCCATACCATTTCCGTCAGTTCCTATCAAATGAGAAGAGGAAGGGCTTGCATATATATCAATAAGGTAAGACACTCGATCACAACTAACTACATACGTCGAACTTTTTCTTGTAATATACATTGTAGTTACTTCTGTAATTGCATCTCCATTTTCATCGTAAACATATTTTCCATTTTCATCAAATTGTGGAATGCTCCAAACAAATTCTGCCTTCGTCTCAGTGTTTGCTTCCATTTCAACAATCATATCTCTCATTTTGTCCTTATAATCAATCGACAAACTGTCGGTTCCATCATAAGCTCGCACCGCAATGGTTGAAAATTCAGCAATTATTTCATCTGTCGTTTTTTGATAAACAAAAATCTCATTCTCAACTTGTTTAAGTATATAAATATTCCCATCTACTTCAAATTCTTCACCAGAAATAACGGCTGTAATAGCATTAATTTTAAAATTTTCGGTAAGTATCATACTATCTTGATACGCATCCAATACATAAGTAGACATATATGCCACTTTTGTTTTTTCCTGTTTTTGTCGCACTAGATAAGTCCTATTTGCGTAAGAAATAGAATATTCATTTTCTCCATATATAAAGGATTCATTTTCTAAATTACGATAAAGAACCGCTTCAAATTCTTCCCCTAAAACATCCGCATCATAGGAAATAACAATTTCGTTTTTGTAAATTGTATAATTTTGTTTTCTTCCTTCTTCAACTTCAAATTGCATATTCTGATAAGTAAAAGTATTCTTTCCATTATCAATAGCTTTATCAATGGCATCTGAAAATGTATCTTCATAAACTTCACTTGTTTTATAATCTAGCTTACTTAATATTCCATTATATTCTGCAAATAACGTGCTATCTGTCACTCTACAAATATCCGCTTGTACATCCGCATATAGAGCGTAAATATTCTCCGCTTCTTTTTTTACAACATATTGATTTCCATTATCGTCAAGCAATATTTCTTCTAAAACACTATCTTCTTCCATTTTTTTAATTGTGGAATTTATATTAGTAGAAACTTCAACAGCAATTTCACTATTATCTCCAACCATATATAGCACATAATCCGTTCTTTCTGAAGATTGTGCATAATCCACTCTTACTTTATCATATTTGTAAAATATTTCAGTTTGACTATATGGGTAAAATAATGGAGCAATAAATGCAAATAAAAACATAAAAATCAATATCAAAGATCCTACAATTGCTAATTTATTTCTCATAAATCGGTTTAATACAAGTCGTCCAGGACTTAATACCTTTAAACGTTCTGTACTATCCAAAGTAATTTCTTTTTTTTCATCAAGAAGTCTGTTCTCTTGCTCTTTTTTCTTTAGTTCTTCATTAAAATTTGTATTTTTCATTTTTATACAGCCTCCTCCTTAGTTTACTCTTACGCGAGGATCTACCACGGCGTATAAAACATCCGAAATCAAGTTACCAAGTAACGTCATAATTGCTGTAAAAGCCAAGTAAAACATAGTAAAAGGAATATCTCCCTTTATCATTGAATAATACGATGCATAACCAATTCCTCTAATTGCAAATAATGTTTCCGTTATTAGTGCTCCTGCAAACAATCCGGGGAGCGAGCCTCCAAGAATAGTAACTAAAGGTATTAATGTATTACGAAAGGCATGACGGCTAATCACTTTGTTTTCAGGCAATCCTTTTGCCCTAGCTGTACGAATATAATCTGCATTTAGCACTTCTAACATATTCGTTCGCGTAAATCTCATGAGACTTCCAACACTTACAATAATCAGTGTAAAAATTGGTAGTACCATATGACCCGCCAAGTCCAATAATTTTCCAAATTCACTTAAGGATGCATAATTTCTTCCCTGCATTCCACTTAATTCAAATATTCCTAAATTTACAGAAAAAATCAATTTCAGTATTGTTGCCACAAAAAAAGTAGGCATCGATATTCCAATTAAGGAAATTACTGTTACTGAATAATCTGTCAAACTATATTGTTTTCTTGCAGCAATTACCCCCAGAGGGACTGCAATAATGATTTGCAAAAAGAACGCGACTGCTCCCATTGCAAAACTATACCAAATTGTTTTATTAAACTGTTCGGTTACTGGAACTGTCCAGTTCCAACTATCTCCAAAATCTCCTTGTAATGAGCTTTGTGCCCATATAAAATATCCTTTCACAATGCCTTGGTCCATACCGTATTGTGCATTTAATTCCGCAATCCATTGTTCTGCAGTTTTCTGCGTACCAGGTTGTTGAGATAACTGTCTTGCAGTTACTTCTACATAACTAGTTGGCAAAGAACATTCCAAGGTATAAATGATAAATGTTACAAAAAATAATATAATTACACTTAATCCTAATCTCTTTAGAATAAATTTCAACATTATAGTACACCGCCTGTATTTTCTAATATCCGGTCCCTTGTACCGGACACCGGCTTTCATTTTTATTATTTTAATTCTAGTAATTAAACAATAATTAACCATGGTAGGAGTCTTGCTTTACGCAAAACCCCCTCATGGTTTATTATTTAAATTTCTAACTTATATTATAACTTCTTATTTCATTTCTATTGATTCTACTCCGTCTATCCAATTCCAATAAGGTGTCATATCTGGAGTAAGTGAATCGATATTAACTCTTTCTGTACTAAAAATAATTCCATTTTGTCTTTGGTAGGTTGGAATTTCAACAGCCCAATCCATAACAATTGCTAAACATTCTTTGTACGTTGCTTTTCTAAAGGTTTGATCTGCATCTTCTCTTGCCGCCAAGATTAATGCATCTAATTCCTCATCTTGTACATGATATTTATTTGATTTTGTTCCATCTTCTTCAATAACATTTGTTGAGTAATACACTTGATACATATCAGGATCTGGTGTTGCTCCCCATGCTGCTGCCCAAATATCAATGGTTCCTGCATCAAGACCATTCCATAATTCATTTGCATCAGAAGGATCGTTAATTTCTAATGTGATTCCGATAGTAGCTAATGCTTCTTTTGCTGCTGTTAAAATACCATAAGCAGGGTGATCACCGGATCCACCACCTGGAATAACAACTTCATATGTCATTTCTGCACCTGCAGGAGCTGCTGTAAACATTCCCGTTGCATCATCATATGTATATCCAGCTGCTTTAAAGAACGAAACTGCTGCATCTAAAGCGGCAACATATTTGTCTTCATCTGACATATCTGATGTATAAATTGAATTTCCATCTGCATCTACGGAATAAGCAATTGCATAACCATCATCTGCGGGTTTTGGTGCTGCCCAAGATGTGTTTGAAATTGGATATTGAATTACGGTAGCCATCTCTCCATAGTAAGAGTTGATTACTGTATCACGATATACGGAGAATAAAGTTGCAAATGCTTTTCTTAATGATTTTGATTCCACACTTGCTTGGTCATCGCCAACTTTCATTCGATCAGCGCTCATACCAAGGTATCCATAACCTAAGTTATCTACAAGACTTGTGGTAATGGTTTCTCCTGTAATTTCTCCATTGGCATTATATCCTTTAATCGCTTCTAATACGTCTACTGACATCGAAGGATTTGTGATATCGAATGCACCACTTGTAATACCTGATAATTTATCTGCTTCTGAAGTTTCTTTATATAATAATGTCTTTGTAGCTGGTTCACCTTTAAAGTAATTTTCATTTGCTGAAAAAGTAACTACACCGTTTTCATAACTATCGAACACATAAGGTCCTGCTCCAAGAGGCATTGTTGTTTTTTCTTTTACAATACTTAAATCACCTTTGGTAAATCCAAATTGATTTTCTTCATAGTTATAAGCTGTTGCATCCCCATAATAATGTAATGGAGCTACGGTAACACCAATATTATAAATTGCTGCCGCATCAAATTTCGTCATGTGAATATCTAAAGAATAATCACTTGTTTTTGTAATTCCTGTAATATTAGGTACACTGTCTCCTGTGCTAATACCAGCTGCATAAGAAGCTGCAGTATCACCAAGTTGTGTTGTAATATAGCTAAACAAATCTGTGTTAGCTGTTTCTACATCAGATAGTGTTACATAATCTCCACCATACGCTGCATCAATTTCAGTCCAGTAATCTTCTACCGTAACGGTTGCTGTATCATATACAGTTCCAGTTCCTGCACCTTCAATGGTTGTTCCATCTTCGCTAGGAGAACCAAATCCCCATACATACATACCAAGTGCGGTATCAAATCCCCCAACGGCATCGCCATAGTCAGCATAATTTGCAACACAGTAATCAATAATATCTTGTGCAAAATCAACACCTGCTGCATCTAAAGCTGTCCAATATGCAGTTTGTTGTTCTTCTGTAAAGTATGTGAAATCTGTGTTATCACGTCCTGCTGCTAAAATTAAACTAGATAACGATTCCATTCCACTTCTATATTCTTCCATTCCTTCGATTGGAAGAGCATAAAATGTTGAAGCCCCATCATAGGTAGGATCAGATAATACATACATACTAAATAATACATCATCAATCGTTAATGGTTCCCCATCACTAAATAATACATCATCTCTGATTGTAATTTCATAATCAACTGTTCCATCTTCATTTTGAGTAATTACACAATCTGCTATTCCTGTATAAGTGTAATCCGTTCCATTATAAGGGATTGTTTCTCCCTCAATTCCTTTGAGAACTACATTACCCTCTCTGTCTGTAACTAATAATGCTGCAGATACTGTTTCAGCAACGTCCATATCATATTCTGTTGTTCCAAAAAATGGACTGAATTTGCTTGAAAAATAATCATATCCTACTACAAGTGTAGTATCAGCTGCTACTTCTTCTACAACTTCTGACTCTTCTGTTTCTGTGTTATTTACTACGTTATTCGCATTATTTCCACATGCAGCAAGAGTTGCGGCTAGCATAACTACGGTCATTGCTAAAGCCAATTTTTTTACTAATCTCTTTCTCATAATTTTCCTCCTTGTTTTCATTTCATTTATCATATTAAGCAGATTCCTGCTAAATATCCATTTTATTTTGATTCGATCTTCTTAATCGTTTCTATTGAAACTTTCCTTGTCTTTAATAAGATAAAGGTTGTAAACAGTAATACGATAAAAGTTGCTCCTGACAAAATATAATCACCCCTACCAATTTCGTTTTCCCATTCTGCATAACCTACAATTTGAGCTACAATTTCCATAAGCAACAAAAAAAGCATAAAATAAGGAATTCCTTTTAAACGATCAAATGATTTTTCTTTTTCTTCTCTTTTCAATTTTCCATTATTTCTAAACAAATAATAAATTGCCTGTAATAACAAATAAATTGGTATAAGTAATGTAATATAAGGAATAACCACATAAAAAACTCTTGTAAGTGTTGAATATACAAAGAGTGGTACAAAAAAAGCAATAAGAATTCCTACTATATATATAAGCAATTCGATTCGAAATTTCTTTGTACTTTCCTCCAACAAATCAAAGCGATAATATTTTCCATCATACCGATACTTTTTGGTAACCTTTCCTTTATCGTCCGTTTTTATTTCTAATTTATAATCATCCAAATATTTTTTTGATATCAATTTTATCTCCATTAACAACTTCTTGGCACCCTTTTCATGATATAAATAAAAAAAGGGCGAGTAAAATATTACCCACGCCATTATGTGTAATCAAATGTATTTACGTATAGCAAGGCAACTGTGTACCTAATTAAATATAATAGAGAGTTTCTTAGCAAATGTCAAGTAAAATCCCCATTTTATGCATGTTTAAAGCTGTTACTATTTTATTTTTTTTTGTTAATTTATGTATAAATAATCAAATTTTATTATTATTATCTTAAATTATATTATAAATTCATCAAAAATATATATTTTTTTGCATAAAAATAATTTTTTAATATTTCAAATAAAAAATTCTATATTTGCATACCCTCATTTGGATTTCATTTACCACAAACCTTTTATAGGAAATGCAAAAAGGGGCTCCATATAGGAACACCCTTTTTTATCTATATAGAAAACTTGCGAATCACTGCATCTAAACGTTTCGTAATTGCATTAACATCTTCCACGTTTTCTAGTATATTCGACATTAATTCTACTTGTGTATCCATTGTTACTGTAATCTCACCTATGGAAAAGGATTTTATGGATAAAGTATTCATCATACCTTTTTTCTTCAAGCTGTACTAATCGCTCTGTGTTTAGCTCATTGATTATTACGACACTTGTAATTCCTAACACCATAGCAACAATAGATACCAATTTTCAATCCTTTTTATTCATTAAATCTGTTAGTTGTTTCGAAATTTCGCTTATTTCCTGACCAGAAGAATTTATATCTTCAATTCCCTCCAATTGTGTTTCAACCGATGCATAGATTTCTTGAGACGTTGCAGCTTGTTCTTCCGAAACCGATGCAACTTGTTCAATTTCAGTTTCCATCTGGCTAAAGTTTTTTGCAATCACTTGGATATTCGTATATTCCTCTTTGATATATTCTTCCAAATTTGAAAATACAGATAACATTTCTTCATAATCCTTCGTAACTGATTTCATCAATTTATCACCATATTTTACAATTTCATTTCCACTATTTACACTTTTGAGTGAGCTACTCGTATGCTCATTAAATTCTTCGATGATTTTTGAAATACGATTTACCGTCACATTACTTTCTTCAGCTAATTTTCTTACTTCTTCGGCAACAACTGCAAATCCTTTTCCTTGCTCTCCCGCTCTTGCTGCTTCTATCGATGCATTTAATGCAAGTAAATTAGTTTGTGATGCAATTTTCGAAATATCGCCAAGAAATTCTTTGATTTCACTTAATTTATCTTGCAAAATTGTCACTTCTGAATTTACATGGTTCATTGATTCTGAAATATCATCCATTTTAACACTCATATCATCTATCTTCACTTTATTATCTTTTACATTGACACTTAAATCCGCAGTTTTATTTTGTACCTTTTCTGCTAAAGAATTGGTATTATCAACATTAACACCAGATGAAGAAACCAATGCATTGATTCGATTGGTAGCTTCCGCTTGTACATTAATTCCTTCGGTCATTTCTTTCACCGCCGTACGAATCGCATGGCTAACCTCACTAGAATCATTTGCAGTTTTTGATAACAAGTCAATTCTTTCATCTAAATTTCTCGTACTCTCTTCAATTACAGAAAAGGTAGATTTTAATTTATCCACTAACTGGTCTGCTTCTTCTTTCATTTTTAGTGCATCGAACACATATCCTTGTCCCCATCTTGTTGCAAAATATAATAATACTGCAATTAAATCCAATCTTATAAATTGGTCTAAATTTGCTCCAAAATCACTATGCAAGCCCATAACACTTGACATATCAAAAACTAACATGGCAATAATTCCTATGTTTAAACAGGTGATATTTATTGCTAAGTTTTTTTGATCAAAATACAAAGCCCCCATAGCCAATGTCCCAATTGCCGTAATATAAAAAGATGGAGTTCCACCCATAGAAAAAGCAATCGCAATTAATGCAAAAAAAGGCAACATTGGAATCACAAACATTTTAATTCGTTCTCTAATAGGTAAGAAAGTAAAAATTAATGCTATTGTTGCTGGCATATATAAAGCTAAAAACGTTTTTATTGTAGCGGTTCCACCTGCAATACCTCGAATAAACAATACGGTGGAAATAAATGCTATACCCACAGTATTAAAAATATGTACTCTTTTGTAATTATATAAATTTTCTTTCATCATTCCTCCTACAAATATAACACTAATTTCAAACATTTGCGTCACTTAAATTAGTAACATTATAGCATTTATTTTAAAATATCGAAAGAGATTTATATATTGTATAGTAAAGTTTTAGTAAATTTTATCGATATCAAAAGACCTTTGTTCAAGATAAAAATCCACTTCTTTGTTGCTTTCAGATACTTTTACAAAAAAAGCTCATAAACATATTATGAGCCTCTTTCTTTTGTCGCATACAAAAAACTTGCTACTATTTTAATACTCTCAAAACTTCTTCCATCCTTTCAGATGAATTTACATAAATTCATGATTTTGGTTTTGCTATCATTAATATATGTGTTGTTACTGCAATTCCTATTATAGGCATTGTAATTATCGCCCAAAGAGATTGTATACTTATCATAGATATAATTAACGTCAACCATAAAAACCCAAGACTTTTTATAATTGTAACTTTTTTAAGTCCTTTTCTTTCTCTATAATTGGTAATATATTCTTTAAATAATTTATTCTTCTCCAACCAACTTGAAAGTTTTTTACTACTAGAAAAACATCCTGCTGCAAGCAGAACAAATGGAGTAGTTGGCCATATTGGAATAAAAAGACCAATTCCACCCAATATTAAAAAGATAAACCCAATTCCAATTAAAATTTTATTTTTTAAATTCATGATGAAATTATTTCCTTTATCAATCCGTCACTATCTAATTCTAGTAACATTTTTACTTATTCAAGAAAATCCGCTCTGCGCGGTGTGAAAATATTTAATAATACACCTTCTTCTAAAGCTACGCATCCATATATAAGATTAGATTCTATACACATGGAATCCTTTTCTTTAACAATTTTCGTGACACCATCAACTGTAATCTCAAATGATCCTTTTTATTGATATATATCCCCCATTTTCAGTTTTACTTATTACATTTAAGACTATCAAAATAGTCTTTCCAACTTCGATGTTCTCTACCCGCTGCTTCTCCATATTGACTTATGTTATCATTTTTCCCTTGACGGATTCCTTGATAGATCCCTGCAATAATAGTACCCATAAACTCACCTAATTCAGCTATTCTTTCTTTATGATATTCTTCTACAGTTAAAGGAATATATTTAAGCTCTGTCCCAAACCCACTATTTAGATAATCCGCAAGTTGGTATTGTGTAATGCTTTCACCGTGTAAATTATAAGTCTTTGAATTATGTTTATCTTCAGTTAACATCTTTGCATAAGCGAATGCAAGTTCTTCTCTTAAAGTATAACCACATTTCCCATCTCCAGCACAATTAGTGATTCTCCCCAATTTCTTATAAGTATCAATATATTCAATATCTGGTTCCATGTAGATTCCGTTACGACCAATAACCCAGTCTAATCCACTATCCTTAATATCCTGTTCCGTTTGTCTATTGCTTTGAATAACAGGTGAAAATGCTGTGCCTTCTTCTGCTCCCTGCACACTTGTATAAACAATTTTCTTTACACCACACTTTACTGCTGCTTGAATCACATTTCTGTGTTGCTCGATACGCTTAGTAGGGTCATCATTCCCCGAAACTAATAAAAGAACATCTACATCTTGCAGCGATTTTTCTAATGCTTCTTTGTCACTATAATCTCCTGAACGTACATCAACACCTAAGTGTTTTGCATTTTCTGGTGTCCTTGCTAAACCTATTACGTTTTCTGCTGATATTAAATCAGCAACAGATTTGACAATTGCTGCTCCTAACTTACCACTAGCTGCTGTTACTGCTATTTTCATATTTTCCTCCAAATAGATTTTTCTAAGATAGTCTGAAATATTTTAGTTGAAGTAAGTTTTATTCAATTCTTAAAATACCAAACTCACAATGTTAAAGTTTATACCTTATAAAGCATTTTCTTAATATATCTTCTTATAATCTTATCATACTACACCTTTGTCTTAAATAAAATAAAAAACTTTTAAATATTTAAAGTCGATTAACTCTATCAATTCAGAAATATTCCCTTTTTTTTTCATTATCAAACTACAAAAATATTTTGATGCAAATTGTTAGCAATATTAAAATCCAGATTACTACAAATGGAATGGCGTAAAACCATTTTTTCTGTTTCTTGGCTAAGCCATTTGCTTCTGCTCTATATCTATTCATAACCTCATTTGGAATCAATTTAATAATAAGTGCAATTAATGATGGCAGGATAATAAGATCATCTAAATAACCTAAAACCGGGATAAAATCCGGAATAAGATCTATTGGAGACAATGCATAAACAATAACTATTCCTGCTAGAATTTTTGCCAGAATTGGTGTTTGTCTATCTTTTAACGCAATCATTATTGCAGGTATATCTATCTTTAAACAACGTGCTCTTTCCTTCAAATTCATATGCAAATAGTTACCCTCCTATTTTTTTTAGCTTCAAGAACTGTCATTTTTGAATCCTTTATTCGAGCCCAAAATTAGTAAATACCACAGCATTTTGTGTCCATTTTTTCCACTCTCGTCATCAAACGGCCGTCTCTACATATGATACTTAAGCATTGCCTTTGACCCTAAGTATACTTTCATATTATCACTTCTTTCTTTTGAATTTGTAGACACTTTTTAAGAGAACTTATTCTCTGCTCCACAACAATATGCCATTCTCTGCTAATTGTAAAAATTCTTCATCCGTCAAATCCGTTTTTTTATAATCCTCTACTAAATAATAGATATAATCAACTTGTCCTTCTAGTCTAGTCGTATCTCCTTTGCCACTGTAATCAGTAGCAATTGACTGTCCAACTGAAAATTGAAGTGCATCCTTTGGTTTGTCATTAGTAAAAAATTTGGTCCATATAGAATCTGTAAAATATATATATTGAATATTAATAGTTTTATTATCCTTAACTACTTCTCTTTCAACTCCATGTGCACAATAGTAATCACTATCTTCAAAAACAATGTCAATCACGCCATCCTCAGCTTCCATGATTGCAAATAGGTTCTCGTCATATTCAATAGGAATCTGTATTAATTGAATTAGCAATATCAAACTCACTGCAACTATTGCTGATATAACAGAAACAATAATATTTTTCTTAAGCAACCTTATCTTTAGCTTTTTTAACGAAAGTACATAACTATTTTCATCTTTAATTTCTTTTGTTTTTTGAAACAGATTGTCCTTTATTCTATTTGCATATTCATTACAGCTTTCACAATTTGTTAAATGCTTTTCAACAAACTCATTGCTCTCTTCACTAGAAATTTTTTCAAAATACAATGGTAATAAATCTCTGACAATATTACAATCCTTTTTCATTCAATTATCTCCTTTATTTTTAACTTTGCGCGGTAAAAAGTAACTCTTGCCCAACTATCATTTTTCCCAAATAAAACACCTATTTCCATAAAAGACAATTCACCAAACACCCTTAATGAAAACACTTCTTTATACGGTTCGTCTAGCAAATGTAAAACTTTATGAACTTCAAATACGGTTTCTTTCTCTGCAAATTTCAAATCAAAACTATCACTTTTTTCTTCCCAATTATCTTGCTCATAGTGAACATACTTTTTATTCTGTTTATACACCGTGAAGTATTGGTTTTTAGCAATTTGACATAACCAAACTTTAAATTCACACTGTTTTCTAAAGCTTTTTATATTCTTGATAGCCTTTAAAAATGTATCTTGAGTTATATCTTCTGCAAGTTCCTTGTCATGAGAAAGAGCCATGACAAATTTAAAAACATCTTGATAATATACACTATATATTTTTTCAAAATCAGTCACATTTTCACCTCTCTTTCATATATAAGACATCGAAAACAATAAAACGTTACAAATTAAGTATAACGCAAAAAGCTAAGTCCTAAAACTGAATGCTTAGTTTATTTCCATACCAATATCGGACACAATTCCACTAATTTTTTCCCAATCATTTATATATCTTTCTAATTCCGTTTTTCCTAAGTTTGTTATATGATAATATTTTCATCTTGGACCAAGCGTTGGTTCTTGAAAATACACCTTGGTATAACCTCATCAAGAATTCTACAACTCAAGTTATCTACTATTTAAGAAGATAAGCTCTACACAAAAAAACAACAATCGGCAAATCAAAAACAGCTCCCCCATTTTACAAGGGAATCTAAAAATTTTTATAGAGGTCCCTTGTTTATGATTTGTTTTACTTATAACCCAGATAAATGTGTAATGTTTGCAATTTGTTTTCTTGCTCGATTTCCTGGTGTCGTTTCCTGTATTCGCTTTTGATTATAGATAATTCGGTCATTTCTGTTTTTGATACTTCGGTATCTCTTTTCGATTGCAAAAAACACAAATTCTGATTTAATCATACAATATTTTAGATGGATCAGCTATAATTACTAGACAGAAAAATTAAAGGCATATATGATAATACTATCAACAAAAGGATGTGCCCCCTGGGGCAGAAAATATGTAACCAAGAAAACAACGAACCTTAACTCTAGAATTCAAACAACAATTCTCTTTTAAATAAGTGGATGGTTCAAATTAAAAATTCAGGTTCATTTAAAGAGAAAGCTGAGGTAGCAATATGAACATCAAATCCCTCTACAAAGTAAAAAAAAATGACCTTAATAAATGTGCTCAGATTATAGCCACCTCATTTAAAGATGATCCATTAATGCTATATTTTTTAAATAATGAGGAATATAATACACAAAAAATCACATACTTTTATAATGTAATGGTAAGTTCAGCCTTTGAATTTGGTCATATTTATGCCACTAGCAAAAAACTGGAAGGAATCATTATCTGGTTTCCTGAGAATGCTTCAGGAATTTCAATTTCAAATTATATAAAACATGGCGGTTTAAGCCTTTCCTTTAACGTTCGTTTTGGTATTCAAAAATCCTTATTTACTTATAATAATTTTTCTAATTGCTTACATAAAAAATATGCTGAAAATCCTCATTGGTATTTATTCACTTTAGCTGTTCAAAAAAAGCATCAAAAGAAAGGGTTTTCTTCAAAATTACTTACTCCTTTTCTTAAGGAATTCGATGAAAAGGGTATTTTTTGTTACTTAGAAACTCACAAAAAAATAAATACAGATATTTATAAACATTTTGACTTTAAGCTTCTTGACATTTCTAACATACCTAAAACAAATTTAGAACATTTCTCAATGCTAAGAAGTCCCCATTCACATTTACAAACAATAAAAACAGACTAAAACTTGTTGTAAAGTATAAGCTTATTTATTACTACTAACTTAGATCAATGCATATTTCTATGAGATGCTAAACTAAAGTTGCAACAGCAACACTGATATTCATGATAAAATACTTCATAAAAAAGTGAGGCTATGAGTTTGAATTGTCATTACAGTACATATTAACAAAAAGGATACCGAATAAATCGATATCCTTTAAATCTACTTCTTAACTAACAGTGAGACCGTCTCCACATGTGTCGTGTGCTGTTAGTAGCAAACGACACTGTATTAATGATTGCTCTTACTTCAAATTATTTTTTTAAATTAAGTATATAGTATCCCTTTTATAAATTCACTTAATTTTATATCTAAAAAAAATATTGATTTTCAGCACAGATAATCGTTACGTACGTTACATTTATATTTGCATAAATATTATTCATCCACATTTTTCATTTGTAGCGATAAATTGCCATGAGTAATTCTAAGTAGAGCAAAACTACTTCCTACAATAAAGCAGATCCCTACCATTACTAAAATTAAAATATTTCTACTCTTAACCACATTCTCAAATTGATTTAGAATCAAAATTCCTATGCCATTTCCTACAAAATAAAGAATAAAGATATCTAAACCAAAGGCTATATACATCTGGATTTTTGTTGCTCCATAACTAAGCATAATTCCAATTTGTGATTTTTGTCCACGCACTAGTATTATAGAAAAGAATATATTTGCAGAAGCACATAAAACAATCATTAAGACCATTAATATTCTTGTATATTGGTCCTGTATACGCAATCCATTTAAATTACTTAAGGCAATTCCATCATCTAAAATGATATATTTACGATTTGATTGTGCAGTCATCATTTCTTCTAATCCTATATCAACTAACTGGTCTTTCAATTCCGAAATATTTTGAATCCCATCAAATTGCACCGTAATATTATTCACATGATATTCTTGTTCTCTTCCACCATAAGCAAACTCTTCGAAATTTTCTTTTCCATCAGTTAAAAATGAAACATCTAAAATCGCATCTAAAGGACAATATATATTTTCCTCCTTGAATCCACTATGAAACAATCCAATCACTTTAATATGGTATTCTAAAAATCCTCCTGCCCCAGCACCTGGACGAAATTGTGACACTGCAACCGTATCCCCTAGTTCTATATCGTTTTTATCTGCCATCGTATAGGAAATCATTCCATAAAGTTCGCCCGCGTATGGAACCCTTAAGAAGTTTTCATCATATCCATCTAAAAATATTGTTTCATATTCTTTTACATAATAAAATTCTTCTGTCTTATCTAAACTTGTCGTAAATACTAAATTGGGTGCTGTTAAAAACTGTAATGCAACAATAGTATATCCTTCAACGCCTGCTGATATTTGAAGAGGCTCATAAATTTGAGGTTGTCCATTTTTATCAATACTTTTTCCTAAATACAGATACGATTCTTGACTTGTTCCATCAATCTTCTCTATTCTAGGTATTTCCATCAATTTCACCATATCTTCTTTTTCTAAAAGCAAATTATAGGAACTGTTTCCGTTATAATTTACCATAGTTCCTTGAATCTCTTCATTTTGTAAAAGATAATTCAAATTTTCACTCGATAATGATGATGCACTTAAGATCTCACCTAAAAATATCGCAACTGCAATTCCTAATATCATCACACCAATGCTACGTGCTTTATTTCTGAAAATCCGTTTAAATGCAAATCCATTTCCACCTTTCAAATATCTATGGTAATGAATTTTCAAGGATTGATTAGACCTGATTTTTTGTTTTCCTCTTACTTTTGTTTTGCTAAGTTGTATCGAAAAAACTAATACTACTAAAAATAAAGCCATAAACAATATTAAAGCAAACTGAAGAAACAATTCCTTCCCTGCGAATAAATGAAATTCAATGGATTTACGTTGCATCGATTGATTGAAATCACTAAAGCGAAAATCAATTTTAAAATTATTGTTAGAAATTTCTTCTATCCAAGCAAAAACTTTACCTCTCGAAAAAATAGCTCCTATCGTTCCTATTGTCATTCCAAATAAACCTAATATCGTACCTGAATATACATTGTATCGAATGACTTGATTTCTTTTAGACCCTAAGCCTAACATCGTAACTGTTGCATCCTTTTGTTTTACAATGGATATATATGCAATCAATAGAATCGTAGCAAAGCACAAAATACTCACGGACCATACAATAATTTTTGCGACATTTTTTACACTAAGATAAACGGATACAGTTTCTGCATATCCTTGATCATATATACTAAAGCGATAGTAATCTTCTTGATTTTCTCTTACCTTTCCTACAAATTCAGCTGCAGAACGATTATCTATAATAACATGTAGAACCTCCCCATCCATTGTTTCTCCATCTTTAAATAAATCTGGATTATTCGGCACAAAAACTTTATAACTTTCTGTATTTAGCGCGTTTGTGATTCCAATTATTTTATATTTTTCTACGAAATCAAATCCACTATCAACCCAATAACTATTCCAGAACCCAAACACGCTTCCATTTGTCCAAGATAGTTGGATTTCATCTCCTATTTCTTTTTCGAGACGATTTGCAACGATCTCATTTAAGATGCAAACTTTTTCTCCATTTTCATACTCCTCTTCTGAAAATGTTCTTCCCTCTTCAATGTAAAGTATATTTTGATGAAACATAAGTAATGACTCAATATTTCCTGTTGGACAAATAGCTATTCCATTATCTTTTACGCTTAATTCTTCAGCAAGTTCTAAATACTGATTCGGAACCGATTCTTCCTCGTCAAGCGCATAGCCCATTGAAATTTCTTTACCAGATTGCAACACCTCATATGTCGAAGGTACAAGATAAGACAGCATCGCAACATCTGAAAATAGGTTAGCATGAATCACATAGTCGTTTCCCTTATCAAAACTCATCTCTTCTGCACTAATTAGAAGCGTATCACCAGTCATATCCTTATGTGCAAATAGGCACTCTTTTACCCTCGCCTGATAGCAATTATATTTTTCTTGATAAAGAATTCCTGTTACAACTAACACCACCTCATCCTTTGTTCTGGTAAAAGTATCCGTTCTTTTGTAATCCTCTATATTACAAAAATACTCCTTACTTTTTTCAGCAAAAAGTACAGAGTTATCCTGTGGTATATTGTTTATCATTTCTGAATTTAATGCACTGTTTAAATAATTCGCTTCTTCTAATTCTAAAATTTGATTTGGTATCACATATTCTAATTCACCTAGTGTTACATATAAATCATCACAACTTTCTAAATAATTTTCAATATCTACATACGTAGACATACCTAGTTCCCATATAAACGTTGTAATTCCCAGTAGTAAAATCAAAAAAATCGATTTAAATGGTGTACGATATAATCCCTTAATACTATTCTTTAAAAACATATTCTCCCCTTATCCTATAATTGAATATTTAATTATTCTCTCGCATCCTCTAATAAATCCCCATCTATAATTTGATATACATGATCTACAATATTCATCATTTCTACATCATGTGTAGCTACAATTACACAGTATCCTTCTTTATTAGCCATATTTAATAATAATTTTATTATATTATCTCCCGTTGTTCGATCAAGGTTTCCTGTCGGTTCATCTGCCAAAAGCACTTTTGTCCCTACTGCTAATGCTCTTGCGATTGCAACTCTTTGTTGCTCACCACCGGATAATTCAGATGGTAGTCTTTTCACATAAGAAGAGGATAATTCTACCTTTTCCATCAGTTCCATCGCTCTTTTATGACATTCTTTTTTACTAACTCCCTGTAATTCCATTGGAAATGTGATATTCTCTTCCACCGTAAGCAATGGGAACAATCTTGCATCTTGATAAACCATCGTACAACAATTTCTCAAATAATCAATTCTCGAAATATCATTGATATTTTTTTCGTCATACATAATTTCGCCCTCATTTACCGTATCCAAACGGCCGAGTAGAGAAAGCAGTGTACTTTTCCCACTTCCTGATTTACCAATCAGTGCATACATTTTCCCGTCTTCAAATTGGCAATTGATATCATTTAATACATATAGCTTCGATTCCCTATCTTTCCCTATTTCATAACTAAAACTTAAGTTGTTTACTTCTAAATTCATATACTATTTCATGCTAATAATCTTCAGCACTTACCCCTTTCTGGTATTGAATTCCCATCACTTATAATCACAATTTTTATATAGTCTAGTAAAAATTAATACTTTTTAGACATAAGGTTAATCAATTAAAATATATATTATTGTAAACATATACAGCGTAATAATAATTCAATGGAGAATACATTCTTTTGCTATTATAGCAATTGTAAGTTTAAAAAATCGTTTCAATTCTAGGACTTATCTATTTGATATTTTATAAAAATTTCACTTCACTACATGCATAATAAAGTGAAAAAGTGAATCTCTGTCAATAAAGTGGACATAAAAAAAGAAACTTCAATGAGCAAATGCTTCGTGAATTACATTTGCAGTCTTATGGTTTAAACAACTGTGAACTGACGGTGTCAACCTTTATTGTAACACCAGGGGGTGCGGATGTTTTCTTGGACTTAACCTAACAAACCCAAACTATATCTATATTCCAATGGGCTCATCGCTCCGAGTGACATTTTTATTCTTTTTTCATTGTACCATTTAATATATATATTTAGTTCCTTTATAAATTCTTCCTTGGTTACATTGATCCATGATTTTCCATAAAACATTTCATTTTTAAGTCTGCCAAAAAATCCTTCACAAGCAGCATTATCAGGCGAGCACCCTTTTTCTGACATAGATCGGGCCAACTTTGCGTTGTTCATCCTTGCAATCCATCCTGGCCGCCTATAACGGCATCCACGATCCGAATAAGCAATTGGATATTCACGATTTTTTAATGTTGTTACTGCCTCATCTAACATTTCATTTACTAAATTTGCACTAGGAGATACTCCAATTGACCAAGTAACAACCATACCATCAAAACAGTCAATAATAGGAGAAAAATATATTTTTCCAGTAGATATATAAAACATGGTAATATCTGTTAAACATTTCTTATTTGGTTTATCTGCATGGAAATTTCTATTTACTATGTTAGGAACTGCAGAACTTATTTCCCCTTTATAGGAACTATACTTCCTTTTTTTAACACGTTGTACACTTAAAAAATCTTCACGCATAATTCTACGAACAACTTTTTCTGATAATTAAATCTGTATATTTTTCAAAATTGCATGGATACGCCGATATCCATAAGTCTTTCTGGAATCAATAAATATTTGCTCTATTATCTTTCGAATTTCAATATAGTTGTCGAGTTTTTGTAAAGCTTTTTCATGATAAAAGTAACTACTCTTAGCCATATTTAAGGAAGCAAGTAAATCATTTATTTTATATTTGTTTTTTTGAGCATCAATCACTATGGCTTTTTTTTTAGTTTAACAACTCAGGATTGATGCTCTTCTCTTTTTTTATTAATTCTGCGGTTTTTTCTAATATATCATTTTCTAGTTGCAATCGAAATACCTTTTTTTCTAGAAGCTCAACTTGCTGTTCTAGATTAATTTTTTCATTACTTAAAGTATTTGTTTTTTCAACTTCCTTTTGCTTTTGATTTCTTTTCTATTTGACATAAGTTCAGCATTCTCCGTGTAAAGCATTTTTTTCTTCCACTCATATAGCGTTGACCTTGGAACACCATGTGCCTTTGCTATTTTATTTGCAGAACCATCTCTTTCGCACAAGTCAAAAACCGCTTGTTTTCTTTTCTCTTTCGAATATCTTACCTTATAGTTGCTTACATGGCAATTCTTTCTTGAATTAGGTGAAACTTCATCGATCCATGCTCTTAATGTTATTCTAGATGGATAACCAAGAACTCTTATTGTGTTTTATAATACTTTCCCATGATTAAGATAATACATGACTGCTTTATTTTTTTGCTCATCTGAGTAATTTGACTTTTTAATAAACTTTTTTGGAAACCCATTTTTTTCAATATATTCTTTATACCATTTATATAAGATTTGTCTAGAGAGATATCCTAATTCTTTAATTACTGGGTTAACTTGTAAATTGTATTTAATGTAAAGATTAATAGTTACTCTACGTTCCGCATATGAAAACATAAACAAAATCCTTTCTATAAAAAGTCTAAGATTTTGTCCACACCCCCTACCGTCACAACTTCAGTATATACCGTCA